>SBHD01000189.1 GCA_006226345.1 Bacteroidota bacterium | reverse complement strand
CCGACGACCACGGCGTAGGTGGTAGATTGATGGCTGGCTGGCTGGTTGGTTGGATGGTTGGTGGGCGTGACGCCGCGTTCCTGGGCGGAGAGGGTGCCCGGGAGCAGGAAAAGGATAATACCCAACAGCAAATTCGTTTTCATATGGCGTTCTGATTTTGGACGCTTACACGGCCTTCCTTTTGACTTTTAACTTTTACATTTTGCGGTTTTACCTTTCTCAGTCTTTGAATTCGTCGGGGAAGTATTTTTTCAGCAGGGTATTCCAGCGTGCTGTTTGTTCGCGCAAAGGAGCAAGAGCGGGATACTCATTTATATCAATATCAAACGGCGGATAATTCCAGCCATATTGGAAACCCAGTTCGAGGTATTCGAAGGCTTTGTCGATTTGATGTTGCGTACTGTACAACACGGCATGGTAAATATAATTTTCCCCACTTTCCGGGGACAGCTCCTTTGCTTTGGATAAATACTTTTCCGATTCTGTATAGTTGCCTGTTTTAGCATATAGCAGCCCAAGGTTGTTGTTAGCAAAACGGAAGTAAGTATCCTTGGAGAGCAGATATTGAAATTCCCGCTCTGCTTCTTCGAGTCTGTCAGTAATAAAATAGAGCCACCCGAGATTAAGGTGATATTCGGGATCTGTAGGATCGAGTTGGATGGCTTTTTTGAACTGTTTTTCCGCCAGGTCAAAGCGGCCGGTTTGCATGTAAAGTAACCCCAAATAACCATTGACCAGAGGGTGACTAAGATCGGGTGAGAGACTTTCAATGACCTCCTTAAACAGAGGCTCCGCCAGGTCGTATTTATTCTGAAAGAAATAACAAAGGGCTAACCAGTATTTTACATGTTGTGTGGCAGAATCCAATGCCATACCCTGCAAATAGACTTTTTCAGCGTTGTCCCACTTACCCAGACTGGAGTACTGGTTTCCAAGTAAAATGTATGGATAGATCCATTTCGGAGCTATTTCGGTGGCTTTATTGAAATAATACCTGGCTGAATCCGGGTCTTTCGTGTAAGACTGGATCAAATAAGCATAGGCATGGGGCATATCAGGTTGCAGTTCCAGTGCCCTTTGGAAGGATTCCTTTTTTTTCCGGGCATCGTTGGAGATATAACCAATCAGGAAATATTTCCTTGCCTGCAAAACGGGGTACATATAGTGATCCGTTCCCAGCAAGCCGGCGGCTTTTTCCAGGTATTCCGGGTAATGGGCGTAGCTGGTAGTGGTCCCTTTCAGGGTTTTTTCTGTAAGACCACCGTTTAACATGTGGTTTAAAAACTGTTGGGCGTCATCCTGCAAAGCGGCAGCGTAGTTGCGGCGCATGGAGGAATACAAAGGCTCCAATGCCGGTTCCCGGATCAATTGCTCGTAATAGGCGTCGGCACAGGCCTTTTCCGGTTTCAGGAATTGCTTTTTTTCAAGAGCTTTCTGAAAAGCAGCATACAGACCTTGCACAGCGGTATCCACCGAGGCAAGTATTTTTTCCTCGATGCCCCGCGATTCTGTGGGAGTGAACAGTTGCAGTTGCCCCTTCCGGCCTTCCCGGATCTGCTCGAGGATTTCGGGCAAGACAGCGGCCAGTTCTTCGTTTCCGCTGCCCACTATCATGGGTGTTTGGCTGTGCGGCGCCACCTCGGACGAAACATGCTCTTCCAGGTAATTCCTGATTTCCCGCAGGTTGATGGAAAGGTCATTGTTCCCATCTGCCAGTCCATACAAGCCGTCTATCAGGTGGTAACTAAAGGCACCGCGGCCGCCGCCCCATTGCTCGCCTTCGATGCTGTATTCGTCGGGCTGGCAGGAGAGGATCTTAAGTTCATTGGCGAACTTCCGGGCGAGATTCTGGCCCGTGAGCTGGGCGCCGTTGACATCGCTACCCGATAATTTCCCCGAATGACAGGCATCGGTGATGACCACTACCTGGGCTTTGTTTTGCACCGCGAGTGTGGTAATATAATCCTGGAAATCGCGTACGTTCATGGTGCCGCCGGCCGCATATGCCCTGGGCGGCGCATCCCAGCCCAGCAAGTAGCCGGGCTGAGAAATTCGTTTGGCTTCCACGTCGCCATGCCCGGAAAAGTAGATAATGACTTTGTCCTGCTCGTGCACGACCTCCAGCAACCAGTCCAGTGCGTTGACAATTTGCGCACCTGTAGCCTCCGAATTGACAAGCATTCGAAGGTGGTCGCCGTCGAGTGCGCCGCCAGCCGGTGAGCGCAGGAAGTTGGCGAAGGCCTCTGCGTCCTTATCTGCAAAGCGCAGGTCAGGAATGCCCTCGTCCTGGTAATTGGATATGCCGACGACCACGGCGTAGGTGGTGGCTGGATGGTTGGATGGTTGGATGGTTTGATGGTTGGATGGCGTGACGCCGCGCTCCTGGGCGGAGAGGGTGCCCGGGAGCAGGAACAGGATAACACCCAGCAGCAGGTTCGTTTTCATATGGCGATTTGAATTTAGACGCTTACACGCTCTTAATTTTTACATCTTGCAGTTTTACATCTTATCCGGAAAATATTTCTTCATCAGCGCCTCCCAGCGTTCCGTTTGCTCCCGCAGCGGGGCGAGGTCGGTGTCTTTTTGCATATGATCGAATTCATTGTAGTTGAGTTTTAATGCCTGTTCCAGGTAGTCAAAGGCTTTGTCCGGCTGACTTTGCAAGGCTTGCAAACAGGTAAGGTTATAATATGCATTTGCATCTGCCGGGTTTAGTTGAATGGCTTTTTTTAAATATGCTTCTGCTTCCCCGTAGCGGCGGGTAACCAGGTAAATAGCTCCCAAATTACTGTAGGGAAAGGAATAAGTCGAATCGAGCCGGATGGCTTTTATAAAGTACTTTTCCGCCTCTTCAAACTGTCCCTTTCGCAGAGAAATACCCCCAAGTCCAAGTAATGGAACGAAGGAGGCTGAATCGATTTGAAGTGTTTTTTTGTATTCCGTTTCCGCTTCATCCCATCGAGCCATTGTGTAGAAAAGACTCGCCCTTCTGATCCGTACGATATATGCATTGGAATCTATTTCCATGGCTTTGCCCAGGTAATATTCGGCTTTGTCATATGTTTCCGGGTTTTGCATATATTGACCATAGTAAAAACCCATTTGGGCATATGGTGTAACCCAGCCGGGCGCTCTTGCATAAGCGGCTTCTGCATACAACCCGGCCGAATCCAGTTGATGGAATTTTACGGCATAGGTCCTGCACATCTCAAAGTATACAAAGGGCAAGTCGGGTTCTATCTGTAGTGCTTTTCTGTACAAGGCCAGAATTTCTTCACCTTCCTCCTCGTTATAACCTGCGAATAATGTTCTGTGAAAGAGCAGATAGCCCTCAAAATACAGTTTTCTAGCCTGAAGTTGTTTATACATATAATGACCCTCTCCTAGGAGTTCGGCTGCCCGCTCCAGGTACTTTGGGAAGTCTCCAAATTCTTTCTCCCGGGTTTGGAGGGAATATTCAAGTAGCTGTCGATCGGCTTTCAATATTAAGTTAACCACTTGCTGGGCATCGTCCTGCAGGGCGGCAGCATAGTTGCGGCGCATGCTTAAATGCAGGCGCTCCAGTTGCGGCTCCCGGCTCAGTATGCCGTAATAATAATCGGCACAGGCGTTGGCAGGCTGGAGAAACTGCTTGTCCTTAATGGCCTTCCGGAAGGCTGTGTACAGCTCCACTATATTGGAATCGGCTGCCGCCAAAACATCGTCCTCGATACCCCGGGATTCGGTGGCGGTGAACACCGGCATTTGTCCTTTTTGTCCTTTTTGCAGCTGCTCCAGGAGCGCCGGGTATACGTCCACCATTTTTTCCGTCTTGTTTCCGATGGTCATGGGGTTTTGGTTTTCCGGTGCGACCTCCCTGCTTACCCGGTCTTCCAGATACCGGTCGATTTCCTTGAGGGTAACGATCTTATCCTGATCCGCATCGGCCA
>SBHD01000402.1 GCA_006226345.1 Bacteroidota bacterium | reverse complement strand
AAATAAAAATAACAGACTAGAATAAAGTATATGAACCGGATTTTGCTTTTTTTATTTATTGCATTCTTATATGGTTGCAAGAAGGAAGGTGGCCCTGCTGACACCGACACTTTAAATACTCCGAATATCCTGTTAATAATAGCAGATGATATGGGCAAGGATGCCACTTCAGGTTTTTCTGAAGGTAGCATCAAGCCTAATACCCCCAATCTCGACAAGATAAAAGACGAAGGGTTGGTTTTCAGTAACCTGTGGGTTAATCCAACCTGCAGTCCTACAAGAGCGTCCATAATTACAGGAAAGTACGGGTACAGAACCGGAGTGAAATGGGCGAACGATAAATTGGATCAGTCTGAAAAGACCTTACAGCAATATATAAATGAAGCGACTGGCAATGCCTATTCCACGGCAATTATTGGAAAGTGGCACCTGTCCGGGGAGAATGCAACGATCAATCCGGAATCTTTTGGAATAGACTACTATGCCGGATTGATCGGAGGCGGCGTACAGGATTATTATAAGTGGCAATTAACGGAAAGCGGAGCCGGCAGATTGCAAACGGAATACACGTCAAAAGTATTTAGCGATTTATCTATTGACTGGGTTAATAGTCAGACAAAGCCCTGGTTTCTTTGGCTGGCCTTTAATGCGCCGCATACCCCCTTTCATGTCCCGCCAACAGAAATGCATTCCCAGGGTGACTTGCCGGAATATACCGATGACCTGGATCCAGTGCCTTACTATTTGGCTGCTATTGAAGCAATGGATTATCAGATCGGCCGGCTGTTAGCGGCAATACCCGAAGACGAGCTGAGTAATACTGTTATTCTTTTTATTGGTGATAATGGTACGCCAAACAAAGTGGCGCAGGCACCCTATTCAAGTAAAACAGTCAAAGGCAGCTTGTATCAGGGTGGTATAAATGTACCCATGTTCGTTTCAGGGAAAGGGGTGAATCGAACAGGTGTGGATGACAACCTGATTTGCAGTACAGATATTTTCAGCACCATCGCCAATCTTGCCGGTGCTCAAATTTCGGAGGTTCACGATAGCAAAAGTTTCAAACCGCTTCTGAGCAGTGTGGGGAAACACAGAGATTTTCAATATTCAGAAATGAATGACGGGACGGATGATCTGTGGGCGATCAGTAATGGCGCATACAAACTGATTATCAATGCCAACGGGCAAAAAGAGCTGTATGATCTGTCGGATGACCCCTACGAAAAGAATAACCTGCTCACCGGAACCCTGACAACAGAAGCGAATAACGCAAAAGTGGAATTAGAAGCGGAGTTGGTGAAAATCAGGAATTAGAGTATGCCTGGTGAATATTTTTCAGACACACCCTGGTTTTTATAAATCTGAAGAAAGGGCGTTGTAGAAGAGGTCCGGGGCTGAGCGTATTACTCCAGGTAAGACGTGCAGCCCCGGATCTCTTCTGCTTTCTACCGGTATAAATTGGTCTTCCACCAAGGTGTGTTTGAGTCAGCCTTTTAAACAATAGTCCAAGAAAACGAAACAATATTCCACTCTTGACATGTAAAATGCCAGCACCTTTGTACATATAAATTATTCATTCAATTTGACCGCATTTGATGAGAGCAATTACCCCATTATTATTGTTTCTGGCTTTGGCTGCCTGGGCTAGGCCTTGGCAAGAGGTACGGGCCCAGGTCCATTTGGGAGGAGTCCCGGAGAAAGTGCCGGACCTGCCGGTAAAAGAAGCGAAAAAACTGGCTACACTCATGAATAAGCGGTTGAGTTTAATGAAAGACGTTGCAGCGTATAAATGGGAGCATCAGTTGCCCATAGAGGATCTGGAACGCGAAAAGGTTGTGCTGGAAAGCAGCATAAAACAGGCTACTGCATTGGGGCTCGATTCGGCCTCGATTTATACTTATTTTCAAATACAGATCGACCTGGCCAAAAAAGTCCAACAGCACTGGTTTGCTACCTGGCAAAAGGCGGGATATCAGCCATACACATACGCCGACCTGACCACGGAGGTCCGTCCGGCCTTGCTCGAGCTGGGCAATAACCAGCTACAGGCAATTTTACAGCTGGAGCCCTGGAAATACCAGGATCAAAGATCCAGAAGTTTATTGCGGCGTATCTTCGAAAAGGAATTAATGGTCTCCGGTATTACAAAATTGGATGAATTCCGGTTATATGAGTCCGTCTGGCAAGTCCGGCCCACAACGTGAATCAGGTTATGGCTATAATTGAAGACGGATCATTTGATCCGATCCTTGACGACTATTTGTTTTTTGAGCAGCATTCCACCGAGTCGGAGGCAGACCTGAAGGCGTATTTGCCTCATGTTGCTTCTATTGATCTTCCTGGCCAGCCGGCTCACCTGCTCGACTTTGGGTCGGGAACGGGAAGTTTTTCTTCCCGGTTCCTGGATAGGGTGGGGTGGAGACCAGATAAATTAACGCTCACGATCACGGAGCCGGGTTCCATTGCACGGAAACGGAGCCGGGAAAGGCTTCAGGCATATACCGAATATGTTGTTCAGGACTATCCTACACTATTTCAGGTGCCAAAAATGGCTAAATTTGACCTGATACTTGCCAATCATGTGCTGTACTATGTCGATGGACTTGTCAGCGTGCTTGGCGCGCTTTCCAGCCGCCTTCGCCCGGGAGGGAAACTTCTCGCTGCTATGGCCGGCGCCGAAAATACGATCATCCAATGCTGGAACTATGGTTATGGGATGGTGGGGGTAGAAGTCCCGTACTTTACCGGTGATAACATGGCAGGTGCACTGGATCAACTGAATCTGCAGTGGCGACGAGAAAGGGTCTTTTTTCTTGTAGACTTTCCCGATAGCAGGGAGAATCGCCTAAAAATGTTACGCTTCATTTTTGGGGTTAATTTGAGTGGTCTGCAAACAGAACCGCTGCTGGCGTTCTTCGATCCATATCAGCAAAATGGCAACATCCGGATAGAAACCAGTCACTACATTTACAATATAGGATAAAATGAAAAACACACATCTTTCGATTATTTTGCTACTCATTCTGGGTTGCGGATTCATTGCCTGCAAGGACAATGACCGTAATGCAAATCAGGCGATACAGATCGGGGCTGTTTACAACCTGACCGGTACGCAAAGCGACCTGGATATCCCGTCCTCCCGGGGCGCCTTGCTCGCTGTCAAAGAATTGAACGAAGCCGGCGGTATCCTGGGCCGTTCGGTTGAGTTATTACTCAAGGACGGGCAGACCGATACTGCGGTCATCCGGCAAAAGGTAAATGAAGTGCTGCAGGAAGCCCCGGCAGTAGTGGCCTTTATGGGCTTCTCCGATACCGATATGGTGCTTGCCGCCGCGCCCACTGCCAAAACGGCTAACCGAGTTTTCCTTACTTCGGGCGCTACTTCCCCACAACTGCCCGCTCAAGTGCCTGATTTCCTCTACCTCGCGTGTTTTGGTGATAACGTACAAGCCGCGGCGGCAGCTGAATGGGCATACGATGCACTTAATGCCCGGACAGCCACAGTACTATACGATTCCATCGATACCTACACCATACTGCTTCAGCAATATTTCAGGGAGCGGTTTGAATCGCTTGGCGGGACGGTGGCCTTTGTTCGCGGCTATGATCCGGCAAACCCCGGCATGCTTACACAAGGGTTGCCGAACTCAGACATCGTTTTCCTGTCGGCTGCTATTGTAGACCGGATCGCTCCGATCGTCCGCGAACTTCGTCAACAGGGTATCAGCAGCCCCGTGATCGGTGGTGATGGCTATGATTCCGAGGCCGGCTGGGCCGCTAATTCCGACATCGCAGATGTGTACTTTACCACACATGCCTACCTGGGTGCTGATAATCCGAACACTGCCGTTCAGGATTTTCGGAATGCCTACAGTGCCGAATACAATGGTGCAGTGCCGGATGCTTTTGCTGCGCTGGGTTATGATGCTGTTTCGTT
>SBHD01000097.1 GCA_006226345.1 Bacteroidota bacterium | reverse complement strand
GGCTTGGGATGATTTTTCTCAGTATTTTTCAAAACCTTTAATCTTTCCTTTGGCAAAGGATCAACAATCGTATGAAAAAGCAACTTTTCACTGATTTTTTCTCAACCCTTCCCATCATCTGCTTTCTTACCTTCACTTTCTTGACTTCTTGTGGTGGGTCAGAATCGGAAGTGATCTATCCAGAAGTGCGGACTATTACGGAGTCTGTCTATGCCTCAGGCCTGATCAAAGCAAAAAATCAATACGAGGCATTTGCCCTGGGAAGTGGCCCCATTGAAGAGATTTTTGTTTCTGAGGGAGATACTGTCAAGATTGGAACACCCATTATGAAGATCTTTTCTGAACGAGAAAAACTCAATCGGGAAAGCGGTTAAAAAGAGCCATGTGTATGAAACGGAACCATGGGGTAACAAGGAGCAGGATCCTTTTTTGAATCAGGTGATCATGCTGAATACGACGCTGTCACCACGCGAACTGTTGGATGAAATAGCCCGTATTGAGCGGGAAATGGGACGAAAGCGGAAGGACCAGGAGAAGTGGGGCCCCCGGATCATTGACGTCGATATCCTGTTTTACGGTAAACGCCGGATCCGGGACAAAGGTCTGGAAATACCACATCCGGAGTTGCACAAACGTGCTTTTATCCTGGTTCCGCTCATGGAGATCGAACCGGATCTGGAGCACCCGGTGCTGAAGAAGACCATTGATGAGTTGTATTTCAATTGTGACGACCCGTCTGATGTGGTAATGCTGGATTGACCGGCCGGGTTGAAAGTGCAAAGCTGATCACGTTTTATCCTTAATCATACCGGCTGTGTCCCTCCCGTATCGTTTTATTGCTATTGAAGGAAATATCGGCGCTGGCAAGACAACACTATGTCAAATGCTGGCCCGTCATTTCGACTGCGCCCTGGTACTGGAGCAATTTACAGACAACCCCTTCCTGCCGTTCTTTTATGAACAGCCCGAACGCTATGCCTTTCCGGTAGAGTTGTTTTTTATGACGGAGCGGCATAAACAACTCCTGGAACACTTTGCAGAGCCGGATTTGTTCTCCTCTCTTACGGTTGCCGACTACTTTTTTGTAAAGACGCTCTTATTTGCCAAGAACAACCTGAGTGGGGAAGAGTTCCGCCTGTTCCAGCGCTTGTTTACGGTCCTGAATGCCACTTTTCCCAAGCCTGATCTCCTGTTGTACCTGCACCGTCCGGTACCTGTGCTGCAGAAACAGATCCGCAAACGCGGACGGGAGATGGAGGTGCTGATCAAGGATGCCTATCTGGAAGAACTGCAACAGGCATACCTGGATTATTTTAAAAAAGAGCCGGAAACTCCAATCATTGTGCTGGAACTGGAAGATGCGGATTTCGTTGCAGAGGTATCCGTATTTGAGGCTATTGTGCGGCTGTTAGAACGGCCGTTCAGGCCCGGAGTCCAATACGTGCCGATCAGCGATTTCCTGTAACCGGTTTTTAGACACCTTCCGGCGCCAGGCGGATTGCCCCGCGCAGTATGAGCCACAGGCTGACACAAAGGATCAGGTGCCCAACATCAAAATAGGTAAACCACACACTGGGTGACCATTTGAACACGTGTGGTAAGACAGCCAGTACGGCAACGGGCAAGGACCAGAGCAGAAGATTGCTCCCGGATGCCTTGTATTTTCGAAGCAGATAAATCTCAATCGGTGCCACGAACCCGACCATAGCGATGGCGCTGTGGGCTTCCACCCAGTGAAACTCGCGCCGGAAACCGGAAATCCCAACTGCCAGGAGCATGAGGGCGAGGTTCAGCCCGGAAAGCCAGGGATGTCCCGGGGCATCCGGTTCATATTGGCGTTTGTGCGCCAGGGCTGCCTGTGCCATAGCCGCAAGGCTCAGAATACTGAGCGACCAACTGATAAATTTCCCGGTAAAGCCGGCCTTATAGTAAAATAAATGACCAAAAACAGCCCCTACCAATGCTGAAGCGCCCATCATGCCGAAAAACAGCCGTACCCAGAATTGGGCCGGTACACGTTGCACCCTGGGTGCCAATTGCTTCCAGCTATAGGCACAAGTCAGGGCAATGAGCATGCCGGTGAGGGCAATTACTGGTTCGGACAGCCGAAGGGAGCCAATAAAAATATCAGGTTGCATAAAAGGAGACCTTGTCCGTGTGAGTTGGGTATGGTACCGGCAAATAAACAAAAACTGCTGATTAAATTTTGTTTTCAAAACAAAAAATTTGAATTTTGACCCCGAATCCATCCTCTTTGACTTGAGTAAAGAATTTGCAAACGAGCCCGGTACCGGCGAAGAGAAACTTATTGAGAAAGCGCTGCGTCCTAAACTGCTGGATGAATTCAGCGGACAACGGAAGATTGTAGAAAACCTTCAGGTCTTCATTGAAGCCGCCAAGCAGCGGGGCGATGCACTGGATCACGTGTTGCTGCATGGCCCTCCTGGGCTGGGAAAGACGACGCTCTCACATATCATTGCCAATGAACTCGGCGCCAACCTGAAAATGTCCTCCGGACCGGTTCTGGAAAAGCCCAGTGACCTGGCCGGCATTCTAACCAATCTGGAGCCGGGAGACGTGTTGTTTATTGACGAGATCCACCGTTTAAATACTGTTATTGAGGAATACCTTTATTCTGCCATGGAGGACTACCGGATCGACATCATGATCGACTCCGGACCCAATGCCAGAAGTATCCAGATATCACTCAATCCGTTTACGCTTGTGGGCGCTACCACCAGAATGGGCCTGCTAACTTCCCCGTTACGGGCACGTTTTGGAATCAATTGCCTGCTGGATTACTACGACGTAAACACACTGCAAAAAATCCTGCACCGGTCTGCGTCCATCCTGCAGATCTCGATGACCGAAGAGGGAGGGCAGGAAATTGCCCGACGAAGCCGGGGCACACCGAGGATTGCTAATGCCTTGTTGCGTCGGATCCGGGATTTCGCACAAATAAAAGGCTCCGGCGTGGTGGATCGGGAAATTGCCGAATATGGTCTCCGGGCTTTGGATGTGGATGACCATGGCCTGGATGAAATGGATAACAGAATCCTTTCTGCAATTATCCATAAGTTCAAAGGCGGACCAGTAGGCCTGACTACTATAGCCACTGCGGTAGGTGAAGAACCCGGTACTATTGAAGAAGTCCATGAGCCATTCCTGATCATGGAGGGGTATTTGCAACGTACGCCACGCGGGCGGGTCGCCACAGAAAAGGCATATCGCCATATCGGTGTTGTACCGCCCAGTCAGTCCGGCACCTTGTTCCAATAATAAAGTTGATTTCCGGCTTATTGCTGCTTGTCCAAAGTAGTTGTGGCTTCCAGCCGGTATTTAAGTGAAAACCACTCATTGGAGAGTGCGAGTATAATATGTACCACTACCGGTACGATGATACTGCCGGTATCCAGGGTGATATAACACAATAGTATACCAAGTGGTATAGCTCCGATGCCTTCTTTAGCCCCTTTCGGGACGTGTACGAGCGAGTAGATTACTGTATTTACCACAACGGCGGTTGCAGGGTTAAATGCCCTGGTACAGGAAAACAATAAAAATCCACGGAAATACAATTCATAAGCGATCAGGTAGCCCACCCAGCTCAGGGCGCTCCAAACCAGTAATCGGGTATTCCAGGGAAGCTGGCGAATCTCCGGATATTGTCTCAGGTTGTCCGCCTGCCGGGTAGAACGGGATGTCATGAAGATGACCAGGGCTCCCAGCCCGGCCATCCAGTACCATTCGACCGGTGTGATATGCGGAACAACCCCGTAGTCTGCCCAGTCCATTTCCGCATCTGAAACCAGGATAATGCCGGGCAGCAGGCCAAAGCCGATAATGCCGACCAGTCGCTTCAGATAGACTTGCGCGGCCTGGCCGGCATGTTGTCCGAACCGGTTAATAAAATAGCGCAAAAGTTGTGGCGATTGTCCGGTAAACCAGAACGCCAAAAAACCCAGGGTGCCCCAAATGAGTGCGTAATTTACTTCTTCCCGGAGGTCCTGCAGATTGATCACTTGGTCCATTGGGTTAAGGTAGGCATTACAGTTGAATCTGCATGAGTCGGGAAGTCTGGCCAGCAGCTGGAAAACGGCGCTGGGGTACTATCAGCTGGCTTTCAACTTATGTGTATTGCCGAAGGCACGTCAGGGATAAATTGTCACCAGGGTGAGTTGTCCGGTATTTGCCCGGGTGGGAAGCGACCTGGAGGCGAGGCGGTCGTTCTTCAGTCAAATTGCCAAAGACGTTGTTTTTCTGTTGTTTCCGGTATATGTAATAAGTATTGGATTGCTTTTCCTGTTAACCCGCATGCTTGGGGTCATTCTAGGGTCAGTGCTTACCTTTGGTTTTCCCATTCTGGCCTGGCTGGTGCCGCTGGTCGTATTGGCATGGTTAGGTACGCGCACTCCTTTTCCAACCGGTCAGTTGTTGTTGATAAAATCAATGGTATGGGCAGTTGGAGTACTGTTCCTGACGTTTAAGGTTAATCCGTTTCGGGAATACTTGCGGCAGTTTGTAGACAAATGGCGTGGAACCCGACAAATATCCTAATCTGGCACTAGATTTGTGCCTCTTACTGCAATAATTATACGTCGCTTCTTCTTTAATCTTAATACATTTTAATCTGCACGCTTGTATGTTGATGCCCGGCAGCTGATTTCCTGGGCGCATTTCAACATCTTCACAAGTAATCATTTTATCGCCTATGAAACTCGGTTTGCTTGCCCTGGCGGGAACCCTTTTGCTATTTGTTCCCGGAACGCTCCTAAGTCAACACTCGAATCCCGGCACTGCTTCCCGTTTGGTGGAGATCTGTGATAACCAGCTGGATGATGATAACGATGGTTATATCGATTGTTATGATCCGGACTGTGGCTGCTTTATCAGTGCGGCATGTACTGCACCGCCGGATACGGGTGCTGTGGCGGCAAAGCTGGCCTGGCAGTCTGCAACAGACGCAGTTTCTGTAGTGGCCACGCCTGTTTTGGCCAACATGAATCCGCAAACCGATAGTATCCCCGAGATCATTATAGCAGAGGCGGCAGAACCCGATGGTATCCCTAATCGGTTGTTGTTCTTTAAGGGTGATGGGGCCAATGCGGCCGCTCCTTATGTACTAACAGTTCCGTTCGGTTTTGACAACTACCCGGTGCCGTCGCCCACAGTTGCAGATATTGACCGGGATGGAATCCCTGAGTTATTGATCATTTGCAATGACCGGAATATCCGGGTATACAAGAATTATACGGAAAGCCCAACCGACCCAATGGAACTTTGGGTCACCTCAAGTACACCGGTTGAATTCCCGGACCAAAAGCCCTATCTGGCTGATTTTGATGCAGACGGAATACCGGAGGTATATTCCGGCAATGAGATCTTTGAGTTTAAATTGGCTGATACCGCTAATCCGCAGTTGATATCTGTACTGAAGGGGAATCTGACGCGCGGACAATGCTTTTACAGGAATTTTGTGGAAGGTGCTACCAGCCCGGTCGCTGTGGATCTGCTTACCCGGAATAATTGTCTTGGCGATCCGGATTGTAATGGAATAGAACTGGGCGCGGGACCTACCATTTACTCTGTGGATATGACCACGGACGACAATGAGGGCAACCAAATTAAAGTTAAACGCGACCTCAATCAACTGGACCCCTGGAATACTTATGCCGACGGGTATACGGCCGCGGCAGATGTTAACCTGGATGGCGTTCTGGACCTGGTGGTTACCTCCAAGCGAAACGATGATGAGTATGGGGTATACGTCTGGAACAAATACGGGCTGCTTCGCTTTTTCCCTTATCCGATGGATGGAAGTGAATGGAGCGGCGGCCTTGCTTGCATTGCCAATGTTTTTGATGACCGGACAGAAGGTTTTTTGGAGGACTTTCCGGAAATCATAGTCGCTTACCGGGATCACCTGGTTTGTTTCAATATACAGGCATCCATTCAAAATCCGACCACACCGTACTGGTGGATCGAGGAAGTGGTCGACTTCTCCGGATTTACCAGTTGTACCGCTTTTGATCTCAATGGAGATGGTGTTCAGGAACTGATATACCGCGATGAGAATGTACTTCGTATCCTGTATGGAGGCGCTGCACCTTTTCCGCCCGGGGTAGATGCCAACCGCAACTGGATGACACTGGTGTGTGGGTCTCTGACCGGAGATGAATACCCGGTATTGGGCGATGCCGATAATGACGGGACCACGGAAATCATTGTGCCGGGTTATACCTTTTCCGGGTACAATACCCCCCAAACGGACCACCGCGGCCGGCTTCAGGTATATAAATCTGGGGACGCCCCCTGGCTGCCTGGGCGGAACATCTGGAACCAGTTTGCTTATTTCATAGTAAATGTCAATGATGACCTGACCATCCCCTTGCAACAACAGGCCCATCAGATTGAATTTCCAGCACCGGGTTCCGGGAATTATCCACTGAACCAGTTCCTTGGACAGGCGCCATTATTCAACGATAATTTTGAGCCCTATCAACCCGTGCCGGATGCAACACTGGAGGTGAAAGCCGCCACCTGTGCCCAGGACTCAATAGAGTTGGAAGTTGAGATCTGTAATGCAGGAAGCCAGACATTGCCGGCTGGTATCCCCCTGGCTGTTTATTCCTCGGATCCGACTGCCTCGAATGCTACGGTGGTTGGTGTACCGGTGACGCCGCAAGCTATCCCGGTAGGTGCTTGCCTTACGTTTGTTTTCCATATCCCCAAAGCCTCTGGTGGCCTTTTTGCCGTGATCAATGATACCGGCACTTTACCAACGCCCTACAATCTGCAAACGGCATTTCCGGCCACCGGTATCCCGGAGTGCGCTTATGAAAACAACCTGGACTCTTTTACTTACGAAGTGCCCACTCAGCCGTTCACACTTGGATCGGACATTTCGATCTGTTCGGATACTGTCTTCACGTTATCGCCCGGACCCGGTTATGCCAGTTATTCCTGGCAGGACGGAAGTACGGACAGCACTTTTCAGGTTACCGGGTACGGCTTGTACTGGGTGGAGGTAGAGGATGTATGTTCCGGTTTACAGCAGGATTCTGTCTTTGTAGATACATCAGGGGTGCCACAGATAACGCTGAGTGCTGTGGACGGCGATTGTGCCGGCACGCCGGCCGCAGCAGGTGTGACCGGGTTCAACGCGGTCACTCCGCTGGCCTTTCAATGGTCAAATGGTGACACCACTGCCTGGATCTCCGGCCTGGTATCCGGAACCTATCAGGTATTGGCCACCGATGCAAATGGTTGCAGCACGGTTGGCTCGGTTTCCGTAAATGCGGTGGACCAGCTGGTTGTTTCGACTGCAACAACGGAAATAGCCTGTGCGGGGGGGACGGGTTCCATAACACTGAATGTGGTTAGTGGTGCTGCTCCGTTCACCTATATTTGGCAGGATAGTTCTTCATCAGAGACATTGTCGGATGCCCTTGCCGGCACTTATTTGGTAACGGTTACGGATGCCAATGGTTGTTCACAGAAGTTGGCTCCGGAACTGGCGGAGCCGCTGCCATTGGAATATAGTGTGATCCTATCAACATCTTCCTGTGTGGATACACCCAATGGGAGTATTTCAATTTCAGGAGTAAGTAATGGTACTCCTCCATATATATATATCTGGTCCAACGACAGTACCGGACTTCAACTCAACGGAACGGGGCCCGGTATATATACGGTTACCATTACGGACAGCAAGGGCTGTACCCTGGAGGTGTCGGAAACAGTGGATGCTTTTGCAGTCCCGGAACTCGAGTTTGAGGTAGAACAAATATCCTGCTCCGGGGAAGATGATGGCAGTATAGCCGTATCGGTGCTTAATGGTGTGCCGGATGTTTCCTTCTTCTGGTCAACCGGTGATACGGTTCAGCTCCTTCAGGGACTTGGCCCGGACTCCCTGTTTCTGGAGATAATGTATGGCAATGACTTGTGTGCGCTGCCTGTGGTTGGCTTTCTTCCGGAGGAGCCGGCGGCTCTAGTGCTAACGGGTACCGGAATCAACCCATCCTGTCATAACACTCTAGATGGACAAATCGACCTGGAGGTGGGTGGCGGCACGGCTCCTTATTCATACTATTGGTCAAATGGTGCTGTAACGGAGGACCTGGATACGCTGTCATTTGGATTTTATCAGGTTACCCTGACTGATGCAAACGGCTGTACGGCGAAATGGGCAAGCACGCTGGATAACCCGCCAGCCTTGATCCCTGCCGCTTTTGATACATTGGCGAGCTGCCCGGGCGATTCGACCGGTCATGTGATCTTTCAGGGAATGATCCAGGGGCAGCCGCCCTTCCAGTTGCAATGGTCGACCGGTGATCTTACCGACAGCCTGCTGAATGTCCCTGCCGGAACCTATGGCTTTACGGTCACGGATAACACGGGTTGTTCCATTGAATCTTCCGTGGACGTTCCGGAGTTTCCCGGTCTCGACATAATCGAAACGGTAGGCATGATCTCCTGTTATGAAGAGCATGATGGACATATTGAAGTGATAGAGCAAAGCGGGATTTCCGGAGTATCCTACACCTGGTCAACTGGCGACACGATGCCAGTATTGGGCCAACTCGCACCGGGGCAGTATATGCTTACGATTACCTATGGCGGTATCTGCCCGGAATTCCGGTCTTTTACTCTGACCGAACCGGACCCGATTCAGGTGACAGCCGCCCAGATTTCTCCTGCCAGATGTTTTGGGGAGGCTTCTGGCTCAATAGACCTTGCTGTACAGGGGGGAACGTCGCCATATATGTTCTCCTGGCCGAATGGAGCGGATACTAATTTGCTACAGGACGCAGCAGCAGGCATTATCCCGGTAAAAATAACGGATGCGAATGGGTGCATGCTGACCGATTCTTTTACGGTTGGACAACCTGAGCCATTGGTTGTTCAGGAAACCGTGGTGGCAGATACCTGTGGTCAGGGTGGGGCAGTAACGGTGGCAGTGTCGGGTGGCAACATGCCTTATGCCTATTTATGGTCAAATAATGATACGGCGCCCGATATATATGATTTGCCTCCAGGCGTATATACGGTCATGGTTACAGATGAACAGGGCTGTACGAGCAGCCTGTCTGTTCTTGTAGAATCGGTTGGAATGGTACCTGATGTCACATCTTTCACCAATACGATCACCTGCGCCGCCCCACTGGTGGAAATAGGCGTTTTGGGTGGCGCTCCCGGGTATCACTATATCTGGAACGGCCCTGCAGGTGCTTTGCCGGATCAGGCAATTCAGGCGGTGACAACTGCGGGAGGGTATGATGTTACGGTTACCGATGGCCAGAATTGCGAGGTGTCTCTTCAGATAACCGTAATGGCTGATACTGCGTTGCCTGCGCTTAACACCGACCCGGCAGATACTGGATGGTTGCCTTGTGACGGCACAAGTTTGCCGCTGCAGGGTAATTTCGCATCTGCCGGGAGTATGCCGGAGACAAAATGGCAACGCCTGGAGAACGGCGTGGTCACTCAAACGGTGGATGGTGACCTGATCATGGTGGACGAACCAGGAACTTACGTGTATTCGGTGTTGAACCTGGCAAATGGTTGTTTGTCCCTGGATACCGTTGAAGTGCTGGCCGCCGGGGAGATGCAGGCTAACGTACAGGTAGATCAGGTGACCTGTCCCGGCCTGTCCGATGGTACAATTGTACTCCAATACCTTAGTGGCGGTACAGCACCATTCCAGTATTCTATTGATAATGGCGCTTCCTATAGCCAGGATCCTGTGTTTGCCGGATTGGTACCTGGTGTCTACCAGGTCAAGATTACAGATGCCCAGGGGTGTGAGTGGACTGAAACTATCCAAATGGAAGAACCTTTGTCTTTTTCAGTAACTCTCCTGGCTGACCAAACTGTAGTTGCTCCGGGGACCCAGGTACTGTTGACTGCGATCCTGGACCCTCCCGGTTTTATTCCAGCCAGCGTCAGATGGACCCCGGATACCCTGTTTATACCCGGGAATATGGATCTGGCACAGCCGGTGATTATTCAGGATCCGGTGGTATTAGGCTTGGTGGTAGAAGATGTGAACGGATGCAGTGCCAACGACGAGTTAGCTATTCAGGTCGAGGATAACATCGAATTGTACATTCCAAATGCGTTTAAGCCTGAATCAAAAGAGAACGGTGTTTTTACCATATTTGCAGGACCTGCAGTGGAACGGATCCTTGAGCTGGCTGTTTTTGATCGTTGGGGTGATCTGATTTTTTTAGGCACTGACCTGTTACCCAATGATGAAACAGTCGGTTGGGATGGGACATATAAAGGGGAACTGCTCCCGCCAAATGTATTTGTATGGTATGCGCGTTTACAGATCAGTGGAGTAGGGGAGGTCGTGAAAAAAGGCAATGTCCAGTTGATCCGGTAAACCACTCTGACAAGACCGAGTTATGAAACTATCCGAATTGCAAGCAAAACTGAAAGAGCGGGTCGCCAAGGGCCTGAACTTTGGTATGGAGGCCGTAGAGGAGGTTGTTGACCCCAACTCGGCGGTCTACAACGAGTATATTTTGCTGAAAAGCAAATACAACGACCTGATGTATGTGTCGTCGCTGAATACACTCCCGTACGAGCAGATCGAGATCGGCCTCAACCGCCTCAGGTCCAGCCTGATCGGGATCATCGACAAACTGGAAGTAGCGGGTTTGCAAAAGGAAGAAGTAGCATCAGACCTGAAGATTCGTGCCCTGCCGACCCGGCGGGAGAACTTTTTTAAACTGCTGGATATTCACTTTAAAAACCTGGAAGCAATCTGCTATGTCGAGATTTTTGGTGAGGAGGAGAACCGGTATTCCGGTCGTCAGGGGGTATTCCAGTTCTATCAGTTGCACCGGCGAAAATTCCGTAATGAGGAAGGGCTGGATACTATTGCCGGGCTGGACAAAGTGCGGGAATATTTCCAGGATTACTTCCGCCATGAGAACGGAATATTTGAGGTGTATTTCAAGAATATTGGCCATTTGCTCTCCTACACGCTGGAAAGCGATATTGAACAACAGTTTTTCCTGGACACACTGCGCTCGCTTTTTTCCCGATATGAACTGGGCCTCTTGTTTTATTACAGTCTCAGTGGCATTGATCCTGCGTTTACCGACATGGTACGTAAAACACAGTTGATCGACCCATCAGTGAAGTCTATCCTGATTTCACCCGGGCATTATCCAAAACTTGCCTGAATTTTCCTGATTCGCAGAAAAATTTGTGGCGGGATGCAACATTCTGGCAAATAATTGTACCCTTACTGGTAATGGTTTCTACCCGGAAACCGTTTATGGAAAATCAATGTGGGGACACCTTCAGAAAACTGTGTACCCGGAAAAACGCAAAACTACTCGTAATCCCTTATGAAAAAATCTTTCCTGCTCTTCCTGGGCCTGATGCTGTTCGCTGCTCTTCACCTTCAGGCTCAGGCGCCCAAACGTGTGACTATTACAGGTGCAATCCAGGATACCCTTGGCGAAGCGATCGGATTCGCGACCGTGATGTTGCTGAATCCGGAGGATACCACGTTAGTGAATTTCTCCCGAAGTGACGACCAGGGGAACTTTAGCTTCAAGAACGTCCGTAATGTTCCTTACCTCTTCAAGATCTCCTATATCGGTTTTATTCCGTTTCAGCAACTTCTGGAAACGGCTGATTCGGAAACCAATGATTTGGGGGTCGTGCAGATAAAACCAATCACCCAGGCGCTTATGGAGGTGGTGATCCGGGACGCAAAGGCGCCTCTCCGTATTCGGGGGGATACGATCGAATACGACGCAACTACTTTTAAAGTGCCACCAGGCAGCACCGTTGAAGACCTGCTCAAGCGACTGCCGGGTATTGAAGTAGACGATGACGGAAATATCAAAGCCCAGGGCCAGGATGTGAAGCGGGTCTACGTGGATGGCAAGACCTTTTTCGGAGATGACCCAAAGAGTGCCACCAAAAACCTGGGCGCTGAAACCATCTCCAGGGTCCAGGTGTACGACGACAAGTCAGAGCAGGCGAGACTGACCGGTGTGGAGGACGGCAAAAAAGAAAAAACAATGAACCTCGAACTCAAGGAGGAGTTTAAAAAAGGTTCTTTTGGTAAAGTGACCGGTGCAGTCGGAACGGAGGACCGCTGGGCTGCCAGAGGCAACTACAACAGGTTCAATGAAAAACAACAACTTTCGTTCATCGGGTATGCCAATAACATCAACGAAACCGGCGTGAACTGGGAGGATTACGGTGAATTTAAAGGCCAGAACTCCTTCAACTCCTTTGATAACGGGGATTTTGGTTTTGGCGGCAGTGGCGGACGGGTGTTCTATTTTGGCGGGGACCCGATCATGAACAATTTCGATGGCCGGGGTTTTACCGAAAACTACGGAGCAGGTGTCAACTATAATTTTGACAATAAAAAAACCAAATACAACGCCAGCTATTTTTATAACGAAACAACGCTGGACCTGGATCAGTATTCCCTTCGGGAAAGCTTCCTGGCTGACGGGTCATTCTCCAATACGGATACAACCAACCGGATGGAATACCGGAATAACCATAGTTTTGCTACCCGCCTGGAACAGGAGATTGATTCCCTTAACATGTTGATCGTCAAGGCTAACTTTCGTTACACCACGAACGATAATACCAACCGGCAGGCGCAACGATTCTATGAAAGCGCGTCCGTACCTACCAATAGTCTCCTGCTCGATAATGGAAGTGAGACCAATACCTGGCAACTGACCTCCGCAGCCATCTTCCGCCATCGTTTCCGGAAAAAGGGGCGCTCATTCGCTGCCAGTGCAGGATACAACAACAACCAGACCGACGGTTCAGAAAACCTGTTCTCCCTGAACCAGTTTTTCAATGCCACTACTTTTTCGGAGCAGATCCGGCAGTTGAACCAAAACAACAATGCCACGCAGCAGTTTAAATCCAGTTTGTTATATACCGAGCCGCTGGCTAAGCGCTGGTTCTGGGAGACGTTTGCCAATTTTTCGCAGACGGACAACCAGGTCAACCGCCAGGTACTGAACCCGGAACTCAATAATGAACGAATTGACGACTTAAGTATCTATTACGATTTTAATGTAAGGTATAACCGGGTCGGTACTGATATCCGGTATTCAAATGAAGGCCTCAATGTGTCAGCCGGTCTGGCCGGGCAACAACTTCGGTTGAACGGAGAATATGCCATTGATGAAGGGATGCCGCTGTTGACTGATCCGATCCATAAGACATTTGACAACCTGGTGCCCTTCCTGGATTTTAGCTATGAGTTTCCGAATAATATCTGGGTGAATGCGGACTATACCTACGATGTGAATGAGCCCAGGATAAATGATCTCCAGCCGGTTCCCAACGTCAACAATCCGGCTTTCCGGACGATCGGTAATCCTAATCTGGTTCCGGAGCGCTCCCATGATTTTTCCCTGAACCTGAATCACTGGAATCCGGCATCCTTTGCAAACGTTGGTATCGGTGCAAATTACAGTCAGTTTGACAATCAGATCGTGTATAACCAGACCATTGATTTTGTGGATAGCGTGGGGATCCGTACGACTACACAACCCCTGAATGTGGAGGGGGGTAACCGTTTTAATACCCACCTGTGGTCCAACTTCCCGTTGATCAAGACGAAGCTGACCATGAATGTGGGTGGTAATATCAGTACCGGGAAGGCTCCTTCATTTGTTAATGGTGTGGAAAATGAAACGACAAATAACGGGTTTAACCTCCGTATGGGTTTGTCACTAACGCCGGGAAGTAAACTGATCCTGAGCCTGGGCAGTAATCTGGGCTATAACAAGATCAAGTACTCTATTCAGGCAGACCGCAACCAGAATATTGAAAACCACAGCGCCTATTCAAATGTCAAGTGGCAGTTCGCTTCCAAGTTTTTCCTGGAGGGTAATTTCAATTACACATTTTACCGCAATGATCAGTTCGGATTCAAGCAGGATGTACCCATTCTGAATGCCTCGGTCCGTCGTTTGCTGGGCCCTTCCAACCGGCTTGAAATGCGGCTGGCTGCTTTTGATCTGCTGAATAAACGGGTAAGCATTACCCAGTCGGGCACCCAGAACTATGTTATCCGGAACACGGCAACCACCCTGGCGCGGTATTTTATGCTGAGTATTAGTTACAATGTCCGGGGATACGAAAATAAAGTACAGAAAAACAATTGGTGGTAGTCCTCCACTCATTTCTACTATTGTCCTGAATAAATTCAACATACTATATGCATCAAAAGATCCTTTGGACCCTCGTTTGCCTGATGGCCTTATTTACCTTTCTGCACCCGACTGCACTTAGCGGGCAGGAGATGGAAGGAGAGATCCGGTATTTGGTTGTACACAACTGGGCAAAAAAAATGGCCTCCCTGGATTACCTCAGCCAGCAACAGCGGGATAAGGTCTCTTATATGTGGGGGGGCAGCGATTCGGAATGGAAAGTATATACCACCCTGTATTTTTCTCCAACCAAAAGCAAGTATGAAGATTCAGAAGAAAAAGCTGAGCCGGATGCTGAAGGGTATTCCTGGCGTAAGGATGCTTATATGATCATCCGGGACTTTCAGGCTAATACGATCTTTGATCATGTGACTATGCTTGGCCGGACCTGGGTTGTTGAAGACTCCATTCAGACACCGGAGTGGAAAATACTAAATGACATGAAGGAAGTAGCTGGCCATGTCTGCATGAATGCGATCATGGAGGATACGGTAAAGCGACAAAAGATAGTGGCCTGGTTTGCGTTGGATATGCCGGTGCCGGCCGGCCCCGAGCGTCTCATGGGGCTCCCGGGGATCATCCTTGAAGCAGATGTAAATAATGGTGCTGAAACTATTACGGCAGACCGAATTCAATTGAAAAAACTGACCGGAGAGTTAGACTTGCCCAAGAAAGTAAGGGGCAGGCATATTTCGGAAAAAGATTACCGCGAAAAAATCCGGGAGCACCTTGAGCAAAAGCGCGAGGCGGAAGAGCCCTGGTTTTGGGGTATGCGGTATATGCAATAACCAACCTTATCTGGTGCAATTGACCTGGTGTTAACCTCTGGTCAAGGGATGTTATTGTTCCCCCCTGAAGGTCCGTACTGCAGGTCGTTCCAGTTGGGTGCTTTCATTGGCGACCAGCCATGTATTGTCACTCCACCATGTAATAGATTCATATTGGCGGAAAAACAAAAACCGTGGCAATCGCTTTGCCCGGCGTTTACCCTGTAAAAAAGCGCTTCCGGAATAGTCCGTGAAAAAGTAGGCTGTCATTCTGATACAGGGGATGAACCCCCATCTCCATCGGGCCATGTAGCTGGTTAGGGCCAGTGTCCGGCCGTCCGGGCTAAGGGCTGCTCCGGTGATCACCCGGTTTTTCAGGACCAGACTGTCCCGTAATTGTGCAACGTATACGCCGGGCTGTGCGGGCAGGACATAGTGTTTGGTGACGTGGTCGCTTTTAAAAACACTCTTGGAAAACAGATGCAGGCTGTCCTGGAAATAGACGAATGCCTCGCAGTTGAAATTCCAGTCCTGATGGGCCGGTGGCGGGAATGCCTCCTGGTCCGGGTACCGGAACCGGATGGAATCCAGAGATCCGGTGACCGGGTTGTATCGGAAGATCCGAAGGTCCTGCCGGGCATTGTTGTTGTTTCCGAAATCGCCGATATACAAATTGCCGGCAGGGTCGGAGGTCAGATCTTCCCAGTCCCGGTTAGGGATCGGCAGTGTTCGTACTTCCAGCAGGGAATCCCCAACCGGATCATACCGGAAGAGTTCTGAGGGGTTACGGCTGTCATTGAGCATCCACAATTCACCGGATGGGGTGTGTACCATACCAGATACCTCAGCTAATGCGGGAGGAAGCACGATACGTTTGGGGGCCTGTTGTGCCTGGACAGCCTGGGTTCCAATTAAAAGTCCCAATAATGCTGACAGGCAGTTACGTAAATCTGAAAAGCCGGACATGCTGGTTTTTTTGCTTTTCGGCAAGAGCAAAAGTCGTACCGAACCAAGGTGGATAAAAAAATCCCCCGGAATATCGATTGCATTCCGGGGGATCAATAAGACAGGCGTCTTTATAGTTTTACAAATCGTGTCGACCAAAAACGTCCGTCTTTTTCAAACGTAATGACGTAAACACCCGGAGTCAACTGACGAACGGCAATACGCTCCTGCAATCCAGGCTTATTCATCTGGAGTTTCAGTTGCCCGGTTGGACTGAAGATCCGCAGCGCATCAAATGACAGGTCTGACTTCAGGTTCAGCATGTCCGTTGCCGGATTGGGTGTCAGCATTACATTACTGCTGAAGTCTGCATGCTTAGTGCCGACAAGTGTACTGACATCGGGGATGTACCGTGGGGCGATCTGATAGCCGGAGGTATACGGGGTGCTGGTGTCAAATTGTCCACCAATACCGGTAAGATCGAACGGAGCCGGCGGAGCCGGTTGGTTAAACAGGTCAACATCATTGTCAATACGGACCTGAATGGTATCCTGGGGATGATCATCGGAAACCATAAAAACACTAAAGCCACTGCCCTGTCCGGTTGCCCATTGGGCAGGATCGATGTAGTTCAGGTTGTTTATCCGGATCAGGCTGCTTTCGGTATCTTCACTATGGGTCTGAACCACATCCGGCGTAACCAACGGATTGTTGGAGGAAAGCAGGGTGATCTCATCAGGAAAGATCTGCAACAGCCCGTTGAACTGGTTGATACTCCCGCGCACTTCGATCTTGTCGCCTTCCTGCACATTGTAACCCAGGTTGCCGGTGAAGTTGAGCACTACGATCCCGTCATTGTTGTCGTCTATCATGGTAAACTGCAGGCCGCCCGGGCGCAGGTTAACGCCGTAGGTTGTAGCGGTCAGGGTGCAAAAGGTGCCGGAAGAGTCGGCCACACCATTAGGATTTACATCATTGATCTGGTCGATGGTATAATTCGGGTAACAGCGCACGGTGATCTGCACGTTGGCTTGATCGCAATCACCGCTTTCGCAAACCTGGTATGTCAGCATGTCGGTGCCACAAAAGCCGGCATTTGACGTATAAGTGATGGTATTATTGCCATTCACCTGTGCGGTACCGTTAGCCGGGCCGGCCGTAATGGTTACGGTTTGTGAGGCCTGGCCCGGAAGCAGGTCGTTCAGCAGTACATCAAAAGTAGTTGCGGTTTCGGTAATAGCTACGACCGGATCATCAATTGCTGTTACTCCGGTCGGGCAGTCAGATGCCGCCCCCGGGTTGGCAAAAACTTCCAGGTTGTTAATAAAGACACCTGTAGACGTCAGTGCGTCCTGCCAGTTCTCCGGCAGGGAGTTATCAGCATTCGGGTCGCACAGTACCAGCGAATGACCCTGGCCGTTGGCCCCGGTTGGCCAGGGCGCCATGTTGAGGTAATCGACATAATCGATCACATTGCTGTTGGCATCCCGCAGTTCGATATCCTCACCGCTGTTCGTCAGGGCGCCGTCCCAGATCAGCGGGTTGAACCCAAACACGCCGTTGAAGGCGGAAGCAGATTCGGCAATAATAATGTAGCCACCTGCCGCAAGTGTGGTCCCGGCGGGAAAAGTATAGGTTACGCCTTGTGTAAAGGTCCAGTCCGACAAATCAACGGTGTTGCCGGAGTTATTATACAATTCGATGTATTCAAGGGAATCTGTGCCGCTTTCCGGCGGATTGTACATGATCTCGGTGATGACGATCTGGCCTGTGCCGGCCAGTGCAAAGGTCAGGCTGCAAAGCAAAAGCAGGGTTAATTTTTTCATGTGAGGAGAGGGTTTGTTGGTTTGCTAAAAAAATGAACACCCAAAAGTAGTTAAAAGTGGTTAGCCACCGGCGGACTTTGTCAAAGGATAAAAAGGAAACACCTGATCAAACAGGATTCACAGGAGGGACTGGTCCTGAAACGAATCGAAACAATGTTTTGAAAAGAGGCCTTGCCCAAGCAATTTTTAAAACATTATACCGACCGCCCATATGTCGATAATGTGCCAAACTTAATCGGAATTTAACACAGCCAGCTTAAATTCGCCCTCGAATTCCTTCTTGTTTCACTAAATCCGTTTTACGTATGAATTCATTTACATTAAGCAACCGTAAGTTTATGGTGGGCAGAATGATCGCTATTGCGGCATTTTTGCTCAGTGGACTTACCGTTTTTGCCCAGGTAACAACCTCGTCTATTACCGGTAGTGTAACGGACGCCGATGGTGAAGCCCTGGTGGGCGCTACCATTGTCGCCACACACGTTCCTTCCGGAACCCGTTATGGTACCTCGACGAACGATGCCGGCCGCTACATCATGCCTGCCGTGCGTGTTGGTGGGCCGTACACGATCGTAGTGACTTACACCGGATTTGAGCGCCAGGAGAGTAACAATATTTACCTCTCTCTTGGTCAGTCGTTCCGTCATGACGTGAACATGTCTGAAAATGCCCAGATCCTGGATGAGGTGGCTGTCGTAGCAAAGCGTGACATTTTGAATACAGAACAGGCTGGTCCATCCACCAGTATTTCGGAAGATGAGATCAATGTATTGCCGACCGTAGCTCGTGACCTTACGGACTTCACCCGTCTGACGCCTCAGGCTAACATTACTGGTGACAATGTGATCTCCATTGCCGGAGCAAACAACCGTTTTAACGCAGTCTATATTGACGGTGCAGTAAATAACGACGTGTTTGGTCTGGCTGCTTCCGGTACCAATGGTGGACAAACGGGTATCACTCCGATCTCACCGGATGCTATTGAACAGTTTCAGGTGGTTGTAGCGCCGTACGACGTGAAGCTGAGCGGCTTCTCCGGTGGCGGTATCAATGCTGTAACCCGTAGTGGTTCCAATGAAATTGAAGGCTCCGTTTACTACTTCATGCGCAATGAAGGCCTTGCTGGTAAGCGCCCGACGAATGATGAAAAACTGGCAGACTTTAAAGCACAAACCTATGGTCTTCGCCTGGCTGGTCCGATTATCAAGGACAAGGCCTTCTTCTTCGTTAATGCCGAACTGCAAAAGGACGAAACACCACAGCCTTTCGATTTTGCCAATTACAATGGTAATGCTACTCAGAGCCAGCTGGATCAAATTTCATCTGCGCTGCAGACCCTGGGTTATGACCCGGGTGGCTACCTGGGCAAGACCGACAAATTGGAGGGGCAAAAGATCCTGGCTCGCCTGGACTTCAACCTCAGTCAGAACCACAAACTGATGGTCCGGCACCATTACACCAAGGGTACGTCGACCTATGCCCAGTCTTCTTCAAACCGCCTGATCCGTTATGCAAACGCCGGTATTTACTTCCCTTCGGTGACCAATTCCACCGCTGTCGAATTGAACAGCATCCTGGGTGAAAAAGCATCGAACAACCTGATCGTGGGCTACACCAGCGTAAATGATGACCGTGATCCCCTTGGCAGCCCGTTCCCGGGTATTGAGATCCAGGACGGTTCCGGCTCTATTCAGGCAGGTAGTGAACTGTTCTCCGGTGCTAACGGACTGGAGCAGAAGATCTTCACGCTGACTGATAACTTCAACCTGTATATGGGTAAGCACAACATAACGATCGGTACGCACAA
>SBHD01000393.1 GCA_006226345.1 Bacteroidota bacterium | reverse complement strand
GGTATCCCGATAAAGGACACCGTCGTCAGCACCGTACTGTCACAGCCATACTGGTTGGTTAGGTCCTGTACAAACGTGCCCACATTACCTGGATTACAGTCCTGGCCGAACAACTGGGTCGTGTCGCTGGGCAGCAGCGTCACTGTAGTGACTACCAGGCTGTCACAATTCTCACTATTGATCAACAACACTTCAAACACCCCGGTAGCCGACGGGTCACAAGTGTTGGCAGTCAGCTGGGTGGTATCCGATTCGGAGTACAGTACCGTAGTAATGACGGTACTGTCGCAACCATAGACATTGGACAGATTTTGGGTAAACACCCCTACGTTCGCCGGGTCGCAACTGGTATCCTGAATCTCGGTGGTATCCGTTGGCAACAACATCGTAGTAGTAATTACGATACTGTCACACCCGTTTACCTGGCTGAGCATTTCAACATTTGTGCCGGCAAGTGCAGGGTCGCAGGTGGTTTGCAAAAAGGTAACCGTATCAACAGGATTGACGGTCAGGGTCGTGACAATGACACTGTCACACCCATGTATCGTATTCAGGGTATCGTAATACACCCCGGAAATGGTTTGAAAATTTCCTCCCACAAGGTAAGATTCTCCCGCACAGATCGAAACCGAAGGCGTTACTGTTGCCGGCTGCCAGACAGCAACGACCACACTGTCAGCAACAGCTGCCACACAGGCCTCCGGAGCGGAATTATCACTAACGGAAAGCAAAGAATACGTTGCCGGCTGAACCGGACTGACCGAAACGACATGGCCATTGCTGATCCCGTTCAGCGTATACTGTTGGCTTCCGTCTGACCAGAGCACATCAAATGGCCCGTTCCCGGTCAGGGAAAATGTTAGCGGGATCGAATCACCGGCGCAGAGTTCAGAAGCCCCTGCCAGATCGGCGGTCGGCACTGGCATCACCTGCACATCGAGACATACCGGCGCACCTGCTCCGCAACTGTTTTCTGCCGTCACACAGACCTGACCGGATGCCGCATTACTGAAATCGACCCGGATCGTATCGTTTCCACCACTCAGTACCGCCCCGACAGGTACATTCCAGGAATACATCGTGCCCGGCTGTAAACTATCCAGGGTAAACAGATATTCGCCGCCTCCGGCACATACGGTTTCCGGACCGGCAAACTGGGGTGGCAAAAGAGCCTGGGCAACCGTGATCGGCGCACAAGCCGGCACAGAAGCGCCACAGGAGTTGTTCGCAGTAACACACAACGGTCCGCCGGTAGTCGGGCCGGACCACGTGATCTGGATTGAATCTGGTGATAAAATAACAAACGGAATATTGCCGGGCGTCGTCCAGACGAATGACGTCGGCACCGGCTGGCCTCCCGCCGTTGCGGTATATAGTATGGTGGAATCGGCACAAGGGTCCAGTTCACCACTGATCTGCGGCAGTTGTGGCACTGCACTGACCGCTTCCACCGTCACACAGGTCGTATCCGAACAGTACAATCCGCCGCGGCCATGGCTGACCACCAGGCAATACTGGCCCGGCTGATTCACCGCTGCCGTCGGCTGGTTGGTTGCCCCGATGATCCCCGGTCCGGTCCATTGATACAGCGTAATCCCCCCCACGGCTGCATTGGCCGGGGAGCCGCTGCCATCCAGCGTGATCACAGAATTATCGTCGCAATCCAGGGTATCCGGAGCTGCAACGACGGCCTGGGGCTCCAGGATCGCCAGGTTTACATTGACAATACTGTCGCAGCCGAGGATGTTGGTACAGATCTCGGTATAGATACCGCTGGCAGTCAACACATTGTCGCATATCTGATATTCCGCCGGGCCGCACAGGTTTACCATGGTAAACGGCGACACATAGGTAGGAATAAGCGTAACCTTACAGTTCACAATGCTGTCACAGCCATTATCGGCGCTCAGGGTAACCGGGAAAGTGCCCGGTGAAAAAAACTCCTGTCCGGCGCAGGTTGCCGATTGGCCCTGACACATATACACCTGTTCCGTCGTATATACGGTCGGGATCAGGTTGACTACGCAATTCACCACACTGTCGCAGCCCGAGAACGCATTCAGCGTAACCGGAAAATTACCCGGTGCCGAAAAAGTCTGCCCGGCACAGGTAACGGTTTTGCCCTGACAGAGATCTACGAATTCCGTTTCATAGGTGTCTTCTCCTACATTTACGGTCAAACATTCTAATGGCGCATTCGGGCAGTCAATACCCTGTGCGCAGACCTCCGCCGTCCCGGCAGTCTCCCAGATCACATTTACCGATGTTCCTGTCGTACTGCCCACAATATTACCTGCCCAGGGCGGATTGATCGACCAGATTGAGGTCGAGCTGGTCGTATAGGTAGCCTGGGGTGACGAAGGCACGCAAATATTGCCGGCCGGACCGTTTACCGTCGGTTGTGTCCCGTTAATGGAATATTCACACTGTGCCCCGGCGCTGCCATCGATACACAAATAGTACGTATTCCCGGGCACCAGTGGCGTTGCGACCAACGTAGCAGAATTGCCAGTGGGAATATTCATAATACAGGGCGACACGAACGTAAAATCAATACAGTCCGTGGTCTCCAGGACAGCAGCCTGAATACCGTTCCCTACCGCACAACCGTAACAGGAAAGTTCAAACGTTGCCGTGACATCATCGGCAATGAATGCAAACCAGTGGTTGTTGTGAATCACGGTACACCAAAAAGGCGGGAAGGAGACTGGTGGGTCTGCCGTGGTCTCCCCGTAATAACAATCCAATGCACTCGGACTTGGCAGCACACAAGCGTCCATGGCATTTACGGACGGCATGGGAAACGCACAGGGCGCCGGGTTACATTGCGCCATACTTTCGACAGGCAAAAAGAAAAGTAATACCGCAAACAAAGAAAGGACAACGCGTAGGGGTAGTCTCATGAAATCTTGTTTAAGTGCTTATAAATGATTGGGTTGTGGCAAACATAGTTTCCTCCTTCCGGAAGTGATCGACCACTTCTTTGAAAAACTTACGATTGTATCGTTTCAGGAAAACCCCTTTGCCGCGCCGCAAGATACGCCGAATAAATTTTGACCGGGCCGGTAAAAATCACCATCACCGGTCCCGTATTTGCCACCAAACCGGAATGACCGTACTACCGCCGGCATGATCGCCAACTGAACAGATACATGGAATGCACAACAGGCTGTATCTTGCCCCAACTTATCTTTTCGCCTTAAACATTCGACAGCCATGACAGCCCAAGTGGAATATACCGGTGCCTTGCACTGTGAACTTACCCACATGCTTTCCAATATCAAGGTCGTCACCGACGCTCCACCCGACAACCAGGGGAAAGGAGAAGCCTTTTCTCCAACTGACCTGTGCGCTACCTCACTGGCTGCCTGCATGCTTACTACCATGGGCATCCGGATCCGCGACCGGGGCATCAGTATTGATGGAGCCCGCGCAGAAGTGACAAAGATCATGGCATCAGACCCCCGCCGGATCAGCCGCATCGAGGTTCGCCTGTTCATGCCGGACAACGGGTATTCGACTGCTGATAAAAAACTGCTGGAACATATTGCCTATACCTGTCCCGTAGCCCTGAGCCTGCATCCCGATCTGGAACAGGTGATCGAACTTGTTTGGTAACAGGCCATAGCCTGACTGTGCCACCCGGGGGCTCTACCGGGCTGCCAGAACCTTTAAGATCCGAAAATCCAGCAACCGGAATAACACGGCACTGACAAGGCCCTGTAGCAAAAACAGGCCTGTCCCGGCTATCCAAGGGAGACCAGACTGCCGGAAGATCATCCAGGCTGCCAATAGCTGCAGCGCAGCAAAACCAAGCAGCCCCGCCAGTCCCCGGACGGACGGACGCAGATCATAGTACCGCAGGCAAAGCCCGGCCATGGCAACCGCAATAAACGTCTGGGTGCACAATGCAGCCACTGCTGCACCAAAAGCCTGATAATGCGGGATCAGCAACAGGTTGAGGGTCAC
>SBHD01000032.1 GCA_006226345.1 Bacteroidota bacterium | reverse complement strand
GCCTGCAGGCGGTGGCGCAACTCGATCAGCTTTTCCAGGCGTACCAGCAACTCTTCCTGGTTAAAAGGTTTGGCGAGATAGGCGTCGGCCCCATAGGCCAGGCCTTCAATTTTGGAAGGTTGATCCGTTTTTGCCGTGAGCAGGATGATGGGGATATGGCTGGTGCGCTCATCCGCTTTTAGCGTTTCGCAAAGCTCAAAACCATCTTTACGGGGCATCATTACATCGCTGACAATAATGTCCGGTATCAGCTCCAGGGCCTTTTCAATGCCTTCCTGGCCATCTTGTGCCGTTTCGACCTGGTAATGCTGGTCAAGTACGGTAGCCAGGTAGCTGATCACATCGGGATTGTCTTCCACCAGCAATACGGTGTTGCGATCACCAGGTTCTGATAGAACTTGCTTGTCAGCGTTTTCTTCCGGAAGTACCAGGGTACTTAAAACAGCTGCAGGCGTATCCCGTCTGGCCATTTCTGTTTCCGGGGCAGCAGTGTGCGTAATGGGTAGCCGGATGTGGAATTCCGTGCCCTTCCCCGGTTCACTTTTTACATCAATGCTCCCTTGCATCAGCCTGACCAGCTCCCTGACCAGGGCCAGGCCCACCCCCGCTCCTTCCCGGGAGCGCGTATAGGAATCATCCACCTGGTAAAACCGGTCGAAGATATGCGGCAGTTGTTCTATGGGAATGCCAATGCCGGTATCTTTTATCCGAATAACACATACCCCCTCCGAGCCTGGTATTTCGCCTTTTTCTATGCCTATTTGCAGGTAAATATCGCCACCTGCAGGTGTGAATTTGATCGCATTGGAGAGCAGGTTCGAAATGATATGCTGCATTTTTTCCGGATCGTGATCCATAGACAGCACTTCGACCGTGCTCAGAACATGCAGCCGGATATCCTTGCTTTCTGCATACGAATGAAAAGATTCTGCCAGGTAACGCAGGTAGGCAACAATATCGCCCTGTACCATTCGGAGCGGCAAATGGCCGGCTTCCACCCGGGACAGGTCGAGCAGCTGGTTGACCAGTCGTAATAACTGCTCCCCATTGCGCCGGATAAGGCGCAGGCCTTCTTCAAGCCAGTCGCCGTTTTTTTTACGCAACTGCTCTTCCATGCCGAGGATGACGGTGAGCGGGGTGCGAAATTCGTGGGTGATATTGGTGTAGAGGCGGGTTTTGGCCTGATCGAGTTCTTGGAGTCGAAGTGCCTCTGCTTTGGCGAGTTTTCGGTTTAACTGAAAGCGGTACAACCAAAAAATACTCCCCAGAACGAGCGCTCCCCATAGCGCATAAGCCCATCGGGTACGGTACCAGGGCGGAAGAATTGTAATATTCAGGGAAGTGCATTTTTCATTCCAGGTTCCTTCATGATTGGAGCCTTTGACCTGCAAGGTGTAGTTTCCGGGTTTAAGGCCCGCAAATGTCATTTCATGCTTATTGCCGAGAAACTGCCATTCGTCAGAAAGCCCCACCATTCGATAGGCATATTGATTTTTTTCGGGGAGGATAAAGTTGAGTGCTGCAAATTTTATCCCGATAAAATTCTGGTCGTTTGGTAAGGTGATGGAGTTGATATAGGAAATACTCTTTTTCAGAAGGCTGCCTGGTTGTCGGGGCCGGACCAATTCATTCTTCAGGTAAAGTTCCGTGAAAACCAGTTCTGGCGCTACGGTGTCCCTTTGGATGTCTTCCGGTTTAAATCGAATAAATGAACGCCCGCTACCAAAATACAGATAGCCTTCAGGATCTATAATGCTTGCCTGCCAATTGACATAAAATGGAGCGCTCTGATGGATATCATACTCCTGAAACAGCCCGGAGTTGCGATCCAGTTTCATGATCCCTTCGTCCGTCCCCACCCAAATCTGATTTAAACTGTCTTCTTCTATCGCTGAAATATTCAGAGAATTCAATCCCTGCGTTTTGAGAAAACGTTCAAAGCCCTGCCTTTTTTTATCCAGTTTGCACAGCCCCCCGCCAATAGTGGCCACCCACAGCGCACCTTTTTTATCAATATGCAGATCGGCTACCACATTGTGACTCAGGCTTTTGGTATCGGAAGGGTCAAATTGAAATCGTTTAAACTGTTCCGTATTTATATTCAAACAATTTAAACCGCCGCCTCGTGTTCCGATCCAAAGTAAAGCCTCATGTTCCAGCACCAGGGAAAGGATATTATCATCCGATAAGCTGTTGGCATCTTTCGGGTCGTGCCAATACTTTTTCAAAATGCCCTTTTGTAAATCGTAATGAATCAGGCCTCCCGGAGTACCGATCCAAAAGGTTTGATCTTTCGACTCCACGATAGCAGAAACCTGGGCATTAATCCGATCGATCTTTTCGATTTTTTTTGTAGACAGGTCAAAGCGGAAAATGCGTCCCCATGAAAAAGTAATCCAGATGCCGGAGCGGCTGTCTTTAAACAAATAATTATTATTAGGCAGTGTATCGAGACCTGATAGTTCAGGAAAGAAGACAGACGCAGGCGTAATCTCCTTATTATTCCGGTCAAAAATATACAAGCCGTCAAGCCTGCTAATAAGTATCCTCTGGTGATCAAGTTCCCCGAAATGGATCGTCGAAACACCCGGCGGCAACACCTTTTTGCGCACATTGAATTTTTCATGTAGTGTAAAAGGGGATGTCTGCCGGGGATCCCATTTTACCGCGCCGTTTTGAAAACCGGCCCAAAACAGGGAGCGGTCATCTTCCAGCACGTTGAAATATTTTCCGTCAGTGGGAAGATTGTGGCCTTCGAACCTGACCGTATACAAGTGCCTGGTTTCCTGATCGAACGTAAAAAAACCTTCCCTGCCCATGAACCAGATGTCGCCGTTCCGGGATGCTTTTATTTTGGTGAAAATGAGGCCGTCCAGTTCTTTTTGGACCTGCAGGCGGTATGTTTCAGGTTCCCGTTGATCCATGCTTCCTCCGCTGTACATACGCCCGGGATACGTGTGTATCCACCATACCTTTTGCCGGGTTAACAGGATCTTTCCGATCGGATCAGTGATCGGGTTGTCCTTTTCATCAATAAAACGGACCTCGGAGAACGTCCTGTCCCGGGTATTGAATTTTATCAGCTGTGGCCGCTGGGTAGCAATCCAGAGCAGGCTGTCGTTTTCGAATACCAGGTCGGAAATATAATAGTTGAATTCGGGGTAGCACGTGAATTTCTGATCAGCCGGGTTGAAACTGCACAAGCCGCTGTTGGTGCCTATCCAGACGACCCCGTCTGGACCCAAAACCATGGTCCAGATGGACATGAAGTCATGCTTGCCTCCGTCGTGGGGTATTTTATCATAATTGGTAAAGGTTTCCAGGTCCGGGTTAAAGACACTAATCCCGCTGGGCACACCGACCCAGATCCTGCCCTGCTTGTCTTCCAGTAACCGGAGCGGCCCTCCCGCACCGATGCTAGTTACATCACTCGGGTTATGCTCAAAAAGCGTAAAAGAGGCACCGTCAAATTTCACCACGCCCTTTAAAGTGGCAAACCACATAAACCCCCTCGAATCCTGGAGGATGTCATATACTTCCGTTCCTTGTAATGGGGTTCTTTCCAGCCAGTTCCCTTCTGTACGGAATATTTTTGTCCTTGCCGGCTGGGCATAGCACAATAAGGGGAAAAGCAAAAACAACAGGAATAAAAGAAAAAGATGTGGCGATCCGGCCCATTGCAGAAAATAGGTGCATGCTCTTTTATATAGGCTGGCGCTGCTCACATTTGATTTTGTTGGTCAGATCAAATTTAGAAAAACGGATTGAAAAAATGCCAGTGTGGCACAGCGCCACACTGACATTTATGCCAGGATGATCTGACGATCAGTTTTTTATGAATTTACCGGTATAGACCCGCTTACCGGTCACTGCTTTCACCCAATATACCCCTGCAGCCAAGCCGCTCAGTTCAAGTGGCTGCCCGATAGGCATGACCGCGCTTTTCCATATTTTCCCGGAGACATCGAAGATGCTGAGATTGA
>SBHD01000400.1 GCA_006226345.1 Bacteroidota bacterium | reverse complement strand
GCTGAAGAACCGTGGTTACCTGCCTGTTGGAAGCGTTCAAAGATCGTTTCGATCTGGTTTTCCGGAATACCGACTCCCGTATCACCGACTTCAAATTGTATGGTTGCCGTACTGCGCGGGCCTTCGGTTTCATGAACACGGAGCCAGACTTTGCCCCGCTCGGTAAACTTTATGGCATTGGCCAACAGGTTGGTCAATATTTGCAACAACCGGATCGGGTCGCCCGTCAGCATTGTATCCTTGTCAAATGCGGTATCCAGATGGAATTCCAGGCCTTTTTCTTCTGCCTTGAACCTGAAGTTGTTGTTTAACTGGTCGACAATTTCTGTCAGGCGGAAAGGCTTGTTCGCCAGCGTAAACTTACCCGCCTCCAGTTTTGTATGGTCCAGCAGGTCATTGATAATGGCAAGCAAATTTTGGGAGGACTGCCGGATAGTGGAGATGTATTTCGATAGTTTGCCGTCCGGACCGGTATCCAGGGCCAGATTGCTCAACCCGATAATGGCGTTCATAGGGGTCCTGATCTCATGGCTCACTTCAGCGAGAAAGCGGGTTTTGTATTCGGCCTGCTGCTCGGCCAGGGCCTTTTCCCGCTTCAGGGCCATCTGGTACTGCCGGCTTTTAAATATGGCATAACCGATCGAAACGATCATTAAGACCAGCAAGGACTTGAACCACAGCGTTTGCCAGAACGCCGGTGTGATAGTCAGTCGGATATTCAGGCCGTCTTTATTCCAAACGCCGTCGCTATTGGAGGCTATGACCTGGAAGGTATATTGACCGGGACCCAAATTGGTATAGTTCATTTTATGTTCGGTACCCAGGTCCCGCCAGTTTTTATCAAAGCCGATGAGCCTGCATTTATACTTATTGGCTTGCGGGTTGATATAATGCAGCGCAGAAAATTCAAAGGCAATATCATTTTCGTGGTAGGGCAGAATGATCTCCTTGGTATCTTCAAATGCCTGATCCAATAGATACGATTCGGTTTTTACTTTGAAATCGGTCAATACCACATTTGGGGCAATCGGGTTTTTACGGATTTGCCCGGGATGGAAGGAAAATATACCATTGATCGTACCAAGTGAAATCGTGCCGTCGGTTGCTACATGTTTGGCTTTGGTTTGAAAGTGAAGCGCTTCTTTGGGAACCAAATAATTGTAGAAGGTATCCCGGCGTTGGTCGAGCCGGGCAAAAAACCGGTTGCCGCAAACCCAGACCTGCTCGTTCTTGTCCAGGAAAACGGATTGCAGTTCGTTTTCCAGCATGCCTTCCCTTTTCCCGTATATCCTGAATTGCTTTGCAGGAATATTAAAGTTGGTCAGCCCATACAAGTTAGCGATCCAGATATTTCCGTCTTTCCCGATTGCAATGTCCTTAATCACGCCTTCCAGCACTGCTCTGTTCGCCGGATCCGGGCGGAACAATTCAAACTTCCCGGTTCGCTTGTCGAACCTGCCCAGGCTGTTGGAGTACGTGTAGTATGCCCAAATCTCGTCGTCTCCGTATTGATCAAAAATGATAAAGCGGTTGGAGGAGATATCCGGAATATCCTGCATCGGTTCGTACCACCGCCTTTCCGAAGTTTTCCAGTTCAACCGGCAAAGGCCCAGGGTCGTCCCAATCCAGAAAACATCTTTATCCTTATGGTCGATAATCATTTTGAAAATCCCCACTCGGGAAAGCGAATCGCCGAAATAGATTTTTCGAAATACCTTTTCGTTCGCGGCACGTCTGTACAGGCCTTTACCACTTATTGAAAACCAGATATTCCCTATATAATCCTCCAAAAACCAATCGCCCCCGCCTCCTGTCTCTGGTAGCGAAAGTTCTTCGATTTTTTTTCCCTGTGTTTCCCCTTTTGGAATAGCGTAGACGCCTTCAGGTGTTTTCGTCCAGAGCGTGCCTTTGCTGTCGCGCATGACGCGGGAGACAGCATTAGCAATATTTCCGTCTATTCCTACATTCAACAACAACTCAAAGCCGGAATGATCTCTTCTGATCTTGCTGATCCCGTTTGCAGTGCCGATCCAAATGTTCTGGAAGCGGTCTTCGAACAGGCAGCTGACTGTATTATTGTTCAGGCTTTTATTCCGATTGGCCTCATATTTAAAATGGCTAAACTGTTTTTGCTGAATATCGTACATACCCAGGCCATTTTGTTCGATGGCGAACCAGGGGTTGCCTTTCCTGTCCAGGATCAAAGCTTTTATTGTAGTGTTTTCTATACCCGCGGGCAAATAACTATTCTTTATTGCCTGGGTATCCGGATTCCAGTTCACTAGCCCACCTTGTGTCGCCAGCCAAAACGACCCATCCGACGCTTCGCGGATCTGCTCGATTAGCCTGTTGTTTTCACTTTCAGGATCAGGGTCCGGCAGGATGTGCTGAAACGTAGAATCACCGGGATTCAACTTTAATAAACCGAATGATGTTCCGGCCCAAACTGTACCATGGCTGTCCTCAAAAAAGATCCGTATAAAATGTTTCGCACCCGGCTTGCCCACTTCGCGCGTAGGTATAAATTGTTTAGACCGTCTGTCAAACCGGAGCATATTTTTGGCAGAAAGGGAAGCCAGCCAGAGGTTTCCCCGGCTATCTTCAAATACTCTTCGGATAAGATTGGTGCTCTTGGTAGTCGGTTCATCTTGTGGGCCCGGCAGAAACCTTTGGAATTTGCCGGTTCTCCGGTCTAATAAATTAAGTCCGGAATTGGTCCCAATCCAGAGCTCGCCATTCCGGGTCTCACAGATATCTTTGATATTCGGGCTCGACAGGGTAGTGCTATCGCGGACATCATGGCGATATACTTTAAATTCGTAACCATCATACCGGAACAGTCCTTCGTTGGTTCCAAACCATAAAAAACCGAAGCGGTCTTCTTTTATGTCTTCAATGTAACTGTTGGGGTATCCATGCCATGCACTCACCCGTTCGAAATCGATAGTGCCGATCTGAGCATGTAAGAAAGCCGTGTGTAAGACAAATGCGAGGGAGCATGTCAGGTAAAAAATAAGGTTCCTGGCCACCCGGTTTCCCAAATGTTTACGGATGCTCAGGTATGCATTGTCAAGATCGGCCATGCTGCACTGTTTGGTTTCAAAGGTAATTTTTATTTCACTACCATCTTTGGGCCTGTTTGCAGGAGGAAACCCTCGTATTTCAACGTAATTGCCTTTGCCCACTTCTATTTCTGCCGTTCCAATCCGCTATACAGCTAAATTCTCCATAGCTTTGCTCCAAACACATTCAGTATGCCCAATACCCCGCTTCCCATCGGCACCCTCATCCACAACCGCCGCTCCATCTTCCCCAAATCCTACAACCCGGAAAAACCTGTAGATAAGGCCGTAATCGAGCAGTTGCTCGAAAACGCCAACTGGGCGCCCACGCACAAGCGGACCGAACCCTGGCGCTTCCAGGTTTTCCACTCTGAAGAAAGCCGGGCGGCCCTGGGTGATTACCTTTCCACTTATTACCGGGAACACACTGCGCCAGAAGCATTCTCGGAAGCCAAAATGGAAAAGACCGCCAACAACCCGCGCCGTTCCGGTGCGGTTATTGCGATCATCCTGCACCGCGATCCCGAAGAGCGCATCCCGGAGTTTGAAGAGGTCGCCTCGGTAGCAATGGCCGTACAGAATATGTGGCTGACCTGCACGGAACTGGGCCTGGGCTGCTACTGGAGTACACCCAAATCAGCGCTGGAAGCCAGCGAATTTCTCGGGCTGGCACCCAACGAACATTGCCTGGGGCTGTTCTATATAGGCTGGCACGACATGCCGGAAATCCCGGGCGCCCGCAATCCGGTATCAGAAAAAGTACAGTGGCGATAACACCGAAACGACTACGCACAACATGAGCACACCGCAACGCCAAAAACTCGAAACCGACCAAAAAGCACTCGAGATCAACCTCGACCCGAATATCTATGGTGCTTTCGCCGAGATCGGGGCAGGGCAAGAGGTCGCACGCTACTTTTTCCAGGTGGGCGCAGCCGCCGGCACGAT
>SBHD01000309.1 GCA_006226345.1 Bacteroidota bacterium | reverse complement strand
CAGGGTATACACCCGTTTGCTTACCTGCCTTCCCATTTCATCACAAGCCCTCAAACACTCCCCGGGATCACACCTGAATTATACCACCTGCTAAATTCACCGGAGTACTATACCGTATATCCACCGGTCTCCCAGGGTGCTTTCTGGCTGGCGGCGAAACTATTCCCAACCAGTATTCCGGGCGGGGTGCTTGTGTTAAAGGCCATTCTGTTCTGCTGCGAATTGGCCACAATAGGCCTGCTTGCAGCAACCGAGCGCACCTTTCCAGCCCGACCATTTGCGGCAGGCAGAGCCATGACCTACGCCCTGAACCCCCTCCTGATCCTGGAAATAGCCGGCAACTGCCATTTTGAGGGCGCCATGCTATTTTTTCTGTTATCAGGTTTGTATTTCCTTCATCAAAAAAGGTGGGTAAAGGCGGCAGGGTTCTGGGCTTTGGCCACGGCCAGCAAGCTGGTTCCGTTGCTCTTCATTCCGGTAATATGGGTACGGCTGGGCTGGCGGAACGGGGGGCGGCTTATGGTCTGGTGTGCAGTTTTTACCACACTGCTATTCCTGCCCTTGCTGGAGCCCGAGATCCTCCGGAAAATGGCCAGCAGCCTGAACCTGTATTTCCGGCAGTTTGCCTTCAATGCCAGCATATATTACGTACTGAAAATGGCCGGGAAAGCCCTGTTACCTCCTGATGTGGACGTTGGAAGAGCGCTTGGCCCTATACTGGCAGCATTGGTATTCGCAGGAGTGTGGGGGATCGCATTATGGGGTCGGCGGATCCGTCAATCTGCCGGGCAGGTCCCTTTGTACGACCTGCTACTACTGGCAGCTACCCTGTATCTGGCGCTGGCAACGACCGTGCATCCCTGGTATATTACCCTGCCCTTTGGGCTTGGTTTGTTTACACGCAGGCAGTTTCCATTGATCTGGACGGGCGTGGCAGCCCTGTCCTACAGCCATTACAGCGGCGGACATTATACCGAAAAATACGAGCTGATCCTGTTGGAATACGGGTGCCTGGGAGTTGCTATCCTGTTGGACATTCTACGCTCCAGAAGGATCAGCGGCGCTGCCGTTTCCTGATCGTAGTAACCATTGCTGAGGAGAAAGCCGCGGATGCGTTCCACGATAGTCGTTTCATTCAGTCCGGCTGGTACCGGCATTGACATATTTGTCATGGAAAAATGATTGGGTGAGGTTTGACCAACAGGAGATAAAAAGTAGTGAGGCATCAATCTTTTGTACTCTCCCCTACAAAATAATCTTCCCGGTTTTTAAAGAGGATATTAAACGTCGTCATGCTTCCATAACAGCGGGTGATGTATTGTTGCAGGTTGATCTTTTCCTCATCCGTCAGAGTCTTGCTGGCATTGATATTCTGTTCCAATACCCGCAGGCGGTCCCGCATCATAACGATCTTGTGGAAAAACGTTTCAATGGGAACTTCCTTGGGTTTTACACTGCTATCTGCAGCTTCCAGGATCAGTTTCCCTCCGGTCCACCGGTCACCCAGCGGCACCTGCTCCAGGCTGACCCCGGCCCAGGACCGCAAGATCCGGACCAACGCCTGCTCGGCTTCGGTAAAGGAAACCGTTTCTTCCTGTGGGACTGCTTCGATTATTTGCCAGCCGGCATAATCCTTTCCGACCATTTTTAAACCGAACTGTATAAAACAAACCTCATAGGCGGCAACATGGAGGCGTATCACAACTCCGTCGCCAAATGCCGGATGCTTGACCCGGGAACCAATTCCAAGAACCTGATCCATATTCAAATAAGTAGTGAAAACGGGAGAAATATAGCGTTATCGATGAATAATTTTGAAGGAACGATCAATCCAGCGCATCAGAACCACAACCAGAAAAACTGAAAACAGCGCTGCTGAAGCGGGCACTTCTATATCCTGCTCCAGGTCGACTGTGCTCAGCTCATTACTATATAGGTACTGCCCGACCACCTGGATGCCATTATTGACGAAATGTGCCGCTATCGGCACCCAAAGATTCCGGGTCCGCCAATACAACCAGCCCAACAGAAACCCCAATACCATACGAGGCAAAAAACCTTCGAACTGGAAATGGATGAAACTAAAAATAGCGGCCGTGACCAACAATGCCGTCCAGGGCTCCAGCCGGCGCATGAGCTGCCGTTGGACGATCCCCCGGAAGACCAGTTCTTCCCCAAGTGCAGGTAACAAAGCGATCAGTACCAGGTTGGCCAGGAGTTCGAGCCCGTTGTCCATTTGCAACAACCCCCGTATAGATTCATTGGTTTGCTCCTCGATCAGCTTCAGCGACTCCGGCAAGGGCAGGGCCTGGTTCAGGTTATACGTATATAATACCAACGGAATGGCGACCAGCACCAGCAGTATGCCACCGAACAGGGTCCTGGGCAAAGGGACCTTCAGTGCCTGGACCTGTTCCAATGCCTGCCGGGTGGGTGCATAGAAAAAACGGAGCGCTACCCATCCGGCGATCAAAAAGGAGAACATATGCGTCAGGGCCAGCAACAGACGGGTCTGCCAGCGCTCCACAGGTGGAGCATCCGGCGCCAGAATGCCATAGACGGCACTCGTATCCCATCCGGCTACCTGCACTATTGCCTGGAACAACAAACCTCCCAGGGTAGAAAACACCAGACAGGACGCCAATAAGCCCAGCAAAACCACCCGTACCCGGGGTTCCGCCGGCCGGTAACCGCCGGGATTACTGTTCCAGTTGTCTTCAGGCGCCTGATTTTCCACACGGGTATCTTCCATGAATCGCGTAATTTTGAGCCAAAAGTAAGGAATAGGGCCGTTGTACCAGTTGTTGCCTGCCGGAAATAACTTGACGCCCGCCACATAACCCAATACCGCTATGACCCGACTTTCTGTCAACATCAACAAGGTTGCCCTGCTCCGCAATGCAAGAGGAGGCAACCTGCCCGACCTGATCCAGGTAGCCGAAGACTGTGAAGCATTTGGCGCACAAGGTATCACCGTACATCCCAGGCCAGATCAGCGACACATCCGTTTTGATGATATTCCGTTGCTTAAAAGGACGGTAACCACTGAATTCAATATTGAAGGAAATCCTACACCTGACTTCCTGAAGCTGGTAATAGCCAATGTGCCAGACCAGTGCACCCTGGTGCCTGATACCACCGACCAGCTCACCAGCGACCATGGCTGGGATACCCTGAAACACGCAGACTTCCTGAAGGAAGTGATCGCCGCCCTGCATGTGAAGGGCATCCGGGTATCCGTTTTTGCCGACCCCGATCCAAAAATGATCGAGGGTGCGAAAGCAGTTGGTGCTGATCGCGTGGAGTTGTATACCGGCCCCTATGCACATGACTTCACCCATAACCCGGAAGTCGCAATGGCGCCTTACAGTGAAGCGGCTCGCATAGCCGGGGAGATCGGGATTGGTCTGAATGCCGGTCATGATCTCAACCTGGTGAACCTCCGGTACTTTAAGGAACATTGTCCGGGGCTCCTGGAAGTAAGTATCGGACATGCCTTGATATCGGATGCGTTGTACTACGGGCTCTCCAATACAATACGTATGTACCTGCGTCAGTTGGCCTGATCAAATTGTACAATTTTTACAGGCTCCCTGTTTTTTCTTCTGCCAATTAGGTAATTCTTTTACCTTTGGATTCATTCCAATGGTCATTGACCACATTTCTTTCCTTATAATCAGAAGTTTTCTACCAAGTCAAACTTTTGAAGTCAGACAGGCTTGCAGTGGTAAATGACGTCTTGTACGTTGTTTGAGCCTGTCTTTATTGCGCCGTTCGCAGTGCGCCTGCACTGTTGCGCCGCTCTGACCATAATCGCTTTTTCACCAATTCAAACTTCTGGGAGTCATCCATCGCGGGTGGCACAGCCTGGTTGTTTATTCCATTATCAAGGTCTGTTATCGCTCCGATGGCCCTTGCATTGCATTGCATGCACCCGGCTTGAGTTTTTTAACACATTTAATTGATAACTAAACCAATTAATGGTATGAAGCGATTACTAACAACCTTAACCCT
>SBHD01000273.1 GCA_006226345.1 Bacteroidota bacterium | reverse complement strand
AATACGATCCGGTCGCGATGCACACTTTTAGCTGCAGTAGCCTCCAAAGTCGGGCGCAGGGCGCCGTCACCGGCAAGGTGCAGTTCCAGTTCGGGGTACTTGTCGGCTATGGCTTCGAACAGCGATAATACCAATTCGGTGTTCTTGCCTGGCTGGAGCCGGCCGATATACGCTATCCGGCGCAGTCGCGTCCGTTTCGAGCGGTGCGCCCAGAAGCGTTCGACATCAAAGCCGTTGTAGATTACCCTGGGGTGAACCGGCATCACTTTGCGATCAAAGATCCCGGCGCTGTATTCCGAGTTGGCTACAAAATGTATCCGGAATAGTCCAGCCAGCCACCAGGCGATCCTCAGGTAGACCCGGTCCAGTTTCTTCTTCCAGTAGATCGTCCCGTGGATATGATACAGGGGCGTGCGAACACCGGCCAGGAGCGTGAGCAACAAGATAATTGGCCCGGTACTCATCAGGTGAAAAATGTCTTGCCGATGTGCCCGGCAATACCGGAAGTAGCGCTTATAACATGCCCAGCCACCATCGGCGCCTTTATCAAAATGAAGCCTGGGGTCTGTACAGACCGCGTTGTCAGAATCCCGCAAACTGTAGAGGTATAACCGGCGTTTTGCCCCATACCCTTCCACATAATGCCGTACAGACAGTTCAGCCCCGCCGGGCAGGGACCGCCATACCACATAATGCACCGGAAGGTGCCGGGCCGAAGTCGATTGTTCTCTCATATTTGGTGTTGTTCGCGGGGGCTGATTATTGTGTCAGAGTGGGTGTTTGGGGTTGATCTACAGTGTTTTTAAACTGGTGATAGGGCTCCTTCGGTTGTTTTTTGAATGCGCTCTGGAAAACCAAAGCGCCCAGCCCGAAGTAGGCTGCAGTGAACAGAGCATTGCCGGGGTTCAAATAATAAGCGAACTGTTGTCCTGAAGTGGAGTGGATCAGGAACCAGCCCGGGAAAAAGACCGGGAAGACCAGGAGGGCCTGTTTGGCCGGATGGCCACGTGGCAAACCCACGCTAAGGAGAATGAGTTTTACGTGGAAGAAGATAAAGAAGCCTGCCATCAGAATAGCGCCTATTATGCCCGAGTGCAGCAAAATGGTTTGATTGCCAACGTGGAAATCGTGGTATTCAAAAAAAGTATCGGAAAACCCCCATCCGGTCAGCGGGGTTTCACTCCATTTGTTCATTACCCGTGGGCTTCGTTTGTCCAGGCGTTCCAGGGTTCCACCCGCTGATACGTCGCCATGGGCCAGTTTTTCCAGGGTTGTGAACCGCAGCATGGCGTTGGTCAGCTGCTGGTTAACAACCGGGATCATCATCAGGCCGACGATCAGCGCAACAGTGGCACCACCGATCCGGACGACCTGTTTGGTCGGCAGGCGAAGTACAAACAACAGGAAAAAGATCAGGCCCATACCAAGTCCCAACAGCCAGCCCCTTGTGGCAGAAAGGATCGCCACCATCAGGTCAGCGGCCAGCACGGCAAACATATATACGGTGTTGTAGGTCTTGTTCTTATTGGCCAGCAGATGCATAGCACCGAAAAAGGTCATCAATACTACGAGTGTACTGTAAAAGCCCCGGTAAGTTTTGCCCTTGGATACATCCACCGTAAACCAGAAATCACGTTGGACGCCCAGGAATTGAGACGGGGTTTGACCGGTCGTAATGGTAAAGACCTGTGCAAAAAGTGCGGCAAATGCCAGTGGGAACATGTATTTGAATATACCGTAGTACTCTTCCTCTGTCCGGAACAGCCGGGGAATGGAATACAGTAGTGTAAGCGGAAAAATGAATTTGATCATCCGGAACTGTACATTCAGTGCCGGATTAAGTCCCAGTAGCTGTCCCTGTGCAATAAGGAATACCAGATAGATAAGCAGGGTTACGTAAAACGACCGGATAAACAAGGGTTGGGGCAGGGGGCCGTTTTTAGAGGCCTTGACCAGTGCCAGCGCAATATAAAAATGGGCGATCTCGATCGGTGGAAGCCCGGGAATCACCGATAATACGATCTCATAGTTGTTGAAAAAGCCCCAAAAACCATCAGAAAATACCAGAAAAAAGGTAAACCACATGGCCTCATCCTTTGACTGAAAATACCGGATCAGCATAAAGATGTAAAATGGCGTTTTTACGAACTCCGGCAGGAAGTAGCTGGCCACGATCGCCGAGGCTAGCCAAAGGAAGAAATTTATGAGCCGCTTATCAAATTGCATAACAGATCGGGTGTCGGATTGCAGGTCAGAAAGACGTGCGAAGGAGGGCGGCAGGATTAAAAATCAGTTTTCAGGTCTATGGGTATTCCGGTATTGTCCCGTTCACGTAAAGAGACGGTCCAACATCCGGCGAATGACCATGACCGGCTGATATTGCGCTTCCACACGTTCGCGCATTTGCCGGACACACTCAAGGCGTTTTGCTTCGTTATCTAGCCAAAACCGGGCCATCTCTACCCCTTCCGGGTAATTTTTTATCAGCGGAATATCGATCCCGGAAAAAACTTCGGTCAGATCGGTACTGTATTCACACAACGGCAGTATTCCGGCGCCCAGGATATCGAATACCCGTACGTGGATACCGTTAAAAAGCGAGGGTACCTGTTCCACCGGAGCGATCTTGCTGCAGTTGTACACCAGGTTGTTGAAGCCGGCGTCAAAGCGGTCGTGTGGGATGATCCTTGCCTCGACTTCCGGGAAAAACGTATACCAGCGTTCCATGCCGGAACCACTTATGTAGGCCCGGAGGTCAAAATCTTTGAATACGTTCAGGAACAGGATCCGCTTATATCCCCAATTGGTTTTACTGGCACTGCCCACATAGATCAGGTCGGACCGGTATTTTTCCCGGTCTGCATCCGATACCTCCATCGGATGGTACACTGCGCTGTTGAAGCCGAAGCAGTCAAATACTACCTGCTTTACACCAAGTTGGGTCAGTTGGTCCCGCCACATGGTATCCGGACTGATCACATAGTCCGCATTGAACAGAATGTGCAGGTTATAAATACTAGTCGGCGTATACAGTGGATTGTCGCCCAGCATGAATGCGATCCGGGCAGTTTTGCCGATCTCAGCAAGCAGGTCCGGAGCGACCAGTTGGTTGTTGTAAATAAAAACCAGGTCGGGTTTGTATTCCCGGAAGATCCGCAGGTACTCCGCATTGGTTTTCCGGATATAAGGTTCTTCCCAAAGGTTCCGGATCTTCCGCGGAAGCGCGCTATAATTATTATACCACCTGTTCGTGCGGGCACTGAAGAAGTCCTGGTAATCCACCGATCGTAGTTCCACACCTGCCTCCTCCAGTCCGGAGATAATGGACTGGATAAACGGATATCGCAACGGCGCTAAAAACAAACACTTCATGCTTTCATGTTTCGGTATGTTTCCGGCGAGGAGCGGGTTGGCCTAGCCGGATAACTCCGGTTTATTACATTTTCTTATTCAAAGGCCGGGCCGGGTTACCGACCACGACTGTGCCATCCGGCACGTCTTTCAGTACTACAGCGCCTGCTCCAACTACAGCACCTGCACCGATCCGTACCCGGGGCAGGATAATCGCCCCGGTGTAGATGTCGGCGTTTTCACCCACCTGCACCAGTCCGGCCAGGGTGGCGCCCGGCCCAATGGTCGCGCCGTCTTCCACGATACATTCGTGGTCGACAGAAGCGCGGGTATTGATGATGCAGGCCTTCCCGATCCGGGCATCTACACAAACAGTGGCATTGGCGTACACCTGACTGCCTGCTTCGATCCGGGCATTGTCAGCAACAAAGGCCGTGCGGTGGATTGCAGTAACAGGCTGCAGGCCGTGTGCCTCAAGTTCAGTCTGTATCTGGCGCCGGACGACACCGTGCCCGGGACCAATACTGACGATAAAGCCGGGCTTCTCTGAGCCCAGGGTTTTCACCCATTCCAAAAAGGCTGCCCGATCACCTAAATAGGGGATGCCCCGGTATTCCGGCTGAACGGCGGTGTTGTTGTCAAAAAAGCCGGTGATGGTATAGTCGTTTTT
>SBHD01000348.1 GCA_006226345.1 Bacteroidota bacterium | reverse complement strand
AAAACTTTCAGGTCCTGAAAAACTGCCGGTGCATAGGTGGAGGCCCGCACGCCGCCGAGTATATCCCCAATCGCTTTGCCTGTACCAAAAGGCACCCGGTGTGAAATACGGGGGGACGGGATCACGGTGGTTGCGGTGATCCCGGCAAAACCTTCCAGTGGTGAGAACTTGTGTAAGAAGTAAAAGTCTTCTCCGGCCTTGCGCCGGTTCATCCCACCCTGGGCCTGATAGGCGTCGGCCCGTACGGCCATAGCAGATCCGACGGTTTGGGTAGAGGTGGGCAGACCCGCCCAACGCAGGGCATGCACATAGTAGCGCAGGTGCAGTTCGTACTGCGTGATCGCTGTATAAATTTCGGGTGTATAGGCGTTGCCGTTGATGGGGTGCTCGTAGTAGATGTTGGCGGCCGGACAGCCGGGGTGTTGCGCAAAAAAATCCTCCAGGGCTATCAGGTAGTTTGTTTGCACCTGTGTATCGGCGTCCAGACAGGCGATCACACCGGCCGGGTTTCCGGCTGCTGTGAGCCGGCGGGCCGCTTCATCCATTGCGATCTTACGGGCCATTCCGACCCCGGCATGCTTGGGGGGCAGGTCAGGAAAATGCAGGATGTGGAACTGCAGGTCGGCACGGCTGCAGCTCCTGGCCCAGGCGGTTGCCTGTTCAACGGTGGCGGTATTACGGGCTTTTACTCCGGTAGGGGAGTCTTCAGCACTGTTCACTACGACCAGGACTTCCACCGGTTGTTTTGGCTGGGTACAGGCCCTCAACGTCTCCAGGGTAAGCAACAGGTCCGGTTCGTCGTGGCAGGGGATCGTTACCACGAATGCCAGGCCGGCTTCCGGAGCGGTCCGGAGCAGGGGAGGGTAGAGGGCGTGTTTATCAAAATACCGCATATCCGGCAGGTAAGCAGACTTTTCCAATTTCAAATTTTTCTTTTCAAATTGGAAATTTTAAAACATCAATCCTCCTCCAGCCACTTGGCCACCGCCCGGTACTCATACGCCGTCATTTTATCCAGCAGTTCGGTTACCGTGGGTGCGGCGATGCAGAGTTCACGGTTCTGCTGCCGCAGGAAGCCGTTTTGCACCATCTGATCCAGCATGCGCAGCATGGGGTCGTAGTACCCCCGGATATTGAGCAGGCCTACAGGCTTGCGGTATTGGTGCAGTTGCGCCAGGGTGAGTGCTTCAAAATGCTCATCCATGGAGCCGTACCCGCCGGGCATGGTGATCACACCGTCGGTACCTTTTATGAGCAGGGTCCTGCGCTCGGCCATGGATTCGACCACGATCATGTCCCGGATACCGGTGTGTCCGAGTTCAAGTTCGTGGAGCTGATCGGTGATCACACCGGTAATAGGACCGCCATGTGCCAGCACTGAATCTGCCAAAACACCCATAAGGCCCACACTGCCGCCGCCAAAGAGCACACGAATATTCCGGCTTGCCAGTTCCTTGCCCAGTTCGGTTGCGGCTTCTGCAAACCAGGGTTGATTGCCTTTGTTGGCGCCACAAAAAACAGCTACTGCATTCATTTCCCAGGTAGTTACTAGTGAGGTATTTAGATCTGCATAGGCCGGAAAGTCGATTCCGGAGAGGCGAAAAAACGGCGTTTTGACCGGTATCCAGCGTTTTTACTTCAACTTTATTCGTCCGGCTCCCGTATTTTTGCAGACATCCTTAACCCAATCCGCACAGAGTATGCCCGGAGCCGGTTACCTACTGTGGGCTACTCCGAAACCACCACTATGCATAGTCGCATTATTCTTCTGCTCGGGCTTAGCCTGGCTGTTTTCAGCAACTGCCGGAAAAATGACAACCCTGAGCCGCCGGATACTACTACGTTCCGGGTCAACTTTCACAACAGTTTCAATATCCTGGAAGCACAGTATGCGGCCTTTTTATCCGATGCGGACGGTAAAGTGCTGGGATTTCGATGGCTTCCCGGAAATGATACGGCACAGCTGACCCTTTCCGACGTGCAACCTGGGGAGCGGTTTGATTGTACGGTGGTAAAAGTCGAAACCCTCGTAGCGCCCGGTACCGGATTGCGGGATACCACGATCACCGTCACTACCTATACCAACCTTTTTAACGAGGCGAATATCTATTTCCGCAACCTGTTTTACACCCAAACCACGGACTTGTCGGTCACGTTTACCGGAGTCACATCCATTGATTCCATCATTGTGCCCGATGGTCTGACCTTTGCACGGCCTCAGTCTGATAACAATTTTGCAGGCGAGTACCGGATCCTGCACACCGGGCAATTCTGGGTGCGTCTGCTGATCAATGGAGAGTCCAACTGGCGATATGCGTACTTTGATGGTATCAGTGAGGGCTCGGTCGATACTACGCTCGATGCCTCGGTGCTGCCACAGTTGGCCGGTCCTGTCGGGCAGGTCTCTCTGCCGCTTCTGGTTGACTGGGAGTACAAGCTCGACGGCGTGCTCGACCTGGATCAGAAAAAATTCCTGTCCATCGGCGACCTGATCCGTGCACCAGGCGGGGCGATACCTGTTTTCGACCAGCTGGCGGTATTTCAACCGCCGGGCGTGCCCTTTACCGGATACCGGCTGCGTTTTTCCGGGTATGACAATACTCCTGGCAGCTACGGCTACACCTGCGACTGGTATTTTGAAACCCTGCCCACCCAACTGCAATCGCCTGGTTTTGATGTTCTTTCGGCAAGTGTAGCCGATAAACGCTGGGTATCGATCCAATGCAGCGGGTTTATCGACCTGCTGTCGTTCACCCGTACCCACAGCGGAACACCGCACCTGAGTTGGGAGGCTTTGGTGGCACCCACCAACAATGGTTCCGTCACGTATCGTTTGCCGGAAATTCCGGATGCCTTAAAAATGGCTTACCCAGTACTGCAGTCGTATAATTTCGACCCGGGCGTCCGGGTACGTGCAGAAGGGTATGAGACCCTGAATGTATACCCGGAGGTCATTTCCCGCCGGATGCGCATGGAGGATCCGTTATGGCAGATGAAGGCGGGCTATATCGCTCTGGAGCGGCGGTTTTAAAGCGCGGGAACCAATTGCCGGTCCGGCGCGTTACCTTCCACGACAGTATTAAAGATCATGACAGACCAATATTTTGAAGCAAACAGGCGGGCCTGGAACCTGCGCACGGAAGCGCATGCCAAATCGGATTTTTACAACCTCCGGGGTTGGAAAAAAGGACAAACCAGCCTGCAGGAGATCGAACTCCGCGAACTGGGCGATGTGTCCGGGAAAAAACTCCTGCACCTGCAGTGCCATTTTGGCCAGGATACCTTGTCCTGGGCCCGGATGGGAGCTGAGGTTACCGGGTGCGACCTCTCCGATGCCAGTATTGAGACGGCCCGCAAACTTGCCGCTGAAACCGGTCTGGATGCGCGGTTCATCCGGTGTAATGTGTATGACCTGCCCCAGCACCTCGACGATAAATTCGATATCGTGTTCACCTCCTATGGTGTGATCGGCTGGCTGCCTGACCTGGACCGTTGGGCAGAGGTCATTGCCTATTTTCTGAAAGACGGAGGAGTGTTTTACATGGCTGAGTTCCACCCTGTAGTCTGGATGCTGGATGAAGGGATGGAGTTCATCAAATACCCGTACCACAACGCCGGGGTGATCACAACCGAAAACTCAGGTACATATGCCGACCGCGAGGCCGCGATCCACTACACGGAATATGGCTGGAACCACAGCCTAGGCGAGGTGATCAACAGCCTGCTGCGGCAGGGGCTGAAGCTCGAATTTCTGAATGAGTACAGTTATTCTCCCTATAATTGTTTTGACAAAACTGTGAAGGGCGTTGACGGTAATTACCGCATCATGGGCCTGGAGGATAAGATACCGATGGTATATTCACTGATGGCGGTTAAATAGCCGGAAATGTCCCTGCGGGTGTTCAAATCAAAACTGTAGCAGCCAAGTAACCGCTGCTGCTGTTCCAATATCACGTGCCATGAAAAAGATGATCGTTCTGACCGGCGCCGGTATCTCCGCTGAAAGCGGGATCCAGACATTTCGGGATGCCGGCGGC
>SBHD01000058.1 GCA_006226345.1 Bacteroidota bacterium | reverse complement strand
TAAAGGCTATCTGGAGTATGTAACGGCTGATCACCTGCATGATCTGGGTAAATATCTTTTTGGTATCAGTGTTTTCTGGATGTACCTGTGGTTCGACCAGTTTATGCTGATCTGGTATGCTAACGTAGGAGAGGAGACTATATACTTCAAAGAGCGGATGGAAAACTATCCGGTGCTTTTCTGGGGGAACATGCTGCTGAACTTTGTCGTGCCTTTCCTCATCCTGATGCGTAACGATACCAAACGCAAGATCGGAACGATGTTCTTTGTCTGCCTGCTGGTATTTTTCGGCCACTGGTGGGACTTTTTCTACATGATCAAGCCGGGTGCCCGCATTGCAGCGCATGAAGCAATGGAACTCTCGGAAGGCAAAGCGAACCATCATCAGGAAGCCGCTCCGCTGACCAGTGCTGAGCACTCGGAAGCACCGGCTGAGTCACACGATGAGGGCGTTGCCCATGGTGATGCAGCTACCCATGGTGCTGATGCTCATGATTCTGATGCACACGGTGATGCGCACCACGATGCACTGTCGGGCTTCAAAATAGGTTATACGATTCCGGGTATACAGGAAATCGGAGTGATGATCGGGTTCCTGAGTCTGTTCCTGTTCTTCTTCTTCCGTCAGCTGGAACGCGCTCCATTGTTGCCAATGAAAGATCCCTACTTGGAGGAAACACTGCATCACTCTACAGGGGTTTATCTGGAGGGTGAAGATGGCGGACACGACCATTAATGGTCATTAGTTCGTAAAATAATTTTCAGACACAGTCTATTTTTTTAATTAATTCCCGAATACTCCAAACAAACCCGCTTATTCTAAGTTTTTAGAAAAAAAATTGCGATGACAGGTCTTATCATAATTATCTGTATCATTCTGATCTCGATCGTTCTGGTGCAAATCGGGAAGATCACCGAACTGACGGCGCAGATCAAAGGCGAGCGCGAAGCACTGCGCGACAGCAGCAAATGGAATGGTTTGTTATCCATGGCATTCATGGTCGTCTTTTTGCTGGCTGTGGTTATTTCGGCCTGGATGTACAAAAACCAGATGCTGGGCTATGGACCACATCAGGCAGCATCTGAGCACGGCGGTGTGCTGGATAACATGTTCTTTGTGACGCTTGTGTTCACTGGGATTGTTTTTATCCTGACCCATATTGCCTTGTTCTGGTTTGCCTACAAATACCGCTGGAGTGAAAACCGCAAAGCCGAATTCATCGCACACGACAACCGCCTGGAGGTGATCTGGACGGCTGTGCCCGCGGTGGTGATGACCTTGTTGGTAGTCCGCGGCCTCAACGCCTGGAATACGGTAATGGCAGATGTCGGTGAAGATGAAGATTATATTGAGATTGAAGCCACCGGTCAACAGTTCAACTGGATTATCCGGTACCCCGGACAGGATGGTAAAATCGGTGCCCGGGACTTTAAACTGACCTCCGCAGCTAATCAGCTGGGCCAGGACTTCACAGATTCCAAGAACTGGGACGATGTCATCGTCAGCCAGGAAATGTACCTGCCGGTTGGTAAAAAGGTACGTGTACGTATTCAGGCCAAGGATGTGTTACATAACTTTTACCTGCCGCAGTTCCGGGTAAAAATGGATGCAGTACCTGGTATGCCGACGTATTTTGTCTTTACGCCGATCAAAACAACTACGGAGTACCGTGCTGAACTTCGCAAATATCCTGAATACAATGAGCCCTACGATCTGGCCGATCCTACCGGACCCAAGCGTTGGGAAAAGTTTGAATATGAACTGGCATGTGCCGAGCTTTGCGGTAAAGGGCACTATTCCATGAAACGTATTCTGCGTATTGTTTCGCAGGAAGAGTTCGATGAATGGTACCGCCAACAGGAGTCCTATTATCTCTCCCAGATCCGTGGAAAGGATGAGGATCCGAACAAAGACAAAGTTCTGGACATTGAAATCCAGCAGCGTGCCAAGGATTTCAGCGCGAATATGCAAAGTGCCGTGGAGTCAACCAATGCAGCTGACAAGACCCTTGTTTTGAACCATATCGGATTTGAGACCGGATCGGCTACCTTGACTTCGAACAGTAAGTACGAACTGGATAACCTGGTCACTGCTCTCAATGCATATCCTCAGGTACGTATTGAGATCGGGGGCCATACAGACAATACGGGAGACGCGGATGCAAACCGGACGTTATCCCAGCAACGCGCGGCAGCGGTGGCCAAGTATGTCACCGACCGCGGCATTGATTCCGGACGTCTCCGTACGGCCGGCTATGGTGATTCCAAGCCGGTTGCACCTAATGATTCGGATGAAAACCGGGCCAAGAACAGGCGGACAGAGTTCACCATTCTCTAAATCGGTTTTTGACGAAAACAGAAAAACACTGAACCCAACGAACGTTTACCACAATATAAATTAAAGGCTATGGCTCAAGTAGTATCTGCTGCTGAAACGTTGGAAGAAAAGCTTACCCAGGAACTGGGTTATGATGATCATTTTCATGAGCATCATCACGGTGATAAATATCAGTCGAACTTTTTAACGACTTATATTTTCAGCACCGACCATAAAATTATCGGTCGGCAGTTCCTGATCACCGGTATTTTTTGGGCACTTATGGGTGCCGCGATGTCGATTATTTTCCGACTCCAGTTGGGCTTTCCGGAGGCTGATATGGCCTGGCTTCAGCCGATCCTTGGTAAGTGGATCCAGGTTAACGATGCAGGCATCGGCAAACTGGACCCGGAGTTTTACTATTCACTGGTAACGATCCACGGTACCGTACTGGTCTTCTTCGTATTGACGGCCGGGCTTAGCGGCACGTTCTCCAACTTGCTCATTCCGTTGCAGGTAGGAGCCCGTGATATGGCGTCACCGCTGTTGAACGCCTTCTCCTACTGGTTCTTTTTTATTGCCAGTGTGGTGATGTTCCTGTCCCTGTTCCTGAGCACCGGCCCATTTTCGGGTGGCTGGACGGCCTATCCGCCGCTCAGCGCACTCCCACAGGCTTCTGATGGTTCCGCTGCCGGTATGACAATGTGGATCGTGGCGATGGCTATGTTTATTGTATCGGCACTGCTGGGCGGTATCAACTACGTTACGACCGTTCTGAACCTGCGTACCAAGGGTATGGGCCTGTGGCGTATGCCGCTGACGATCTGGGCGTTCTTTATTACAGCTATTATCGGCGTATTGTCGTTCCCGGTCCTGCTGTCAGGTGTACTGTTGCTGATGTTTGACCGTAGCATGGGTACATCGTTTTACCTCAGCGAGATCGTGGTTGGCGGTGAGATCCTGGACCGTGTGGGTGGTAGTCCGATCCTGTTCCAGCACCTGTTCTGGTTCCTGGGACACCCGGAGGTATACATCATCATCCTGCCGGCCATGGGAATTGTATCGGAAGTCTTGTCTGTAAATGCACGCAAGCCGATCTTTGGCTACCGGGCAATGGTGCTTTCTATTCTGGCAATTGCCTTCTTGTCCTTCATTGTATGGGCGCACCACATGTTTATGGCAGGGGTCAACCCGTTCATCAGTAATTTCTTTGTCGTCTTTACCCTGATAATAGCAGTGCCATCGGCTGTGAAAGTGTTCAACTGGATCTCGACGGTATACGGCTCAAACTTCCGGTTTAATGCCGCGAGTTTGTTCGCACTGGGTTTTGTTTCCATGTTCATTTCCGGTGGTCTGACGGGTATTTTCCTGGGTAACTCGGCTATCGATATTCAGTTGCACGATACATACTTTGTTGTTGCACACTTCCATATTGTAATGGGTGTGGCAGCGTTCTTTGGTATGTTCGCCGGGATTTACCACTGGTTCCCGAAAATGTTCGGCCGGTTTATGAATGAAACACTCGGCAAGATCCATTTCTGGGGTACACTGGTTGGCGCATACGCTGTGTTCTGGCCAATGCACTATACCGGTATGGCCGGTATGCCTCGCCGGTATTATGACGGCGGTGCATCGTTCGATGCTTTCCGCAACTTTACCGAACTGAACCAGTTCATTACGGTTGCAGCAGTGGTGGTGTTCTTCCTCCAGATCGTATTTGTGATCAACT
>SBHD01000259.1 GCA_006226345.1 Bacteroidota bacterium | reverse complement strand
TCGAGATCACCAATGTTCAGGCAGGTACAAAGAGCCTGGCACAAACGCTGGACGCGGGCAGTACCACGATGATTTGCGCAGCGTAGCGGAGCAAACCAACGGGAAGGATAACCTGGTCGGGAATTTTAAAAAAACCCACGTGCCCAATTTAGAACCAATCACCCCTGCCTTCAAAGGGGGAATTTTGCTTCGCTCCGCTCCGCATACCCACCGGATACTGGACGGCACAGCCGGACAGTTTCCTCCTTTGAAGGGGGCTGGGGGATGAACACGGGAATCTACACGACACCATCACAACCTGCCTTATCCCCCCTCACTCCTGGTAATACAACCGCAACTCCGGCGTCACCTGCCAAAGCAACAACAACCGGCCGTTCATCTCCGAGTCCCGGGGATCGGTGATCCGGACCCAGGAAAGCACCCGGCAATCGTTCGACAGCCGGACGACCGGCTCCTGCGACCGGGCGATCGTTTCCAGCGCAGCCTTTTCACACCGGTTTTCCCTGGTAAGGCTGGCATCGGCAAGCGTAAACACGGCCAGCACCGCAACCACAAATATCGAATACCGCTTCCGGAACAGCCCGGAACCAACCTGAAGCAACCGGAATGCCGACAACCCAAACCCGAATACCAGGCATAGAATAACCGGCAACAACGTATCCTGCCGGATCAGGTTCGGCCGGTATTCCCGGTAACCGCCCAGCGGAAGCAACAGGATAAAAAAGACGGAAAAAAGCGCCAGCCCTTTCAGGATACGCAGTACCACAGCGGCCTGCTCATCACCCAGTTGCTGCTGACGGTGTAGCAAAAAGCCGTTCAGTGCAACCGCCGACACCAACAGCGGCAGCCCCAACCGAATCGTGAGGAGGTTGAACAGACCGGCAGGCAGGCGGGCATACCGCTCCCACAGCGGCAGGTTTGCCGTTTCATTTTCCAGGTTGAACTGTCCGATGTACAAGGTGTACAGGCAAAGCAGCATAAAGAATGTACCGGTGTACAGCAACGGCCGGGGAACAGGTTGAAGCAACTCGCTTAACCACCGTCGATCTGTCGCTGCTCTTTTAAGCAACCCGGCAAGGCCCAGACCACCTGCAAGCAATCCTGCAGGTGCCCCTAACGGTCCGCTGAACGCCAACACCACCGCCAGTACCGGCAGAACAACTACAACAGACCAATGCAAAGGCTGTCCGCCGCCCTTTTGCCAGGCCCGGTAAAAAGGCAGCAGGAACAACAGCAGTACCCCCAGTGGCAGCGAATAAAAACAGGTGTAGGTAACCGATTGACTGATCACCCCCATCGTGCCCCCGTAGGCAGTATGCTGAAACAGAGGAACCACCAACACTGCCGCCAGCAGAAAGCCCTTCCGCAATGGATTGCCCGTACCGCTGATATACGCCGCCAGCAACCAGGCGATGCCCACCTGTATGCCGGTTTTCAACAATGCTGCCGCCAGATACACACTTCCGACCGGATCGGTAAAATGCTGCAAAAAGAGCGGGACCTGCCGGAAATACACGCCCATAAACCAATGCACAAAAAAGCGGTTGGTGGCTGCATAACGCTTCCCCTCCCACAGCACGGAAAACCCGAACGGGTCGCGCAATACCTCACTGTACCAGGCACTGGGCAGTACAATACCGGCCAGATCGCCGTCCAGCGGCATCTGCAAATGCTGCAGCAGAGAAAAGCCGGTATCCGCCAGCAGAAAGAAAAGACCCAGAAACAGGAACAGACGCCTCACAGGAATGTAAGATGTAAAATGTAAAATGTAAAAGTAAAAAGGTTGGCTGCGAAGATCAGGTAATTGGCGTCATTCATGTTGCCAGGATACAGTACACCGACAAGAACCTTTTTACTTTTACATCTTACATTTTGCCTTTTAAATTTACTTGCCTCCTTTACGCACGGCATTTTTCCCAAACCGGTCCCGGATCTTGTCCATGGCGGCCAGCAGGCGCGATTCTTTCTCCGTATCGTCAAACAGATTGAGCTGGCTGGAACCGGGAACCAGGGCACTGAACCGGACGCCCACCAGGCGGATCAGTTGCCGGCGTTCGTACAGGCGGTCAAACAGGTCGAGTGCATGCTCGGTCAGGATAGCATCCTGGGCGGTATAGGGTATGGTGGATTGTTTGGTAAAGGTATTGAAGTCTGAATACCGGAGTTTGACCGTTACGCAGGCGGTGAGCTTGTTCAGCGACCGCAGTTCATAGGCCAGTTGGGCCGTTTGCCGGCGGATTTCGTCGTGCAGGTAGCGCAGGTCGATCGTATCGGTATGAAAGGTGCGCTCGGAAGAGATCGAATCCTGCTCCCGGTACGGTACGACCGGACTGTTGTCTTCGCCGTTGGCTTTTTTCCAGATCGACAGCCCGTGCTTGCCAAATTCCCGCTCGAGCAGGCGCGGCGGCACTTCACTGAGGGTCTGGCAGGTACGCACGCCCATCAGCGCCAGCCGGCGTTCGGTTTCGCGGCCCACCGAGGGAAGTTTACCCACCGGCAGCGGCGCCAGGAACAGTTTTTCGGTACCTGCCGGCACAAGTTTGGTCCCATTGGGTTTTACCTCTCCGGCCCCGACCTTCGAGACGGTTTTATTGACCGAAAGGCCAAATGACAACGGCAAGCCGGTTTCCCGCATGATCCGTTGCCGCAGTTCGGTGCTCCAGGTCCAACAGCCGATATGGCGGTCCATGCCCGTCAGGTCGAGGTAAAACTCGTCGATCGAGGCCTGTTCAAACAACGGCGCCTGGTCTTCGATCACCTCCCGCACCAGCGCGGAATGTTTGGAATAAGCCTCCATGTCGCCTTTCAGCACCACGGCATCCGGACACAGCAGCAAGGCCTGTTTCATCGGCATGGCCGATCGTACCCCGAACGCCCGCGCCTCATAACTGCAGGAAGCTACCACCCCGCGATTGCTGCTGCCGCCAATGAGCAGCGGCTTGCCACGCAGATCATCATTGCGCAGACACTCGACCGCCACGTAAAAGGCATCGAGATCGAGGTGGAGGACGGCACGGTCAAAGTAGTTCATGTGTCGGGTATATATCCGGTTTCAAAGGTACAGGGAAAACGTTACTCGTCCTTGCGGCACAGGCTTAACATTCTTGAGTGGCTGTACTTTTCAAATTTCAAATCGCTCTTTTCAAATTTTTCTTTAACACCAACTTCCATTCGCAGGCAAGCTCCCTTAATGTCCAATTGGAAATTTGAAAAGAAAAATTTGAAAAGTTGTACAATCACTCTAATCCGCTACTCATATCCTACTCCTTCACCACCTTCACCTGCGTCACCTGTCCACCTACCTCCAAACGGATCACATAGGTCCCCGGCGGCAGATCAGCCGGAAGCGCCACCTGCTGTTCCTGCCGTACCGCACCATCGTAAACCGGCCGGCCCAGCAGATCGGTCAGCAGCAGCCGGCCCGGTGCCGTACCGGAAAGCAGTACAGTGAACTGATCGTGGAACGGATTGGGGAAAACCTGAACACCTGAGGCATCCGCCAACACTTCCGTCCCGATGAAACAGGAGGTCCGGTATTCATCAAACCAGAATTTGGCATTGATCAGCGCAAACGGCGTACAGGCAAAGTGATCGAACGGCCCGGCATTGACCGCGTCGATGTCGGCACCCAGTCCGGCCATGTGACCGGCTGTGAACAGCGCATTGATATATGGGATCTGCTCATCTTCCGTGCAGTAGTACAGCCGTACCGGCGCCTGTGGCAGCCAATCGTACAGGTCATTATCCCGGATCGCGGCATTGAGCGGGTGCAGGGAATCGCTGAGCACCTCTGCCAGGTAAGGCGGCTGGAACATCAGGTAGCCCGGCACCGGCAACGAGTCACGCAGGTTCGATTCCGGATTCCGGCGATCCAGCATACGCAGGATCATACTGTCCCAGGGCGACTGGAACATCTCCACGATCTCGTCGTACAGGTCCTGGTACACATATTGGTACGACACCGACCCGAAAGCGATAAAGAACGGATTGGAATAGACCTGGCTGTAAAACATGCTATCGTACAGGATACCCGACAGGTTGTACGGACCGCTGCAGGGCG
>SBHD01000369.1 GCA_006226345.1 Bacteroidota bacterium | reverse complement strand
TACTGAACCAGGTACGGAACGAAAAATAGGCGAAGTATTCAGGATCAATGGCTTGCATTACGGCCAGCATGAAAAGTTTAAATCACTTCAATAATAGATTTTTTCGGCACCGCTGATATAAAATGGCAGGACCCAACCTACGCGAATGCCAAACCGCAGGTCGGTGCGGTTGCCATCAAGTTTGCGCATTTCTGAAAAATCCCAGCTGCGGAGGCTTTTCGTGAACCCCTGGTTCAACTCGAGGCCTGCATACCAGTTTAGTTTTCCTTTGCCGGGTAGCTGTTGCCAGCCCAGGAATTGGTTAAGAGCGATTCCGCCGGTAAGCCGGTCGTACCCTTTGGCATAGTCACCGGTTACCTGTACTACGCTGTTGGTATTGTCCTGTAGCCGGATTTTGTGGTGGAATACTCCCGCCCCGAGTGTCAGCCGTATGCCGGTTCGCTGTTCCCCCATGGTGAAGAGTTTGCCGATCAGGCCGCCCAGATAAAAACCGCGTTCGCGCAGTGCCAGGTCTGCAATGAGTTGGTTGTTCCCGATAATGTCTCCTTCCGGAGTGCGCAGAATGGATAGAGGGTCGTCCTTTACCTGCCCGCCAAACAGATAATGTCCTTCCGCCCCCAGGATAAAGTTGCCTTTGCTCAGGTATTCCAATCCGCCGCCTATGGCTCCATTGGTCCCAAACCGGTCGGCCAGGTCACCGGCAGGAACGTGAACGCCCATGCTGGTATGAAACAACATGGCTTGTTCGGAGATCCGGGGATCCTTTTCCCGGTGTTCCGGAAATTTTTGTGCTGTTGCCATTGGCAGGCTGAAAAACAGGAAACACAGGATGCCAGGGACCAGAATCTGCTTGTTGATCATAAAATATAGTAGTTAAGTCGCATTGTGCCGGCAGAAATTCCACCTTGCTTGGAACGGCAAAAGTAACATGTTCGCTGCGGTCTGCCCCGGAAGAATGTGTAAAAACCGGACTTTGGCGGTTTAGCAGTTCTTTCTGTTTCCTGAATGCTCTTTTCGGATTGCGGGTAGTTGAATATTACAGGGAAAAGAGCCTCCGGACTGCCAGATTTGGTGACCAAAAGCACCTTCAATAGTGGAAATAGTCATATTTCTTTAATCGGTTCAGGCATTTCGGGCTGAAATGCAAAGAGCATTCAAAAGGGTATGACGAAGATCAAACCTAATTCTGATGCAGGTCACTAAACGGCGTTTTTTCGCAACGATACATTTGTGCAAAACTTGTTTAAAAGATGAAAGTCAAATTAGTTCTGCTCTTTGTCCTGTCCGCGTTTTTTGCCTTTGGGCAAAGCAGCTTCCGCACCGCCAGCGTCAAAATGACGATCAAAGGCTCCTCCAATCTTCACGACTGGGAATCTGATGTAACTGAAGTTCGCGCCAGTGGTACGTTCGTACTGAACGATGCCGGCCTGCAGTCCATAGATGCACTGGATGTAACAATTCCGGTAAAATCGATCAAGTCCTCCAAAGGCTCGATCATGGATGGCAAAACCTACAAGGCGCTGAATGCTGACAAGTATCCCAATATCACCTTTAAACTGAGCAAAGCCACCGTCACCAACAAAGGAGACAAAAATGATGTCAATGCCAGCGGCTCACTCTCGATAGCCGGTAAGTCCCGCACGATCAGCCTCTATGTACGCGGGAGTGAAAGCAACGGCCGCCTGACCTTCAGTGGCTCGGAAAAACTGAAAATGACCGACTATGGCATCGAACCGCCAACTGCCCTCTTGGGCACCATGACGGTAGGTGACGAAGTGGAAATCGTTTTCACGCTCACGCTCAAGCCTTCATAAAGGACTCGCTCTGAAGTATTTAAGATTATTTTAAGGATAAAATCAACTCTATTGTTATGAAAAACGGCCTTTTCATCACTGTTATCGCGCTTTTCTTCAGCGCATCCTGGGCACTTGCTCAACAAGCTAGTCTGCAATACTATCGCCCCTGGGATAAAGAAGGAATCAACGTTTTCGAGCCCTCCAAAAATGCGGAACAACCCGAATACACGGGCTTCAAGATCCGCGTAGGTGGTAGCTTCACCCAGCAGTTCCAGTCACTGACGCACGAAAACAACGCCGATCCGGCACCGGTTTCTGCCACTGACACGCGTGACAAAAACGCGCTCTGGGACATGGGCCCTGGCTTCAACCTGGCTACTGCTAACCTGAACCTTGACTTCCAGATCGAAGATGGTATCCGCGTGGCATTGGAAAACTACATGTCATCGCGTCACCACCAGGAATTCTGGGTAAAAGGTGGTTATGTTCAGATCGACAAACTCCCGATGTTCGGCAGTCCGGACTGGTACACGGATCACGTTCGCGTGAAAATCGGTCACTTCCAGCCTAACTTTGGCGACCAGCAGTTCCGTCGTACAGACAACGGTAATGCCATCTGGAACCCGTTTGTTGGCAACTACATCATGGACGCCTTTACGACTGAGATCGGTGGTGAAGCCTATGTATTTGCCGGTGACTTCATGGGTATGCTCGGCCTGACCGCCGGTGGTATCAATGGAGGCATTGACGAACCGGCTGCCGGTCTGAAGCGCAGCCCGTCTATTTACCTCAAACTGGCTTATGACAAGCAGATCAATCCGGACTTCCGTTTCCGTCTCTCCGGTTCATTCCTGAACAACAGCAATACGCTCCGGAACACGATCTACGGTGGTGACCGTACGGGATCCCGGTACTACATGGCCATGGGACCTGCTATTATCCGCGATCGTGCTACGGGTACCTACGTGAATGCTTCGTATGCCAATGCAGCGTTCAACGCACGGTTCAACCCGGGCTTCACGAACAAGGTAATGTCGTTCCAGGTCAGCCCGTTCATTCAGTTTGGCGGACTTGAGTTGTTTGCTACGTATGAGAGGGCTTCCGGACAGGCTTTCGGCCGCAACTCGGCTGGTGACTATGACCCGGATGTAAAAGACGATACTTCCGTACAGCAGATCGAAGCTGAAGTAGTTTATCGCTTCCTCGCCAGCAAGAACCTGTATGTAGCCGCCCGTTACAACCAGGTAAGCGGCGACGACATTGAAGGCACTGGCAACAGCGCTTCTATCGATCGCCTGGCGTTCTCCGCTGGTTGGTTCGTAACCAAGAACATGCTGCTGAAAGCAGAATATGTACAGCAGAATTACAACGACTGGGAAAAATCTAATATCAACTCAGAAGGTAAATTCAACGGCTTTATGGTTGAAGCAGTAATTGGATTCTAATTCCCCCGGTAAAAACGGATTTTCCGGAATTGTGGCCCTATGGTCTCTACAGGCCATAGGGCCTTTTTAAAATCTGGTTGGAAAAACAACCATTCAATATTATTCATCCATGAAACCCGAAAGGATTGCTCTTATCTCCTTAATTTTAATCCTTATAACCGGACAGGCATTTGTGGCGCAAACCGGTAATGCACCGGAGAAAAAGCGCATTTCAATCCAAAATTCCAGCCAACTCTTTTTAACCGGCACAACGAATGTCAATACATTCAAGTGTGACTGTGAAGACCGCTATTATCCTCAGTCTTTGGTGGTGGAGAGTGACGAAAATCACGCCCGGTTCAGTCAGGCCCGGCTGCGGATGACCACCCGAAAATTCAATTGCAAGAATGCCAAAATGGACCGGGATATGCACAAAGCCCTCAAGGCTGAATCCTATCCATACATTACGATCGAATTACTTGAAACCTGGTTCGATCCGGAACATTTAAAAAATGGGGGGCATAGTCAATGGTTCGATGTAAAGGCAAAAGTTCGGTTGACCATCACGAATGTCACCAAAGAACAGTTTATCGATGCCAAGTATAAGGTTTCCGGGAAGAACAGTTTCACTTTACGCGGTTCCAAATCACTGAAAATGACAGAATATGGGATCGATCCGCCAGAGGCTTTATTCGGACTCATTCAGGTGGATGACCTGATCACTTTTAATTTTAATCTGGATATCGCGGTGGAAGACCTGCCGCAATAGGTACAACCCGTCTTAATATAATTTACCGCTCGCATCTTTACTTGAAAACATTACCAACCAACTTCTGACTATGAAAAAAATTATTATCAAAGGT
>SBHD01000289.1 GCA_006226345.1 Bacteroidota bacterium | reverse complement strand
AGTACATATCCTTCTTTTACTACCCGTTCGTAATCGGCGTAGCTGATGTACATGACCCCGTCGCAACCCCAGTTCGTTCCATAGGAATTGAGCAACTGGAATTCCTGCCGTTGGTCATCATAGCCGGTCACGAGCAGGGCATGACCCAGTTTGGTGTTCAGCACTGCCGGTGGTATCCATCGACAGCTATCGGCTTTCAGGCTGCGAAAACTTTCGGATACCGACATGCCGATGATCACCGGTACATCCTGGTCGATCCAGGCAATGGTGCGCGGTGTCATTTGTGCCCGAAACTGGCGTTCGGCCTCCTCCTGCGTCCCCGAAAAAAGCCTTTTAGGGATGAAGATCGGCTCGTACGTCCAGAATCCGTAAATGCCAGCTTCGGCCTGGACGGTGGAGTCCGGTATAAGTATATGACTGCAGGGCGTATTGCGGAAAACTTTGGCCAGTGGAATTCCGCGGACTTTCAGCAGGTCCAGCACTTTGGTAAGGTGTATGTTGTTGGGGCCCAACTTTTTGACTAAAAGATTGTGCAGGTACGACCAGGAAAATACCCGTTGCGGACTCTCGCAGTTACACCGGGCGTCGCAGCGTATTTTCAGGCGCATCATTACGGCCATGGTGACGGCACAGCTGCCACAGGACAGTTCGCAACGCTGATTAAAGGGTTGGAAGGCCGTTTTTGGCAGAAGTGATTTGGCGCTGCCTGCGGCACTGGAACGGACAACTGCCCGAACCTCTCCGGTACGGGCATAGATCGAATCATCCAGGATAATTCCTCCCAGTGGCGGCAGGGTGTCTGTTTGGCCCTGTAAGAAGGGCAGTGCAGTGCACCAGGTCAGCAATACGGTAAAAAAGCGTGTTTTCATACAGATCGGGTTTTGTAGTGATGAATGGAAGGCTACCTGACAGGCAGGTCATGCTCTTCCCCATCGGCACGGAGGGGGTATTGACGCTTGCCGATGGTCAGGAAATACCTCCCGTTTTTCAGCGTGATTTCCATTGGGTTTTTCCAAAAACCATCCTCCGGGTGTACATACAGGCACAAACCGCCGCCATCGGGTTCGAGGGCATAAACAGGCTGGCCGGGCTGTTGGATGCCGGGTTTAAGTAATACCGTAAGTTGTGTCGGTATACCCGGTCCGGGTATGGTATCCTGGAAAAGCTGCTCGTATTGTGGGGTTGCAACAGGTGGTTTGTTCTCTGCAGTAGTGGCCGGGGCGGGTTGGGTTTCCTGTTCCTGAACTTCGGGCTCTTCCGGCTGCGAAAAATACTGGTAGCCGAACCAGAGCAGGCCGGCTGCCAGTAGCAGTTCAAAGATTAACCGCCAGGGGAAGGATCGTGGCTGCCTGGAGGAGGGAGGTGCCTGTTCTTCTGCCCGGATCGTATCCCGTATGGCTTCCACCCGCATCCGGATATCCTGCCGGGCAGACTGCCGGATATGGTCCTTTAGGCGGCGCATATCGTCGGTGCGCTGGCGCAGGTCGGGATCTGCGGCCAGGGCGGCCTCAAAGGCCTGGCGCTCTTCCTGCGGGAGTTTGTTCCGAAGGTAGTCTTCAATATGTTGATCATCTATCTTTTCCATTGATCGTGTTCTTTTTGTTCAGTTATTTTGGTGTTGAGTTGGCACAGGCTTCCAGTTTGCGCTGGCATTTCCCTTTCATCACTTTGGCCGAATCCACACTGCTGTCGCCCATGGCTGCTGCGATCTCCTCATGGCTTTGTTCAAGGTACCAAAACCGGATGAGTCGTTCTTTGCATCGTTCTCCGATCTGATCCAGGCAATGTTCAAGTTTGGACTGGTAGGCTTCTGTTTCAGTGCGTTGCTCCGCTACCTCCTGGGGATCTTCCGAGATTTCCGTTGGTACACCATTTGGGAAGAGTGCTTCGATAGATTGCCGGGATGGATCCCGACCCCGTTTCCGGCAGGCATCGTAGTATTTGTATTGTGCGATGCGGTAAACATAATGCTCCAGCTTGCCTTCCTCCCGGTATTTCTTTTCCCGGAAGATGCAAATAAAACTGGTCAATGCATCGGTCAGGGCATCATGCAGATCATCGTCCGAGCCGCCCTTGCCAAAGATCCACGGGCGCAGTTTTTCGAGGAGCCGCCGGTACAGGCACGTGATGGCTTTGTTCTCGGATTCCACAGTGCCTTCCGAAAGCCAAAGCAGCACATCTTTGTCTGTACAGGTCGGAGCAGTATTTTTAAGTGTTTCGGCCATATTAGCATTTGGTGTATGGGTTTTACAACCCGTTTTGCTTGTATTGCGGGGCGTTTTATCAGGAAAACGGCCTCAATCATCCCGGTCAAATTCACTTTTGCTGATCCGCTGGCCTTCAAGCGGACTGGCAGTATTGCTCTCGGTAATAGAGTACGTTACGGTCAGTACCGAATACCCGTCGGATCCTACATATACCTTAAAAGGGTTGCCTTTGGTATACACGGTTTCCCGGCCTTGCAGTTCGGCCTTGGTCTTGAGGAAAAAGTGACCGGTTTGGGAGAAGTATTCGGTAGTTCGTCCCAGCGGAGGAATGGTCAGGGATGCATGAAGTACTCCTCCGGTGTCCGTTTGTTGTATTACTTTGATGGCGAGTGTTCGTTCGGAGGTATTTACCAGGCGGAGTTCGGCCCGTTGGGCTAATGCTGGTACAGAGAACAGTAAAGTGGCGAAAAGCAGGATCTTGTGCAGCATACGATATAAGGCGTAGGTGGATCGAAAACGGGAACCGGCACCTGATCGTGGTAAATGCCGGATTACCTTTGACATCACTTAATCGCAAACACTGCTTGAAGGTAAACCAATAATGGAAAAAAACAGCTGGATAGTCCGGAATCCTTCCGAAGTGTTCAACTGTCTGCTTTTGTTTATTATCCCTTTTACAGGATGAATGCCATAAAAAAGATACTAAACCCGCTGCCCTTTATTCTCCTCCTTCTGATTGCCGCTTGTGCTCCACTACGCTGGGAGAGTGTCCGGCTGGCGCCGGGGTTGTCCTGGCGTCAGGTACAGCAGGTCCGTTCAGTCCCGGAGCCTCAAAATATCCAGGTGATGGCCGTGGATCCACAGCTGCGGCAACTGGAACTGGCCTTTGTTACCGACACTTTTCTGCCAACCAGTGTGCTGGGGGAGGATGCAGGTGCGCTGGCAGCTATCAATGCCGGATTTTTCAGGATACGGGAAGGCCGTGGCTCAGCTACCTACCTGCGTGTGCGCGGACAGACGATCGATGACCTTCCGGCACAAGGACATGCGCAATTGAACGGCGCGTTGGTGCTGCCCGCACAAGGAGTGCCCCGCATAGAATACGCCCGTTCTAATGCCGAATACAATGCTGCGCCGGCCGATCAGACAGTACTGGTCACAGGGCCTGTGCTTTTGCTGGACGGGATGGTCCAACCGCTCGACTCGAGTTCTGATTTTGTCAGTCAGCGACATCCGCGGACCTGCCTGTGTACTACTGCCCGGGGGGAAGTATTGCTGGTGACGGTCGATGGCCGACATGCGGAAGCCCTGGGAATGTCTTTGTTCGAGCTGACTCGCCTGCTGGAAAAATTCCGTTGCCACAATGCCATAAACCTGGATGGCGGTGGTTCCACTACCATGTGGATACAGGGACAACCGGAAAACGGAGTTGTTAATTGCCCGTCGGATAACGCGACATTCGATCATGCTGGCGAACGGCCGGTTGCCAATGCGGTGATCGTACATTAGCCAATAAAAAAAGCCGGCGCAACACTGCGCCGGCTTCCGGAGGTATCGAGCGGATTCGAACCGCTGTAGCAGGTTTTGCAGACCTGTGCCTAGCCCCTCGGCCACGATACCTTAATCATCCTCCAAAGGAGGGCCGCAAAGTTAAGCTGTTTTTCTTCAAATTGCACAAGCGCCGGGCAAAAGAAATTTTTCCGGCCCGGTGTTTTTCCCCGCCAACCTATACCAGCCGCCGGACCCGGACGGCATCTGTCAGCCGGAGGTCTGCTTCCAGGCCTTCCAGCAGCAGCACGCCGGGGGTTTTACCGGCCTCCAGGCTGCCCAGGGTATCTTCGAAGCCCAGGGCTTCGGCGCCGTTAAGCGTCGCCCAGC
>SBHD01000046.1 GCA_006226345.1 Bacteroidota bacterium | reverse complement strand
CCCCGGAAGCAAACCCGGATACAAATTTTGTTGATATCAGTGATCAAGCGACTGATGGCAATTCAGAGGAACCAGTAGAAGATCCAATTGAACATTGAATTCTTCATTGAAGAGATAGTGGTGGAAAATAATGTTGCATTCGCAACAACCAGTTCGGAAGGAACTACACTGATTCATGCGACTGGAGATACCGTGCCGGAAGCCAACCGGGAATTGTTCGTTTTTGAAAAGGTAGGTGGCGACTGGAAAATTGCCAGATATATGTTTAATAAAACCAGTCCACAGAAATAATGATGAAAGCAGCAGCGTGAAATAGGAGAGTGGGAGCTGCAAACAATTTTAGCGTGTTCGGGAATTTCTGCTGGAAAGATTTTTGGTCCGGCGGGAAATTCCCAATACGCGCTTATTCTGCCTCATTCGCTTCATCGTCCGCTTGCCGGGCTTTTTCCCATTTGTTGATCAGATCCCGGGATTTATCGGAGAGGGCTTCAGCGTCGAATGCAATGTTTGACAAGATATCCAGCAGGCAGTTGATGCGGGCTTCCGTATCAAAGAATTTATTGATGACGGCGATTTTACGGTGCTCTACAATACAATAGCCACTTTGAAAGCTCCCTTTCTCATACCGGATCGTGTATTCCAGTTCGCCGAACAGGGCTTCCAGTTTTTTTAATGTTGTTTGCGTATAGCGCATAAGCCTTTATCTTCGCTGCAGCACTACCGGCACGCCGGCAGGTGCCGCGCAAAAGTATCCAAAATTTACCACTATGCGAATGATCCCTTTTTCCTTGTCCGCCACCGGGCAGCCCTTCCTGTTGTTGGGCCTTTTGCTGATATTTATACTGTCCGGCAGAACGGCACTGCGGGCCCAGCGCTTTAAAGCCGGCATTATTGCAGGTGTCACTGCAGCCCAGATTGACGGAGATGCTTCGGCAGGGTACAACAAGGTCGGCCTCCAGGGAGGTCTGCGGGGTATTATTGTACTGAAGCCCAAACAAGATGCCAGTATAGAACTCCTTTTTACCCAGCGTGGCAGCCGGAACGAGGCCAAAACCCCGCCTTATTTTAAAACCACGCTCAACTATGTGGAAGTGCCTGTACAATGGCATTACCACGACTGGCCGGCCAACGGCGATCCGGAAGATCCGGATTTTTACCGGATCCATTTTAATGCCGGCATTTCCTATGCCCGGCTGCTGGGAAACCAGGATGATTCCGACGGTTCGATTGCCGGCATAACACCGGCCTTACCTTTCCTGAATAAGAACAGCTTCTGCCTGCTGATCGGCGCCAGCTTTTTTGCTTCCGAACATATCGGATTTAGCTTCCGGTATCACCGGGCTGTCAATAATTTGTACAAACCGGGGCAGCCGGGCTCCAACTTTGCCAACACGCTCCGGGAACATTTTCTGGCGTTTCAAACCATGTATGTTTTTTGACCTTAATTTTCGTTATTTTTATGGTCATAAACCATGGGTAAACGCGCAGTAATAGATTTGGGTACCAACACCTTTCATTTGCTTATTGCCAACCGGCATCCGGCAGGCCATTGGCAGACCCTTTTGCGCGAACGCATATTTGTCAAACTGGCGGAAGATGGGATCGAGCACATTGGCGACCAGGCTTTTGCCCGGGGGCTGGAGGCCCTGCAGCGATTCCGGCAACAGCTGGATGCGCATCAAGTGATGCCGGATACCGTGCGGGCCTATGGAACAGCGGCTCTGCGCACGGCCCGGAATGCGCCTGAATTTCTGCTGGCGGTCCGGGAACAGACCGGCATTCTGGCAGAAGCGATTGACGGCCACCGAGAAGCCCTGCTGATCTACCAGGGGGTACGCCAGGCGGTGCCCTTTCCCGACAACCCGGTTCTGGTCATGGATATTGGTGGAGGGAGCGTGGAAATGGTGTTGGCCAGGGGGGAGCAGGTATTATGGCAACATAGCTTCCCGGTAGGAGTGGCCTTGCTGTTTCGCCGCTTTCACAAAAGTGATCCGATCGCAGAGGAGGAGATCAAGGCGCTCGAACAATTCCTGGACGTCACCCTGGCCCAACTTTGGGACATTTTGGCCCAGCATCCTACTCCAACCCTGATCGGTGCCGCGGGAGCCTTTGATATTATTGATCACCTGCTGCTCGACCCCGATACCAAGCCGCCGTTGTATGGCTACATACCGGTGGAGCGCTTTGATCCGCTCTATGAGCAGGTAATCGGCAGTACGCTGGCCGAACGGGAGTCCTGGGAGGATTTGATGCCGGAACGGCGTGAAATGATCGTGGTGGGGCTGATCCTGATCCGCCATATCCTTCGGCGGGGCGTTATGCGGGAGGTCTACACTTCCGTATACGCCATGAAAGAAGGTATGCTGGCAGAAGGATTGCTATAGCGGGCAAAAATGTCGCAACATGGCTTACCGCCGTTCGGGAAAGAGTATACGCATCAGATATACGGCAAGATGATAGCTTAGCCGGGCTTTCCACCGGCCCCAGATGCTGGAAAATGCGGGGAGTGTTTCCGAAGTGACCTCATGGCATTGCCGCAGCAACAGATCCTCCAGGTAGTTGCCAAATTGCCGGATAAAGACAGGATCGACGATGTCCACATTCATTTCCAGACTACGAAACCTGCTCAGGCGGTTAATATTATAGGAGCCCAGGCTGGCCCACTGGTTATCAGCCAGAATGCATTTTCCATGCATCACGGATCGTTCCCATTGAAATATCCGGATACCTTTTCGAAGCATCCAGTAGGCCAGGTATTGCTCTGCCGGTCCTGCCAGCCACACATCCGAAGGACCGGTAAGCAGGATCCGTACATCCACACCCCGGCGGACGGCTGCATTTAGCCGGCGGCGAACACTTCTGCCCGGCAGGAAATAACTGGCTACGATCACCAGTGATTCCCGCGCACCGGAAATGGCATGTACGTAACTCTGATAGACCTCGGTTTTCCGCCGCATCCAGTCATTAAGCCGGAACCGAAGCATGCCAGTTCTGGGACCTTCAGGAAGTAAGGGCGGGCGGGTTATTTTCAGTTTTGGGGTTTTCCAATAATATAGCCGGAAAATATCGGTACATAATTCGAAGAGGGACTGGCAAACCTGGCCTTGGATATACACGGCAAAGTCAAGCCAGGCGGGATCTTCCGGGCTGCCATGATATTTATTTGCAATATTGATACCGCCTACCAGGGCTTGTTCAGAATCAACTACTACTACTTTATGGTGGAGTGTCCGTCCAAACCGCCATTTCCAAAAGGAGACCAGGTGCTGGAAGTTGCGGAACTCCACGCCGGCTTCCTGCAATTGCCGGCTAAATGGCGCAGGAAGGTCTTTGGAACCAAACCCATCTACCATGACCCAGACCCGAACACCCCGTTGTGCTGCGCGGAGCAGTGCTGCAGCAATCAGCTGCCCCGTTTCGTCGGCATCAAAAATGTATACCTGAAGGTGGATGGTTTCCCGGGCATCATCCAACATCCGGACCAGCCGGGAAAAATAGTCCGTCCCGCTGTGTACTAGCGCTATGGAGTCGGCCGGCTGATAAACTTTCATGAAATGGGGAATTATACAGTTTGATGTGTTTTTATGCCATTCTTCGATTGGAATGATACATTTGCCGAACAACCCGGCCCTCTTTCCTCCAAATCGGCCATACTTTGCATCACGCGCTCATACGGGCAACTGCTTTATCCTGCATACACCATAAACATCATGCGTGCACTTTTTAGTTTACTGACCGTATTACTGACCATTGCATTTTTTGTAACCGGGGTTGTTTACCTGCTGAGCCGGGCCTTTGGCTCTTTCTCGCTGGATCCGAAGAGCCGGGCATTTAAGCGGATGTTGCAGACCTTGCGCAGCCGGTTGAATACGGTGGCATCCGACCTTGTCCCCTGGGATCATGAGATGCTCAGTTTGCTTTCCCTCAACCGTATCAAGGAAAAAGCGCCGGGATGGTTCAATGCAGTTTCGTCGGGCCAATTTACAACCATTTACCAAGAGCCGGTAGTGGCGTATGTCAGCCAGCGGGTAGGCAAAAGCCATGTTATGGTGGTGCGGACCAGCAAGCATGAGTTTATCATGCGCCGTAAAGGGAAAGAAACCGAGATATGGCTGGATAACAAACCGTTCGGGGTCTTCGTCGACGGGGTTTTACTGGCGCCGGGTAAAAACTCCCATATGCTGGCCAAAGTAGAAGACAAACCGGAGGAGGATTTTTCACCCCTCCTCTTGGGCAATGCCACTGCTGCAACGCTGAATAAACCTGATCGCGCCAAAAGCCCTAATCCAAGGGCCTTAACGCTGCTCCGGGAGCTGGATATGGAGGAAGAACAGGTTGCACTGGCCGTGGCACTACAGCAATTACAAGAGAAATAAGTCTGTTTTATACACACTTAAGGTGTGCGTTCGGGCGAAAATTTGGGCCTGACAACATTCTGGTTGTCAGGCTTTTATTTTTTTACAAACAAGGTTTTTGTTTCTTTTTTCCTTTAAAAAACAAAATTAAACTGTCTGGTGACAACCCTGTTGAGGGGTCTACTTTCGTACTCAGAACTATTTGGATAAACCACACGTATTATGAGAGAAAGCAGACTCGATAGCCGTTATCGTGTGTCCCGCACCTGGTTGGACATACTATCCCTGTTTTTTAGAGATTTCCTTCGCAAAGCCGGTAACCGACCGGGTTTGCTTTTACCTGTTTTGGTTGTGTGCCTGCTGACAGGCAGCGCACCGGCACTTTGGGGACAGTGCAACCCATCTGGTAACCCTTCCCGCTATGAATTTGACATAGATCCTACTGCCATGATCAACATTATGGGACAGCAGTTTTGTACGTCCCAGACGGTAGGAACGAATTGTTGTGGCGCACAGCCCAGCTATCGTTGCCTGGATCTGGTCTTTAACCTGGAGAATGGTCCGATGGGGCAGACTTTTGGTGAAAATTGCCAGGGCTTGATCAACCTGATGACGTCCAATGGCAATTTCGACGCGCTTTTTTTCAACGTTGGTAATCCGGATCCCGGTGGAAGCGCTACTGACTGTACCAGCCCGATCAATATCGGCAACAACTACTTTATTTCGGTGGTGTTCTCCGGTACCAATATGGGCCAGGTCGAAGCCGAACTGACTGTTGTGGATAATATGGGCAATGTGGTCTATAATTCCATGGAGGTGGCCGATCCGGGGCAGGCAGTCATTCTGACCATTTGCAAACCTGGTTTTGGTTGCGTGGAGGATGAGTTTATTTTCGGGTGCTGTAATGCATCGGGGGCGCTGGCCCTTGCGCCGGGAGCGCCTGAGGCTATCTGCGCCGGCGATACTTCCTATCTGAAGGTGACTGGCCTGAATGGCGTGCCACCCTACACGGTTTCGGTACGGGCTGCCAGTGCATCGGATACGACCTACTTTGACGTCGTTGTTCCGGACGATATGGACGGTAACAGCACGATGGATATGATCACAATACCGGTCATCCCGGATGAAACTACTATATATACTGCCGTTTCGGTATTGGATGGTGCGGACTGTGCCAAACCTATCTTTGACCAGGCAGACACTGTTACGGTGGTGCCGGTACCGACGATCGATCCTGTGCCTGATCTGACAGTGTGCGCTGGTACGGACGTCGGGCCAATCCTGTTCTCCGGGACTCCGGCCGGCGTGGAGTTTGATTGGGTAAATGACAATATATCGATAGGGCTGGGCGCGTCCGGCTCGGGCGATATCTCTGCGTTCACCGCCCTGAATGCCGGAACCACAGAGGAGGTCGCCACGATAACAGTGACGCCTAGCGTGACGGCCAATGGTATCACCTGTACCGGTACAGCTGCTACTTTCATGATAAGGGTTTTACCCTTGCCGGCTGTCGATCCGGTTGCAGACCAGACTTACTGTGTAGAAGCCAGTGTGCCGCAGATCGATTTTGCGAGTAATGTACCCGGTGCAGCAATAGGCTGGACCCGTACCCCGGAGTCCATCGGTTTGACGGACCTTTCAGGTGGCGCCTTTGTACCGGCCTTTTCAACTGTAAATGCGGGCACGGATCCGCTGGTGAGTACGTTTACCGTACAGGCTTCGGTATCTTCCGGCGACAGCACCTGTACCGGACCGCCGACGGAGTTTTCTATTACGGTAAATCCGGTTCCGACTGTTGATCCGGTAACAGATCAGACCGTTTGTGCCGGCGATATGACGGCACCGGTGTCCTTCACCGGTGCGGTACCCGGTACAGTCTTCGATTGGGTAAATGATAATACGACGATCGGGTTGGCGGCATCCGGCTCAGGAGATATTGCAGCTTTTGTAGCTGTGAATGCCGGCAATACTCCTGAGGTCGGAACTGTAACCGTCACACCTGTTTTTACCAATAATAATGTTGTTTGTCCGGGTGCTACTGCGCAGTTTGCCATCACGGTAAATCCGGTTCCGACAGTTGAACCGGTTTCGAACCAGCAGGTATGTGCGGGTAATTCGACAGCGCTGATCACATTCAGCAGTCCGGTACCGGGTACTGTATTTGAATGGACGAACGATAACCCGGGGATCGGACTGGCAGCATCAGGTTCGGGTAATATCCCTGCCTTTGTTGCGGTGAATGCCGGCAACGCTCCTGAAGTAGCGACCATAACCGTTACTCCGGTATTTAGCAATAATAATACGGACTGCCCGGGGGCGTCTGTACAATTTACGATCTCGGTAAATCCTGTGCCTACGGTAGACCCGGTGACGGATCAGACGGTATGTGCCGGAACAATGACGGCACCCGTAATATTCAGTGGTGCAGTACCGGGTACGGTATACAACTGGACCAATAATAATACAACGATTGGACTGGTCGCAGCAGGCTCGGGCGATATTCCGGCATTTACGGCATTGAATGCCGGCACTACTCCGGAAGTGGCGACCATTATCGTTACACCAAGTTATACGAACAACGACTTTACCTGTGAAGGAGGGACGACATCGTTCTCGATCACGGTGAATCCGGTCCCGGCAGTAGATCCCATTTCGGATCAGGTTGTCTGTGACGGGGCATCCACTGCAGAAGTGGTCTTCAGCGGTCCGGTACCTGGTACCGTATTTTCCTGGACCAATGATGAGCCGTCCATTGGGCTGGCGGCATCCGGCTCAGGGGACATTCCTGCCTTTAATGCAGTGAATAATGGAGTAACACCTGTAACTGCTACTATAACGGTAACACCTACATTTTCCGATAATGGGGTAGACTGCCCGGGAGGATCGGTTACCTTTACTATAACGGTCGGTCCTGTACCGACGGTGGATCCGGTGTCGAACCAGGAGGTGTGCAGTGATGACCAGGTTGCACCAATCAGTTTTACCGGGTCGGTGCCCGGTACGGTTTACAACTGGGTTAATGACAATCCATCCATCGGACTGGCTGCTGCAGGCAGTGGTAATATTGCAGCGTTCACTGCGCTGAATGCAGGCAACACGATTCAGGTAGCCACCATAACGGTTACGCCTCAATTTGACGACGGGGATGTTTCCTGTACCGGAGATCCGGTCCAGTTTACCATAACCGTATACCCACGGCCGGGTGTATTTGCCGGAAACGACCAGATCATCTGTCAGAACCAGTTGGTGAACCTGGCGGCGTCACTGAGCGGTGGTGCCACCGGCGGTACCTGGAGTGGTGGACAGGGCGCATTTGGAAACCCCTCCAGCCCAATCACAACGTATACGCCGAATCCGGCGGAATACGGGACCACCTTTGAACTGGTGTTTACCACGAACGATCCGGCAGGCCCTTGTCCGGCAGCGGTGGATGCCATTCTGGTGACCGTCAATACCCTGCCGGTCGTACATGCAGGTGCTGATGTTATGATCTGTCAGGGAGACGACCTTGACCTGAGCAAACTGAACGCCTCCATCCTGTCAAATGGCAGTGGCGTGACCACCGGGACCTGGAGCTCCTCCGGATCCGGGATCTTCCAGCCGACAAATGCTTTCCCGGGTGCACAATTTTATGTGCCCAGTATGGCGGATCGCATGAATGGCGCGGTAGCATTGACGCTGACCAGCGCTGACCCGCCAGGACCTTGCTCGCCGGTCCAGGATCAGGTTTTACTGTATTTCCAGCCCTTTGACGGACTGGTGTGTAATGATAATGTGATGATCGCTCTGGACGGTGATGGCATGGTCGAGATCCTGCCAGACATGATCCTGGAAGGAACCTATGTTGATTCGATGTTTACGGTAGATGTATTTGTAAACGGAGTCAGCATCGGCAATAAGGTGGATTGTTCGCATATCGGCATGACTCTGATGGTACGGGTGACCGATAACTGCACCGGAGTATTTTGTATGGGGACTATTATTGTAAAAGACAACCTGAACCCCAAACTGATCTGTAAGGATATAGAACTGATCTGTCCCGTTACGGATCTGTCACCGGCATATCTGCTGGATGTGCTCGGAATCGACGATGCTTATCCTATGGTAAATGAGAATTGCCTGATCAATAGCCTGACCTACCATGATACCTGGGTAGACCTGACCTGTGATGATGATTATGTCGGGTATGCACAACGGGTATGGAAGGTAACGGATGGAAGTGGGAATACAGGTACTTGTGTGCAGTACATCAACTTCGTGCATCAATATATTACAGACGTTAAGTTCCCGGAAGATGTAACCTTGTATTGCACAGGCGGACCGGCGAATACGGATCCTCAGGCGACAGGTGCACCCTACCTGACAGCCTTTGATCTTGACTGGCCGATCTACCCGGATGCTGGCTTCTGCCGGTTGTCTGCCACCTATACCGATAATGTGGTCTGGTCCTGCGATGGTACCTATGATATTATCAGGACCTGGCTGGTGTACGATATGTGTAGTCCGACTACACCGATGCCACCCTCGACCAACCCCAAATACTATATCCAGATCATCAAAGTGATCGACAACACCGGGCCGGAGTTTGTGTGCCCGGATGACCTGACAGTAAGTACGGATCCGCTGGCGTGCTGTGCCACCACCGATCTGCCCGATATTGTGGCTACGGACATATGTTCGAGAATTAAATCGGCATTTGCCCGGGTGGAAGTGTATGACCCGATCACGCATACGCTGCTGGATACCTACGATGTGCCGGGTGTTATATCGGATTTCCCGGGTAATATTCCTTCGGATCCGGACACCCTGGTCAGTTTTGGCTATACCCCGTGTTTGCCATTGGGTACGCATACGGTTACCCTGACTGTGGAAGATGACTGTGGCAATGCCAGTACATGTTCCTACCAGCTGACGGTTTCCGATCTGACCCCGCCGGTACCAGCCTGTGATGAGATCACGCAGGTGGCATTGGGTATCGACGGCATGGCACTGATCAATGCGACGACATTTGATGATGGTTCTTATGACAATTGCAACCCGGTCTACTTCAAGGCCCGGCGCTACGAAGTGAACACCTGTCAGGATTATGATCAGTTCTATGATCAGGTCAAGTTTTGCTGCGAAGATATTAACGACACCATCCTGGTCATTTTGCGGGTATACGACGTGCCGGTTCCGCCTGGTCCGGTGTCCCTCAGCTTTGAGGAAGAGCATTCCAATGAATGCCAGGTACAGGTCTACGTTGAAGATAAGATCAAGCCCAGCTGTATCGCACCGGATAATGTGACGGTAAGTTGCGAGAATTTTGATCCGAGCCTGTGGGCCTACGGTTTTGCTGACGGTGTCGACAACTGCGCACTGGATACCATCCTGGTGACAACGAGCTATTCGCTTTTTGATACCGTTTGTAATAAAGGCACCATTGTCCGTACTTTCCGTACGGTGGACCATGGCGGCAAGTCCAGCCAGTGTACCCAACGCATTTACGTGACGTACGAACAGGATTACTTTGTCCGGTTCCCGAATGATGTGATCCTTACGGAGTGCGATGGCGTTCAGTCGTACGGAGAGCCGGAGTTCTATGGTAAAGACTGCGAGTTAATCGGCGTGTCCTTTGAGGACGAGGTATTTACGGTAGTCCCGGATGCCTGTTATAAGATTGAACGGACCTGGACGGTGATCAACTGGTGTACGTTTGACCCGAACGCACCCTGTACAGTAGTGCCAAACCCGAATCCAAATTCGATCTCCCATCACCCGTCCAACCTGGTCGGGCCGACGGTATCGGCACCTGGTACGGCAGCCCCCTGGGCACCAACAATTGTGAAGATCAATCCCAATGATCCGACACCGACCAATTACAGCATTTACTGGTCGGCAAATGCGAACTGCTATAAATACAAGCAGATCATTAAGATCATCGATAATGAGAAGCCCAATATTTTCTGTCCGGACAGTCCGGTGGAAGTATGCGATCTCTCAGATAATGATACCCAGTTGTGGAACGAGTCGTACTGGTATGATGCAATGACGGGCAGCCATGACCTGTGTGAAGCACCATCCGATCTGTGTATTGCCGCTTCCGATGCCTGCTCACAGACCAATGTAACGGTCCGGTATCTGTTGTTCCTCGACCTGGACAACAACGGCGACATGGAAACGGTGATCAGCAGCACTAATCCGCCGCCGCCCAATACGGTTATGTATAACAATATCGGAACGCCTAATTATACCGGTGGTACGGCCCGGGCATTTGACAGCCGGGTGGTGCCGCTGAACCAGAAGTACCAGTTTACTTTACAAACAGAGGTGAACGGCCAGTTTGTAAACGCATGTGTCCGCTGGAATACACAGAGCAATCCGACCAACTATGTTGTACCGGAGCTTCCATACGGAACACACAAGATTAAATGGTTCGTGACGGATGGTTGTGGAAATGAAAATGTATGTGAATACACCTTTGTGGTGAAAGACTGCAAACCGCCCTCTGTTGTATGTATGAACGGCCTGTCGGTCAATATGATGCCAACCGGCATGATCCAGGTGGATGTAGAGTACTTTATTGAAGATAGTTATGACAACTGTTCGCCGTCGGATATGCTGGTCCATGGCATCCGCTGGGCGAACACAGGCACTGGATTCCCGTTCAACCCGGATGGTACGCCAGTCACCTCGTATACCTTTGACTGCAGTGAACTGGGGCTGAACCTGATGGAAGTTTGGTCGATGGACCTGGCGGGGAATGCTGACTTTTGCTCAACGTATATCCAGGTGCAGGACAACGCAGGCGTGTGCAGCCAGGATGCCGCCTCCGTAGCGGGCTTGCTGCTCACAGAGAATGACTCCGGCCTGGAGGATGTGCAGGTCCAGGTTAAGGGTACTGCACCGGGAGGTCAGGCGCCGGTTAACCTGATCTCAACGACGGATAATCTGGGTCATTTCATGTTCCAGAATGCCGTTCCGTACGCTGCCGATGCCGAGATCATACCGTATAAAGACAATGATCCGCTTAATGGGGTGAGTACGTTTGACCTGGTGCTGATCAACAAACATATACTGGGACTCGAACCACTGAATACCCCGTATAAGATGATCGCCGCCGATGCAAACAACAGCCGGTCCGTCACGACATATGACATTGTGGAGTTGCGGAAACTGATCCTGGGCATTTATACCGAGTTGCCGGCGAATACATCCTGGCGATTCGTGGATAAGACCTACCAGTTCCCTAACCCGTACAACCCGTTCCAGGATATTTTCCCGGAAAAGAAGGTGCTGGCTGATATTCAGACCAATATGATGGATGAGGATTTTGTAGCAGTCAAAACCGGTGACGTCAATGGTAATGCCGTAACCAGCAGTATGCAGTTTTCCGAAGACCGGAGCGAAGGCCAGGTATTGTTTGATCTGGAGGATCGCCTCGTGAGTCCGGGTGAGCGGTTTACGATCGAGTTACGCGCCGACAGGGCACTTGCCGGCTTCCAGTTCACCCTCTACCATCCGGGGCTTGTGCTTCAGGATGTGCAGTCGGGATCGGGTCTGAAGACAGAAAACTTCGGGATATTCCCGGAAGAACACGCGCTAACGGTGTCGTATCACAACCGCGACGGCAGGACAAACCCGGATGTATTTACCCTGACTTTCAGCGCTGAAACAAGCGGGATGCTCAGCAAAATGCTATCCATATCCAGTCAGATCACCAGGGCAGAGGCATACGCCTATGGGCCGGATACAGACGGTACGAATCATAACGATGCACTGGAAACCTGGAATCTGGGACTTCGGTTTACCGGTGAGGATGCGGTGCTGATCAGCGGTGTTGGATTTGAATTGTATCAAAACCAGCCTAACCCGTGGATCAATCGTACCCGGATCGGTTTCCACCTGCCGTCGGATATGGAAGCGACGCTGCGTGTTTTCGACGAAACAGGCAGGGAACTGTACCGGAAGAAAGCGATGTACAACCGGGGATACAATATGGTTTCGATCGATAATTCCCTGTTGCGTGCTTCCGGATTGTTATACTACAAACTGGAAACCACGACGAACAGTGCAGTTCGCAAGATGATCCGAATCCATTAGGATCAAAATATCCGGTGTATTTAACCGGAAACAAGGGCGCGAAACGGGTCTGAACGCAGGTCCGTTTCGCGCCATATAAAGCCCGGGTAGAAATCCTTTCCGGGTATAAAGGTGCACAGATGAGTATCAATAGTGCAGGCAAACCGGTTACTCCGGTTTGCCTTTTTAATTAATATCGTATTGCCGGAAGTAAAGGGCTGTTTTCAACCTTCCGTGCCTTCTGCAGCCTGTTGATTGATCTTTTTGAACTGCTTGTCCAGGTAAAACAGGTTGCGGGGTTCGTACCCCATGCGCTCAATGATCGTGAGGATTTCCGTGACGTTGCGTTCGGCTTCCTGTTGTTCCAACACAAATGCCTGGAGAAAAAAGAAGGTCGCGTGTTCTCCGTTTTGCTGGCACCAGGAGGCAAGTTCGTCGATGGCCAGTGTTACACTGTGTTCCAGTTCGTATACCTGCTGGAAGGCTTCCAGGACATTTTTAAACTTGTCCTTTACCTTACCCAGTTTGTCCCCCAGTTTGGCAACACCACCATTGGCATTGATGTACCGGTAGAGTTCCATCATATGCTGGCGCTCCTCTTCTGCGCTATTGTAAAAGAATTCGGCGATGTTTGGAAGTCCTTCGCCTTCTGCCCAGGTTGCCATGGCGAGGTAGGCATTACCGGCAAAGGCCTCTTTCTGGATCTGTTCGTTAAGTTTGGATTGAACTGCTTTTGATAACATGGATGAGATTTTTTAGAGAACGGATAAAACACATCAGGCAGGTGCCGTTTATGCCATAGATACTACAACCGTGCCCTGAAAATTATACCCGTTCAGCGTTTAGCATTTTGAGTCTGGATAAGATGATGGTTGTTTTTTGACCAGGCCCTAAAGTACAGGACATTTTACGAACTGCTCCTGAATCCAGCTCCCTATTGGCAACTTTTTATCCATGTCGGAGGTTTACAGTGCGTACTTTGCCGGAACAACAACAATTATGGCGCAAGCAAAAAAGAAGGCGGACCTTTCCGAACAATTTTCTTCCCTGCGGAATATTCCGCGCTTCTTCCGAATGATCTGGTCGGTATCGCCCAAGCTGGCCCTGTCCAATATCCTGTTGCGCCTGTTGCAGTCCGGGATGCCGTTGGCCATGCTGTATGTCGGCAAGGTGATTATCGATCTGGTGGTACAGGCAGCAGGAGATGATGCCGGGTTGGGCAGTATCCGTTCGGTGGTACATCCGGTTTGGTTTTGGGTAGGCCTTGAACTTATCCTGTCCGTAGCCAACAGCCTGCTAGGCCGGGCGATCACGCTGACCGATAGCCTGCTGGGCGACCTGGTCAACAACGATTCCTCCGTCCGGATCATCCGACATGCTGCCACGCTGGACCTGTATCAATTTGAGGATGCAACCTTTTATGACAAACTGGAGCGGGCCCGCACCCAAACTGCCGGTCGGACCGCCCTGATGAGTATGGTGCTGTCCCAGGTGCAGGATCTGATCACGGTTGTATTTCTTTCCGGGGGACTGATCGCCTTCAATCCCTGGTTGATGCTCATTCTCATCGTGGCGGTCATTCCATCCTTTATCGGCGAAACGCGCTTCAACCGGGAGTCATATTCCCTGACACGGTCCTGGACGCCGGAACGCCGGGAACTGGATTACCTGCGGTACATTGGCGCCAGTAATGAAACTGCAAAAGAGATCAAGATCTTTGGACTGGAGGGTTTCCTTGCCGACCGGTTTAAACTGCTTTCCGACAAATATTTCCGGGCCAACCGGAAGTTGGCAGTCCGCCGGGCAGCCTGGGGCGGCCTGTTGTCCACGATCGGTACGGCATCGTACTATGTCGCATACGTTTTCATTATTGTCCAGACTGTATTGGGAGTGATCACCCTGGGTACGCTGACCTTTCTATCCGGTGCGTTCAGCCGGCTTCAGGGGCTCTTGCAGGGCATTATGAACCGGTTTTCGCGGATCGGTGAAATGGCCTTGTACTTGCAGGACCTGTTCGATTTTCTCGAACTGGAGCCGCTCTCAGGGTCCAGCAGGGGAAACCGGAAGGTGCCACGGCCGATCCGGCAGGGGTTTCGCTTCGAAAATGTTGGCTTCCGTTATCCGGAAAGTGAGGTCTGGGCCTTGCGGGATCTGAGTTTTACGCTTTCCCCAGGTGAAAAATTAGCCCTTGTCGGTGAAAACGGCGCTGGTAAAACGACCATCGTAAAGCTGTTGGCCAATTTGTATGAGCCTACCGAGGGGCGTATCCTGCTCGACGGGGTGGATCTGCGCGAATATGATCCGGAAGACCTGCGCCGTGAGATCGGCATTATTTTCCAGGACTATGTGCGCTTTATGCTGAAGGCAGGTGAGAATATTGCCATTGGAAATATTCAAGAGCGCGAAAACCAGGAGCAGATTGAAAATGCCGCCCGTAAAAGTCTGGCCGATACAGTGGTGGAGCATTTGCCGAAACAGTATGAACAAATGCTGGGCCGACGGTTTTCCGGTGGGGTAGACCTGTCCGGCGGGCAGTGGCAAAAGGTTGCTTTGGCGCGTGCCTATATGCGCGAAGCGCAGCTGGTCATTCTGGACGAGCCGACGGCGGCACTTGACGCACGGGCTGAGCACGAGGTGTTCCTCCGTTTTTCCGAATTGATGAAAGGGAAGGCGGCTGTGCTGATCAGCCACCGGTTTAGCACGGTGCGTATGGCCGATCGTATTTTATTCCTCGAGCAGGGCAGACTTCTTGAGCTGGGGAGCCACAGTGCGTTGTTGGAGCAGGGCGGTAAGTACGCAGAATTATTCCGTTTGCAGGCCAAAGGGTATGTGTAGCAAACCCGCGCTAAATGCCCTACCTTCACCCAAAACAAACAAAACACTATCTACGTATGAAGATACTTTGGCCTGTTTTGCTGCGCATTCTCGCAGTCTTTGTAGTATTTCTGGGGCTGCAATACCTGATTCCCTATTATTTTCTGGTAGTTGCCGGTATTCTTGCCGGAGGATTTATGTGGATGACCAGCGATGACCGTCCGCTCGCACTGGGTCTTTTGATCGGTAGTGTGGTTTTTGGCATATTTGCCTATTTGTACGGCACGGTTTAACGGAGCCGCCCGGTGCCACTACAGCGACAGCCGGAGGATCGGCCGGGTTTCCGAACGGCGGGCCACTTCCCGGAACCCGTTTTGTAAAAACGGCTTTGAAATTCCGGTCCAGGCAAACACATCGGGCATGCTATCCTGTTTGGGCTCGACCGGATAGGCTTCCAGGATGGCAGCACCATTCCGGTGGGCAAACTCAGCTGCTGCCGCAATGAGCTGTCGGCTTACTCCCATGCGGCGAAATGATTTATCAATAAACAGGCAGGTCACGCACCAGACGGGTTGTTCATCCACCGGTTTGAGGATGCGGGATCGTTCCAGTCCGGTGAAATCGGCACGTGGCCCGACGGAACACCAACCGGCAGGTACGTTGTCCATATAACCAAGAATACCCGGTTTTTTTCCGTTAAAGACCAGGTTTTGCATGGCTTGTTGGTTGCCGGCACCTTTACCGGCGTCGTATGCTTTTCGCGGCAGGCGCCAAAGCATGCACCAACAGCCGCCACAGGCACCTTTGGCGCCAAAAAGTGTGGTGAAGTCGTCCCAGGTTTCGGGACTAAGCGGACGCCAGGAAAATAGCTTCATTGCAGGATTGTTTAGTTTGGCGTTTCAAAAACCCGATTACCTTTGAGCGGGATTAGGGTGTTTTGATCAATTCAAAAACGCGATCTGCTACCGTGCTGAAAGATACGACGAGCCTTTCAACCTGTTGCCGAAATTATGCATTTACCGCCTGAGTGTACCTGGAACTGAACTTCCCTGAACCTTCTGGTTTCAAATTGGTCTTTTCAAATTTGACTTTAAAGGGAGTTCCCAATTCAGGGAAATGCACAACCCGCTTGCCCAACATGTAAATACTTTCCTGCATGCAAAACTTTACAGAGGTAAAAAAATTCAGTACGGCGCCGGTATTTTTCACGGCCATTTCCACCATTCTTGGTGCTGTAATGTTCCTCCGCTTTGGGTTTTCAGTTGGGCATGTCGGATTTCTGGGCACGATGGCAATCATCCTGATCGGCCATGCGGTTACGATCCCGACGGCTATGGCTATTGCTGAAATAGCGACCAACCAGAAAGTAGAAGGTGGCGGTGAGTACTATATCATTTCCCGTTCATTTGGCCTGGTCATAGGCTCCACGATCGGTATTGCACTGTACATGTCACAGGCGATCAGCGTGGCATTTTACATAATTGCTTTTGCCGAAGCCTTCAATTCCCTGTTTGCCTGGCTGATCAGTAAGTATTACCTGCCCGGCTGGCTGGTTTGGGTGATGGAGCAGAAACAATCGATCGGCATACCGGCTCTTTTGGGACTGACCTATATCATGCTGACCCGGGGGGCAGACCTGGGTGTTAAAACCTTGTACGTAGTTGTGGCGACGTTGGGGATTTCTCTGGCCGCTTTTTTTCTCGGACAAACCGAATATGCCCGTACACATGATTTTAACCCGGTGGAAACGGTCCATACGGTTTCAAAAGGGAAGGAAGGCAGTAGCCCGGCTCGCATCGATACCGTAGCCACCAGCGAACACCTGCCTGTTGCCGATTCCATGCGGGGTACCCGAAGCCGGCCGGCAATCGGACCGGGACAACCGGAACAACCGCTTGATGCACCTGCCGAGCCTTTGATCCCGCTTGGTTTTTTCACCGTATTCGCTATTATTTTTCCGGCATTCACCGGTATGACAGCCGGTGTCGGCCTGTCAGGCGACTTAAAAGATCCGGGGCGTTCGATCCCTCTGGGGACGATGACTGCCACACTTGTCGGCATGGTGATCTATGTCTTCATTGCCTACAAGCTGGCAGGGTCAGCCAGTCCGCACGACCTTGCCGATACTTCCAAACTGGTCATGGCCGACATTGCCTGGCAGGGATGGTTGCTCATTCCGCTGGGGTTGGCCGCTGCCACGATCTCCTCTGCATTGGGATCGATCATGGTCGCACCCCGAACGCTGCAGGCCATCGCACGCGACCGGATCTTCCCTACACCAAAAGTAAATGAATGGCTGGCCAAGGGGACTGGTGTGCAGGATGAGCCCTTCAACGCTTCGATTGTGACGATCGTGTTGGCCGGTGCTTTTATCCTGATGGGGGCACTGGACAGCGTAGCACAGATCATCTCCATGTTTTTCATGGTGACATACGGCTCCCTGTGCCTGATCTCCTTCCTGAATCACTTTGCTGCTGACCCGTCATACCGGCCAAAGTTCAAGTCGCGCTGGTTTATATCTCTTTTTGGGGCGCTGGCTTGTTTCGGGCTGATGTTTTTTATGGAAAGCACTTATGCCCTGCTCTCTATCATATCCATGATCGGCCTGTATTTTGCCATCGCGATCTGGAACAAGGATAAACGGAGTATTGCCCTGATCTTCCAGGGGGTAATCTTTCAGTTCAGCCGGCAGTTGCAGGTTTTCCTGCAAAAAGCAGAAAAAGAACAGGCCCGGAGCTGGCGCCCGTCAGCAATCGCTGTATCGGAAAATTCCTTCCGCAGGCTGGGTGCTTTTGATCTTTTACGCTGGATCGCACATAAGTATGGTTTTGGGACCTATATACACCAGGTGCATGATTATTTGTCTCGTGATACGCACCTGCATGCACGGGAATGTAAAGAACGTCTGATTGAAATGGCGGAGGCCAGCCAGAGCAACATCTATGTCGATACGATCATCACACCTTCCTATACAGCGGGGATCTCACAGGTGATCCAGCTGCCGGGTATTGCCGGTACGGAGAACAACCTGTTGATCTTTGAGTTTTCGAAAAACAATACGGAGGAGTTGGACAATATTGTCGACAATTTCAACCTGATCAAATCGGTGGAGTTCGATATAGTCGTATTGGGCGCTTCGGAACGCGGGTTCGGACTGAAAAAGGAGATCCATATCTGGATCACAGCATCCAACTATCAGAATGCCAATCTGATGATCCTGCTTGCGTATATCATTTTGGGCCACCAGGAGTGGCGCAAAGCGCAGATCAAGATATTCGCAGTTTATCCGGAAGACATCATCGAGTCCGAACAGGAACGCTTGTTTATGCTGATCCAGGCCGGGCAACTGCCGATCTCGCCCAATAATATTGAATTCATCGTACGCAGGCCGGATACGAATACGCAAACGATCATTGCGCAAAAAAGCCGGGATGCGGACCTGACCCTGGTCGGTTTCCGTACAGAAAGCGTCAATAAAAAAGGAAAGGTTATTTTTGAGGGATACGAAAACATCGGCAACGTCCTGTTTGTCAATACGGCCAGCCAAAAGGAAATCAAATAAATGCCGGATCACTTTTACGGGCTCGGACCAATTGGGATATAGCCGGATCGGGCCGGCGTGAATGGTTGGTACCAGCAGCAGTATTCGCGGGTGTTTTACGGCTTCCATTTCCGATGGTCCACAGATAGCCGGCGTATGTTTTCCGCCGGCTCTATATTGCAGATGTTATTCAAGCATAGCTGATGTATGGAGAAACGCAAGCATCAAACAAGCAGTAGGCAACAGCGCGGCCCTGCAGGATCGGGCAGTTTTTTTCGTTCGGTTCTGCATTGGACGGGGAAACTGTTATTCTCTGTCGTCAGGTTTTTCAAATGGCAGTTGGACCACCTGATCAGTGTCAAACAGCGTTTGTACCTGCGCCAGATCATTTTCAGGAGCGATACCCCGCAAGGCAAGCGTTTTGATACAATCCTGATCATGCTGATCGGTGCCAGTGTGATCGCTGTGATGCTGGAGACCGTATCGGAATTTCATCAGTCGAACTGGTGGGTGTTCTTTGTACTGGAGTGGCTGTTTACCATCCTGTTTACGGTAGAATATATTCTCCGGATTTATAGTGCCCGGAATCCGGCCGGATATGCCACTTCTTTTTTTGGTGTGGTGGACCTGCTGGCCATACTGCCTACGTATATCAGTGTTTTTTTTATGGGCACCCAGCACCTGCTGATCGTGCGGGCACTTCGCCTGCTCCGGATCTTCCGGATCTTTAAAATGGGACATTTTGTCAAGGAAGGAGCAATCGTCATCAGTGCTCTGCAGGCCAGCCGGACCAAGATTTATGTCTTTATTTCCTTTGTGGTGCTCATGGCGATCATTATTGGTGCGCTGATGTACATGGTGGAGTTTCCGCACAACCCGGCATTTTCCAATATACCCGCGGGTATTTACTGGGCTATCGTTACACTGACCACTGTCGGGTACGGCGACGTCACCCCGGTTTCGGCTTTCGGGAAGTTCCTGGCGACGTTGGTAATGATCCTGGGGTATGGGGTGATTGCCGTGCCGACAGGAATCGTTACAGCCGAGATCAGTGGCCGGGTGATGAACCTCAAGGATTTTGAGTACCGGGAATGCCAGCGTTGTGGCCAGACCGAGCATCATGTGGGTGCGCAGCATTGTCACCGGTGCGGGGCCCGGCTGTCGGACAGTTAATGATTCCTGAATTTTACCGGAATCGTTAAATACCTGTTGGTTTTGTATTAATTTTAGACGCGTTTTTGCTGTCTGAGATTTTCAGGCATATCACAAAACGGATGTTGTGGGGTAACTGCTGAAAAAGCGCTATCCTTGCATCCCCAAAAAACACAATGGTTTAAATGGTAAACAACAGGATACAAAATAAGCCAGCCTCTGGCACCTGCAACAGGAATGGGTGTTTGTTGGCAGCCGCTTCCTGGTATCACCGGCGTTTTCCATTTGGCCTGTTTCGCTCTCCGGATATGAAATGACGCCGAACATGAAAGATTAT
>SBHD01000270.1 GCA_006226345.1 Bacteroidota bacterium | reverse complement strand
CAAACGCTGGACGCGGGCAGTACCACGATGATTTGCTCCGCTACGCTGCGCAAACCAACGGGAAGGATAACCTGGTCGGGAATTTTAAAAAACCCACGTGCCCAATTTAGAACCAATCACCCCTGCTTCCACGGGAGCGCTTTTCCGTGACATCTGTGTGAAAAAAGAGCACCGATCCGGAAAAAATCAAACCACTTCCGCTACATTTCCGGCAGAAAGTGAATGCGGATAATACTGTAACCACATGAATGAACAAGCCCGCAAGGGACGACGCGGCGCCCTGCGCCTTTTTATCGCCATGATCTTGGTCTCCCTGCTGGCCATGGCCTACTACCAGGATGCGATCGGGGCAATGACCGTCCGGACGCTGATCCAGCAGTTCCTCCGGTTTTTGCTGCCACTGTTGTTTATGTACCTGATCCTGCAGGGCATGCGGCTGGCGATCCAGCTGTTTGTCGTGCTGCTGGCTATTGCCGTTGCCGCCGGCATTGCTTCCCTGTGGGCACTGCCCGGGTTCCTTCCAAAAATTCCGATCCTGTTACTGGTATTGATCTATGGCGCCGGCTTTCGCTATTTCACCTGGTCGGCTGATTTTCGGGAATACGTCCGGTTCAAAAACCGACGGATCTATACGGTCGACCCTGCAACGCCGGCCGACGCGGGAGATCAGCCGACAGCCTAATAGGTTTCCCCTTCCTTTGAATTTCGAATATCTAACCGCAGAATATCCAATGTCGAGGGAATTCACCACCCCGAAAAGGTGGACTACTTGGACATTGGATATTCTGCGGTTGGATATTCGAAATCCCCTGATACTTTAAGCTAAAAGAGCACCGCCTTGGTATAGGAACTACATTCACCGGACCTGCTTGGGATAGCAGATAAAATACTTGGTGACCACCTGGGTATACAAGGGCACATCCGAGCACTCATCGATCGGCAGTACCCGGCCGTCCTTGAACTGGATACAGATCTTTTCCTCCGAGGCATCGTAGGCCTGGTTACTTTCACTCCCGGTGAACACCAGGTGCTCCAGGGGTATGTCCGGACCAAACAGATCTGCTGTTTTTTGCCGGATCATCTCCACGTAATCCGGCTCTACTGCCACGCTCCGCCATTCCAGGCGGAACAGTTTACGGTCGAGCAGCCCGGCAGATAACAACGCCAGTACGGGGTCGTCTGCCTCGCGCCAGGCTTTGATCGCGGAGGCAATATCATAATCATCCAGCCGGGCAAAGTGCTCCAGTGTCTCCCGGACGGGCGGCTGTTCATCCGTATCGCGGTACAGAAACCAGTGCAGGTGCCGCGACACCTCCAGTTCCACACCGGCCAGCGCCAGCTCCCGGGCCCGCTGCAGCAGGTGGATCACCATTTGTTCGGCCGACACATTGGTCTTGTGCAGGTACACCTGCCAGTACATCAGCCGCCGGGCGATCAGGAATTTCTCTATACTGTATATGCCTTTTTCTTCCACCACCAACTCGCCGTCGTGTACCGCCAGCATCTTGATGATCCGGTCATATCCGATCACACCTTCAGAAACACCGGTAAAAAAACTGTCCCGGTTGAGGTAATCCATCCGGTCCATGTCCAGCTGGCCTGAAACCAGCTGATGCAGGAATTTTTTCGGGTGATGGTCCGAAAAGATCCGGATGGCCAGCTCCAGCCGGCCGTCAAACTGCCGGTTCAGTTCTTTCATGAACAACAACGATAGTCGTTCATGGTGCAGATCCACGATGGAATGCTCCAATGCATGGGAATACGGTCCGTGGCCGATATCGTGCAACAGGATAGCCGCACAGACCGCTTCGGCCTCTTCATCTGTGATCTCGGCCCCTTTGTTCCGCAGTACCTCTATGGCCTGCTGCATCAGGTGCAGCGCCCCCAATGCATGGTGAAACCGGGTATGCAGGGCACCGGGGTAGACAAAATGCGCCAATCCTACCTGCCGGATCCGGCGCAGCCGCTGAAAATACGGATGATCGACGATATCGAGTAAAAGTCCGTAGGGTACGGATACGAAACCGTACACCGGATCGTTGAAGATCTTTCGCTGTGTGTGTATTTCATTCATTTCCGGAACAAAGTTGCGAATTTGGCAGGGTGTTTTCTGTATAGGAATGTAACACCTACCTTCGTGCCTGTGTTTACTTGCAGCCGGTACCAGTAAGATACCATGCAAATATTAAGTTTCTAATTTCAAATTGGGAACCAAATCTGCTTAACCCGGTCCGCACCGCGGCTAAAAAAGCAAGCTCCCCCATTACAAGATCTAAAACCATACCCTCAATGGATAAAATTAAAATACTCTGGGCCGACGACGAAATTGATATGCTCAAGCCCCATCTGATGTTCCTGCAATCAAAGGGCTATGAAGTCGTGACGGCCACCAATGGCCATGATGCCGTGGAAATTTACCTGGAAGAGGGTAATGATATCGACGTCGTTTTTCTCGATGAAAGCATGCCCGGACTTACTGGCCTAGAAGCCCTCCCCCGCATCAAAGAGATCAATGCACACGTACCGGTTGTCATGATCACCAAGAACGAAGCCGAGCACGTGATGGAAGAAGCCATCGGCGCGCAGATCTCCGATTACCTGATCAAACCGGTCAACCCCAACCAGATTCTGCTGACCCTCAAGAAGATCATCGACAACAAACGGCTGGTGCGCGAAAAAACAGCCATGGACTACCAGCAGGACTACCGCGAAATGTTCATGCAGATCACCGGCGGGCTCTCCCACAACGAATGGGTGGACGCGTACCGGCGCATCGTCAACTGGGAACTCCGGCTCGACGCCAACCAGGCCGAAGTGGGCGATATCCTGGCCCAGCAAAAACAACAGGCCAACACCGAATTCAGCAAGTTCGTAGTGCGCAACTACTTCGACTGGGTCGACAAGAACCAGACCGGAGGACCGGTGATGTCACACAACCTGATGCGCCAGATGATCTTCCCGCATGTCGGCAAAGGCACACCCACGATCATGATCCTGCTCGACAACCTGCGCTACGACCAATGGAAAGTGATCGAGCCGTTTATGAACGAGTTGTTTAAAACGGAGAGCGAAGACCATTTTTTCAGCATCCTGCCTACCGCTACACAATACAGCCGCAACGCCATTTTTGCCGGCATGATGCCCGCTGATATTGAAATGGCCTTCCGCGACAAATGGAAAAACGACACCGATGAAGGCGGAAAGAACCTGCACGAGGACTTCTTCCTGGGTAAACAGATCGACCGGGTAATCCACAAGGACCTTAAATGGGACTATGCCAAGGTCACCAATGTCAACCACGGCAAGGACCTCAATGACAATATCCTGCACTACCTCAACAACGATCTCACCGTGATCGTGTACAATTTCATCGATATGCTGTCGCATGCCCGTACTGAAATGGAAGTGCTCAAGGAACTGGCAGGTGACGAACGCGCCTATCGCTCGCTGACCCGCTCCTGGTTCCTGCACAGCCCGCTCTGGACGGCCCTGCAGCGGCTGGAAGGACGGGACGTACAGCTGTTCGTCACCACCGACCATGGCACCATCCGGGTACAGTCGCCTTCCCGCGTCGTAGGCGACCGGGAAACTACCACCAACCTGCGCTACAAGGTGGGCCGCAACCTGCAGTATGAAAAACGCGATGTGCTGGAAGTACGGGACCCGAAAAAAGCCGGGCTCCCCCGCCCGAACGTCAGCTCGACCTTTATTTTCGCCAAGGAAGATTATTTCTTCCTGTATCCCAACAACTACAACCACTACCATAACTACTACAAGAATACCTTCCAGCATGGCGGGATCAGCCTGGAAGAGATGATCTGTCCGGTTGTGCGGCTGCGGAGCAAGTAACCCATGTCGCCCGACGTCCTACTACTGGTCCTGCTGGCATCCGTCCTGCATGCCAGTTGGAACTATCTCGCCAAAACGGTACCAAGCGGTGCCCCTTTCGTATGGCTTACGGCAGTTGTAATGAGCATCCTGCTGCTGCCTCTGGCAGCGGGCTACGTTTGGTTTTACGGTTTTGTCTTTACACCCGAGACACTGGCAGCCCTGCTATTGACGGGCATTTTGCATCTGGTCTATTTCCTCGTCCTGCAAGTGGGCTACCAGCGCAGCGACCTGTCGGTGGTGTACCCGCTGGCGCGGGGCAGCGGACCGGTATTTGCCACGTTGGGAGCGGTCTTGTTCATCGGCGAGCAGGTTTCGCTGCAAGCCATCCTGGGACTCTGCCTGGTAGTAAGCGGTGTCCTGTTCATTTCCGGGATCGCACAGGGCGACGCCGACCGGAAAAAAGTACGGACAGGAGTAGCATTCGGACTGGGCATTGGCATCCTGATCGCCAGTTATACCGTCTGGGATGGTTATGCAGTGAAAAAACTGGGCCTGGCGCCCATCCTGCTGGAGTACAGCGCCAACCCGATCCGGATCGTAGCGCTGGCACCGGTAGCCTGGCGGCGGTGGCCGGAAGTACGGACAATCTGGACGGAGCACTACCTGAAGATACTGGCCGTTGGTATTATGGCGCCGCTGGGTTATATCCTGATCCTGTATGCCATGAAATATGCACCGGTACACCTGGTGGCCCCCACCCGGGAACTGAGCATTGTATTGGGGGTTGTTTTTGGCGCCAAACTGCTGACCGAACAAAATTTTCGCCCCCGGCTGATCGGCGCCCTGCTGATTGTGGGAGGAATTGTATTTTTGTCACAGTGAAAACCTTTAAATAAAAGCACCACCATGTCTATAGCCAAACCATTTAATCTCCAGAAGTGGATCGATGACAACCGCCATTTGCTGAAGCCCCCGGTCGGAAACAAGCAGGTGTACCTGGAAAACGACGATTTTATCGTGATGATCGTCGGCGGGCCAAACGGCCGCAAGGACTACCACTGGGAAGACGGGGAAGAACTCTTCTATCAGCTGGAAGGCGACATCCAGGTCAAGATCATCAATGAAGACGGCAAACCGGAAACCATCGACATCCGGGAAGGCGAGATGTTCCTCCTGCCGGCCCGCATACCGCACTCCCCGCAACGCCCGGCAAATACGGTCGGACTGGTGGTCGAGCGCACCCGCCACCCGGGCGAGGTAGACAAGCTGATGTGGTTCTGTGATAACTGTGGTGAAAAACTGTATGAGGCCGGCTTCCCGCTCAAGGATATCGGCACGCAGATCAAACAGGCGATCGGCGCATTTATGGCCGATGAAGCAGCCCGCACCTGCAAACATTGCGGGACTGTGATGCCGCCCTCGTAACCAGGCGTTCCTTTTGGTCCGGAACTTTCCGGAGTTCATTTTCCCGGTATCTATTGCTGCCGGATATTTCCAATTGTACCGCGAAGTCGCTTCCTGCGTCTTCGCGGTACTGTTTTTATATGGTCCAGCGTATATCCAGTATGCACCACAGCCCTCCATACTTTTTTATACTTCAATTACAATCACTTTAAAAGCTGACTATAATCATGCCTGATGATGACGACAGCTCTCAAACAATACCTGTCGTTACAATGACTTTTGGTACAACTATTTCATTATTAAAAGACTTAAAAGTGATTTGTATATGAAAAACGTACTTGTTGGCCTGACCTTTTTAGCGGGCATGTTTACCTGCGCTGTTTTACTCAATATTTCCTCCTGTACCAGAGAAGATGCCGTAATCGGCGAGATTACTCCGCCCGACTACCAATACGGCGATGCTACGATCAAAACGTCGGAAGGCTGGAATTTCGACAAAGCCCACTCCAGTGTAATGTGGGAAAGTCCATATAAGGGTGTTTCTGCCTTGTTGACCGGCCGATTCAACACCTTTGCCACCACAGTTGAGTTTGAGGAGAACCACCCGGAACACACCGTTATTAACGGATTTGTAGTTCTCTCCTCCGTCAACACCGGAGAGCCAGGTCGCGACGGCGGCTGCCTGCTCAACACCTTTGGTGTATCCGATATTTCGGACACCGCCCGACTCGTGAGCAAGCAGATCCTGAAAGATGGCAAGGGCGGATATACCGCTACCATGGAACTGGATTTTCACGGCGTAAAAAAAGAAGTGCCTATGACCCTCAAGTTTACGGGCCTGGAGCACATCGACGGTAACAACCCGTATACGGTAGGTGGCCTGTCCGGCGAGTTCACCTTTAACGCCATCTCCGACTTTGGCATCGTCACCACCAACATCGCGGATGCTGTAACGGTGCGGATCAACGCCACCTTCAAAAAGCCTGACTAACCCGGGCTGCAGCCATTATTCCATCCTGTTCACTCACCTAAAACAACGACGTCATGCGAACTCATAGCTTATGGATAATGCTTTTGGTCGGGTTAATGACAGCGGCACAAGCCTGCTACTACGAAAATCCACCCGAACCTATTCCGCTCGATCCTGAAGATGTATCCTTCCAAACCCACGTCCTGCCCATTCTGGTACAATCCTGCGCCATTGAATTGTGCCACGACGGTACCGAACCACCCGATCTGCGGGCAGACAAGGCCTACAACGAATTGCGGAAGGGCAATTACCTCAACCTGACCTTCCCGGAAGAAAGCGGGCTCTATCGCGCAGTGGATTACAGTGGTGGACTGGGGATGCCCCCATCCGGCCAGTTAAGTCCGCTGGATCGTGAGCTGATCCTGATCTGGATAACCAAGGGCGCCCCCAGGGATTAATACCCCCCAGGGCTTTTCGTCCGCTTTCACCTTATTCCACTCTGGCCTTTAAATTCTGACAATATGAATTCGATACCTTTTATTCGATCACGTCTATATACGCTTCCCTGGCTGTTCAAATGCCTGCCGCTTATCCTGGGCTTGTGCTTGACCGCAAACCTGGTCCAGGCACAGGATGAAGGAGGAGACGAAGAAGAAGTAGTCTCCAACCGGCCCGTCCGGGCAACCTTTGAGAGTGCCATGCTGATAGACAACCAATCTGTGATGGTTCCCATCAAGGGCACCTTCGAGTTTGACATCCAGCACCGCTTTGGTACCCTGCACAAGGGTTTCGAAGACCTGTATGGTTTATACGCTCCCTCCAATATCCGCCTGGGCTTTTTGTATGTACCAATCGAAAACCTGTCGGTTGGTTTTGGATTGACCAAAAATAAAAACCTGGTTGACCTGAACCTTAAATACGCAATTTTTAAACAACGGCAGCAAGGTTGGCAAATGCCGGTGTCACTGACCTACTTCGGAAATATGGTCATTGACCCGCGCAAGGAAGAAACCCGCGGAGAGGTCTACCATGAATCTGACCGGATCTCGTATTTCCACCAGGTCATCCTGGCACGCAAGATCAACCGTTGGCTGTCTGTTCAACTGGCACCGTCGGTGACCCACTTCAACCTGGTAGAGGATGTGCTGAACAACGACCACTTTGCGCTGGCTTTTGGGGCACAGGTAAAGGTTACGCCGACCATGGCCATCCTCTTGAATGTTGACCAGCCGCTGACGAAACACACCGCCGGCAACCCGAGCCCAAACCCAAATCCGAACATCAGCTTCGGTTTGCAGATGAGCACCAGCTCCCACGCATTTCAGATCTTCCTCGGCAACTACAATAGCCTGGTACCACAGGAAAACAACCTGTATTACCGGTTGTCGCCGGATGCCGAATACAACAACGACTGGGGTAGCTACTGGGATACCTTCACCAAGCGGTTCCGGATCGGCTTCAACGTGACCCGGCTTTGGAACTTCTGACCCGCACTATTATCGAAAGGCTGTAATTCAATATAAAAAGATCCGGGGTGATTGCTTTCATTACAAACAAGTTCACCTATCATCTTTATAACAAGGAGCAAGAAAGATTTATCACTCCGGACTCTTTTTCTTAAAAACCTGGTCATGAAAAAAAACGATAACGAACAAGGGTACTCCCGCCGGGCCTTTCTCGAAACCAGTATTATCGGGGGCGCTGGAATTGCGTTAGGCCTCGGAGCCGTTACGATCCTGGAAGGCAGCACCAAGGATACCGTCCGGCTGCTGACGGCTTCCGGCGAAATAGTGGAGGTGGACAGACGGTTTTTACCGCCCGCAACCGGGAAACAGGTATCCAATAAAGTCCTGAAGGACTGGATGGAACAGCACAAATGATCGCACCTATCCTGTCACCTGAAACGCTTGTAAAAAATGAAATCAACAGACTCAAATTCCCGCCGGTCCTTTCTCAGACGCAGCCTTGGTGTTGCAGGAGTGGCCAGCGCAGTAACTGCGCTGCATGCTTTCCAGCAGGAGGGCGTCGAAGAAACCGGTGAAAAGGTACAACTGCTGTCTCCCGATGGCGAGATCGTCGAAATTGATAAAGGTTACCTCAAACCTGTTCCGGATGTACATATCGGACCGCAACAAGCCCGGGAGGGGATTCCGGGCAAAAAGTTTGTCATGGTGATCGACCTGGCCCGGTGCAAAAACCTGCGTAAATGCCACGATGCCTGTGAGCACATGCACCACTGCGGACCGAATAAAGAATTCCTGAAGATCCTGAAAATGCAGGACAATGACCTGGCCTCCCCGTATTGGCAGCCCACCATGTGTTTCCATTGCGACCACCCACCCTGCGTAAAGGTGTGTCCGGTGGATGCCACCTTCAAACGTACTGACGGTATTGTCCTGATTGATACGACCCGTTGTATCGGATGCCGGTTTTGCATGGTAGCCTGTCCGTATTCGGCCCGCACATTCGATTGGAGCGAACCGGATATCAGCGACGACGTCCGGCAGCAACCGTATTCACCGGAAACGAGCGTTCCACCCAAAATGGGTACAGTATCCAAATGTGATTTTTGCCCGGACACTGTGCGCAAAGGCGAAATGCCGCATTGCGTTTCCGCCTGCCCGAACGGGGTATTCTACTTCGGTGATGAAAATGAGGATGCCGTATCAAATGGTTCAGATACCGTGCGCCTGAGCACCTTGCTCCGTGACCGCGCCGGCTACCGTTTTCTGGAGGACATGGGCACCAAGCCGCGGGTATACTACCTGCCTCCGGTCAACCGGTCTTTCCCGTTTGAAGACGATGAGTTCACCCAACCTAAAGACGAATGACCATGAAAGAAACTGGCACACCTTCAACCGGAGCCCTTTCTCAACAGGCCCGCTCCATCAGCGACGATCTGATGCCCAGACCTTTTGGCTGGCAAGGCAAAATCTGGGTCGCAACACTGGTCTTTATTGTTGTGGTCGGGTTATTCTTTTACACCCAACAGGTTCGTGAAGGCCTGGGGATCACCGCCATGCGGGACTATAGCACCTGGGGTATCTATATCGCCAATTTCGTTTTTTTCGTGGCGATCAGCCTCGTGGGTTCGCTCATCAGTGCAATCCTTAAATTGTCTGGAGCGCGGTGGAGCACCCCGCTTACCCGGATTTCTGAAATGATCGCCGTAGCGGCCATCCTGTTCGCCGCACTCGTGATCATCATTGATATGGGCCGGCCCGACCGCTTTCTGAATGTCGTACTCCATGCCCGCATACAATCTCCGATCACCTGGGACGTGCTGGTGATCAGCACCTATATGGTGATCAGTATCCTCCTGCTTTACCTGCCTATGCTTCCGGACCTGGCCCTCCTGCGGGACAATTATAAAACCGCGCCCGCCTGGCAACAAAAAATGTACAGGGTGCTAGCCCTGGGCTGGAACAACCACCCGGATCAATACCGCATCCTGCACCGGGCCACGCGTATTCTGGCGATCATGATCATCCCGGTTGCTTTCGGCATTCACACAGTCACCTCCTGGCTTTTTGCCACAACGCTCCGTCCGGGTTGGGACAGCACCAACTTCGGCCCTTACTTCGTTTCCGGCGCCTTTATGGTGGGCGCTGGCGGGGTGATCGCAGCTATGTATATTTTCCGTACGCACTACCAGTTGGGAAAATACCTGACCGACAAACACTTTGACTACATGGGCCGGCTGCTGGTTTTGCTTTCGCTGGTCTACCTGTATTTCAACATCAATGAATATTTCGTTCCGGCCTACAAGATGAAGGCGCAGGAAAGTGCTCACCTGGAAGAACTGTTTACCGGGCGCTATTCCCTGTTGTTCTGGATGGTCCAACTGGCAGGCATGATCATTCCGATCATAGTGCTGATGTTCCGGAAAGGCCGGAAACCCAGGCCCATGTTCTGGATCTCGATCCTGGTGATCCTTGGCGCCTGGTTTAAGCGCTTTCTCATCGTTATCCCGACGCTGAGCCATCCGTTGATCCCGATGAACCGGGTACCGGAAGCCTGGCAACACTATTTTCCCACCTTACGGGAATGGTGGATCACTGCTGCCACCCTGGCCGGTGCTCTGCTGATCGTAACAATACTGGCACGCCTTTTCCCGGCCGTACCGGTGGTCGAAACCATAGAGGAATCAACCGAAAAAGACCCGATTGCTTCCGGAAATGTTAACGATGCCTAAAAGATTGATTATGAACACCATTAAAGGAGTATATATAGTATATTTAAAGTGGGTTCTGTTATTGCTCGTTGCTGGATTGACAGGCACGTTGCAAGCGCAGGAAGAGGAAGCGGATGAGCCGGAAAAAGCCGATGCCATTATGGAACTACGCTTCAAAGAAGCCAACAACACCGCAAAATTCCTGACGGCCATTGTTAAAGCGGAAGTGGATGAGTTTTACCAGCCCATGGAAGGCGTTGAAGTGCGGTTTTACCGTAAGGAAGCGGCCCCGGAGAATCTGATCGGTAGCAGTAAGACCAACGCTAAAGGCGCTGCGATCTGTGACCTGGAGGAGGATGAGGCAACTTTTTTTGGAGCCGATCCCGATTTCGTGTATTTGGCAACTATTGAAAACAGTGATACCTATAACGACCTGGAAGAGATGATCACCGTGGCTGAATCTGATTTCTCCATGGACCTCCAGACAGAAGATGATACCCGGCAGATCCTTATAAGCCTGCAAGGCATCGATGAAAACGGCGAGCAGGTACCGGTAGCGGATGCAGAGGTAGGAATATATGTAACCCGGCTGTTTGGATTACTCCGCGTTTCGGAAGATATGGAGTTTACCGATGAGGACGGCTCCCTGCTGATCGATTTTCCGGCAGATATCCCGGGCGATGAAAACGGAATGGTCACGATTGTCGCCAAAGTGGACGAACATGAGCGCTACGGATTTCTGGAACTCCGGAAAAAGATCGATTGGGGTGTTCCGGTTGTGATCGACCAGTCCATGTACGAGCGTGAATTGTGGTCGTCCAGGGCAAATGCCCCCTGGTACCTGATCGTGATAGTAAATGCCGTACTGATCGGCATCTGGGGAAGTATCCTGTATATCATCTATGAAGTTGCACAGATAAAAAAGATCGGCCGACAGGCTCAAAAGGCCTGAGGCCAGTTCATAAACATTAAATTATACACTAAAAACTGTCTGTATCATGAATGCGAAGCATTTGTTTTCCCTGCTTTTCATCGCAGGTTTTGCATTAGTCATAACCACGGCCTTTGAATCGCGCAGCAATGCCAATGACCCCTGGGTGGTGCCCAGCAAGTATCAGAATATGAAAAACCCGGTAACCGCTGATAAGGAATCACTCAGCATCGGCAAATCACTTTATACCAAGCATTGTAAGTCCTGCCACGGGACCAAAGGGTTGGGAGACGGGACCAAAGCCGCGCAACTGAAAACCAAGTGCGGTGATTTTTCTTCTGCCGATTTCCAGGGGCAGACGGACGGCTCCCTGTTCTATAAGACCAGTGAAGGCCGCGACGATATGCCTTCTTTCAAAAAGAAGATTCCGGTGAAAGAAGACATCTGGCATGTGGTCAATTACATGCGTACGTTTGCTAAGTAAATTGCCTTAATCCACCTTGTACCATACCGGCAACAGGTTTGCCGGTGGTAACAATCAGGTTGCCTTGCTGGCCTCTATGGTCAGGAGGCAATCTGCATTTTCAGACACACCCTAAAACTCCTTCCAGCGCTCCCAGTAGTTCTGGCCTTCCACTTCCTCCAGAATGTTGAGGTAGTTGAAATACCGGAGCTCACTCACCCGGCCTTCTTCCAGGGCTTTGCGCACGGCACAGCCCGGTTCGTTCCGGTGCAGGCAGGAAGAACCGAACTTACAGTCGACCGACAGCTCAAAAAACTCGCGGAAACTGTGCGAGACATTCTGCGCGTCTTTATTGTTAAACGCCAGCATCTTCAGGCCCGGCGTATCGATCAGATAACCGCCGAAGTCCAGTTCGAACATTTCGGCAAAAGTGGTCGTATGCTGCCCTTTACCGGAATGGTCGCTGATATCGCCGGTACGCAAATCCAGGTGTGGCTGAATAATATTGATCAAACTGCTCTTGCCTACTCCTGACTGGCCGCTGATCAGGGTGGTCTTCCCTTTCAGCACTTCAGCAAAGGCTTCCAGGCCTTTCTTATCCACCACCGACGTGGCCAACACCTTATACCCGATCTTTTCATAAATCTCTTTCATGGCGAAAAATGTCGCCACGTCTTCTTCGCTGTACAAGTCACCCTTGTTGAACACGATCACCACCGGGATCTCGTGGGGCTCGGTCATCAGCAAAAAACGGTCGATAAAGCCAGGCTTGAGATTGGGATGTACGACGGTCACGATCAGGACGGCCTGGTCAATATTGGCAGCCAGGAGGTGCAGGTCGTGCTTGCGACGAGGGGATTGACGCACGACGTAGTTACGGCGGGGCAGGATCTTTTTGATCAGGCCTTTCCCTTCCTGTTCGCGTTCCAGTTCCACCCGGTCGCCGACTGCAACGGGGTTGGTAAGCGGGACATCCTCCAGGCGGAATTTCCCGACGATCCGGCACTGTAATACCTCATTATCTTCATCGAGGCGTACACTGTACCAACTGCCGGTAGATTTAATGACGGTTCCGGTTTGCATTGTGGTGTAAAGGTAACAGACAATCTGGCAAGAGCAGCCGGAATATTTTCCTGTTGTATTCCGGCCGCTCCAGGGTTATACTGCTTACCAAACCACAAATTCAGTCCTTCGGTTCCGTGCGCGACCTTCATCAGTGTCATTTGTTTCGATCGGCTGCCCTTCACCGTAGCCTTTGAACCGCAACCGTTCGGCTGGAATACCCTTGCCGACCAGGTAATCATATACGGATTTGGCGCGGTTTTCCGACAGGCGCTGGTTGCTCGTATCATCGCCCACATTATCCGTATGGCCGTTGATCTGAATTCGCAATGTCGGCACATCCTGCAGGAGAGACACCAAGCGGTCGAGTTCGTTGGTGGACGCCGGGAGGAGATCGGCCGAGGCCGTTTCAAAAAATACATTCCGCAGCACTACCGGACGGGCAGCCACCGGACGGGCAGTAGCCTCGTCGCCGGAGGTGATCGGTTGAAGTTCGATATCCAGCAGAAAAGGCTTGTCGAATGACGCCGTTTCCAGCAGGTTGAAGTTTTCCGAATGGAACAGATACTGCTCCCTGGACACATTCAGGGCATAGTCCTTGCCGGCAGGCAGGCAAACGAGAAAGGAACCGTCAGGTTTGGTCCGTGCCGTGACAAAGGTGCTGCCGGTCTGCAGGTCCGTGAACTCCACCCTGGCAACCAGGGGGTCACCGGAAGCGGCATCCGTTACCCGCGCCTTGGCATAGGTAACCGGCTGCGGCCGTGCATGGGCAGGCAGATCAAACTGATAAATATCGATACCACCGGCGCTTCCCGGCGGGTTGGCAGCAAAATAGGCCGTCCGACCATCCAGGCTTACCGTCAGCGTGCCTTCGTCGGCCTTGGTATTGACCGGATAGCCGAGGTTTTGCGGGCTCCCCCAGGAGCCGTCGGCCTGGCGGCGGACAAAGTACAGGTCGTTCTCCCCCATGCCGGGCAAACCATCGGAGGTAAAATAAAGCGTCTGACCGTCGGGATGGATAAAAGGAGTCTGCTCGTCGCCGCGGCTGTTGATGGCCGCGCCCAGATTTTCCGGCTGGGTCCAGCGCCCGTCAGACTGCCGGGTTGTGAACCATAGGTCTTTGCCGCCCTGCCCGCCCGGACGGGTACTGCTGAAAAAGATCGTCCGGCCATCCGGGCTGATGCTCGGCTGTGCATCCCAGTGTTCGGAATTAATGGCCGCACTGAACGGCACAGGCTTGGTCCAGCTGCCGCCTTTTTGCTGCGACCAGTACAGGTCACAGCTGCCCAGAGAGCCGTCGTTGCGCCGGTTGCAGGCCGTGAAGACCAGCCAGGAGCCATCAGCACTTATGGTTTCGGCGCCTTCGTTTTGCGTGGTATTTACGCCTTCCAAGTACTCTGCCTTTCCCCAGGAGCCATCCGGCTCCCGGGTGGAGGTATAGAAATTCTCGTCGTAATCGTCCCGGCGGGTAAAGATCATCATGCTGCCGTCGGCAGTAAGTGCCGGCAGGTATTCATCGGAAGCGGAATTGATACCGTCTCCGACCGGTTCCGGATTGAAGGGCACCGGGTTTTGAACGGCCATCGCCGCAAACAGGCAGTTTTCAGCCAGTCGCCTGGCACGGTACAACAGGTCGGCATTTTTCACACCTGCCTGCAGGAAGTTGTCGATATGGCTGTGCGCCTCCATGAATTTATCCTGCCGCCATTCGGCCAGCGCCAGATTGAACGGCACGGAAGGGTGGAAATTGGGATTGAGTTCCATCACCCGCTCAAAGCCACGTTCGGCTTCCAGCCAGTGCCCGTTGTCAAAATGTGTTTCAGCCCATACCAGCCGGGCTTCAATAAAGTTGGAGTCGATACGTAGTGCTTCTTCAAATGCACGCAAGGCGCGGGGCGCATCACCATAAACGAGGAATTCACGACCGTTTTCGTAGGCTTTGACGGCCTTTGCAGGGGCCGTCTGGACGGTGGTATAATTTTGGGCATACGGCGCGATGGCTGGCAGCGACAGCATCACAACCAGCAGGCAACGTTGGATGGCAGGGAGTCGGAAAAGGAAGTATTGGTTCATGATTAAGAAAAATTAAAGAGCAGGTTTTTACATCAAACACACCTGTTTAGTGCAGGCCGACCCTGTTTGGTAACCCCGGTAAACGCTTTTTATGCTCCGTTCGGTAAAAAACATTCTAAAAAAGGCAAACGTTGGTCAATTTCCGGGTAACCGGCTGCAGACCGGACCCGCACCACAAGAACGACAAAAACAACCCGGTGTTTTACGGCGGGCAACTCCTGTCGCCGAATTTGTATCAATCCGGAAAACGAACTATAAAAACACCCTGTCTTATGCTACGAACAATCCTGTTCTTCGTCTCTGCTTTTCTATACTCCGCTCCATTAGCCGCTCAATGGTCCTGGGGAATTTCCGGTGGTATGAATGCCACGCTCTGGGACTGGCGTCTGAAAGACGGCAGCACCGGTTTCGGGTATGAGCCCGGGGTCGGCTGGCAGGCCGCTGCACGGATAGGTTATCAGGTATCGCCAACCCTGGATATCCGGGCCGAGCTGGGTGGCCAGCAAATAGCCAACCGGCTCACCAACCTTACCGATGAAAACGGCAATACCATACCCAACAGCCGTATCGCCGAACGCTACCAGTCAGCAGGAGCCGCACTGCTGGCCCGGATCACACCCAACCGGAATTCATCCGGCTTTTATCTGTTGGCAGGCCCAAGCCTGGCCTATATCCTGCACGCTACGCGGCGCTATTCGGCCGGGCTCAAACCCGGGGAAGACAGCCCGGGAAAGGAAAAAATCGATCTGGGTACGGCCCAGATCCGGCGAATCCAGTGGAGAGCCGAAGTCGGAATTGGTTATCACGTTGAACTCGGAAACACCGGTACAGCAGGGTTCGAGTTCCGGTACCAACTGGGTCTGGGAGGAATTTCCCGGTCGCCTTACGTCGACTCCCGGGTCCATACCGGCCTGTTGAATTTTTTCTATGCCCGGCCGTTCTGACAGAGGTCCGGGACGTACAAACTTTTCAAATTTCCAATTTTTCTTTTCAAATTTCAAATAGAGCACACGTGAGCTTCCCTTTGATTTGAAATTGGAAATTGGAAAAGTCCTTAATACGCCAGCCAACGCTGCAGCCGGATCACCACCCAGATCAGGATCAGTAAAATACCGGCCAGTGCTGCGGTACCGACATTAATAAAACTGGCATCGATATCACCGCTGCGTTTCAGGTATATGCCGAAAAGTGCCCATGCTACAGCGAGACCATGAAAGATGTTATTAGTGTTCCGGACTACTGAATTGGCGATCAAAACACCGGCCAGGATCATCAGGATAGCCCAGTTGGGTTCGGAAAAGCCCCCACCGGCCCACCCGGCCGCAACCAGCAGGGTAGTGGTATTGGCGATCAGCGCGATGGTGATCCAGCCCTGGTAGATCCCGAAAGGTGCGTGTGCCAGCCATTTTTCCGGTGCGGATGCCGCCAAATGGCCTGTACCAACATGCCGGTTGAGCAGAACCACGACGATCAGTAACCCGACCATGATCACGACGGATAATGCGATCATATTCCAGTGCCAGGCAAACAACCAGGCTGTATTAAGCAAACAACTCAGGACGAACAGATAGCCCGACTTTTCCACAGACGGACCGATCATGTTACGCCATTTTTCACTGAACAGCGCAATCGCTTGCGCACCGATCCAGAGCAATAACCAGATATAGATCACACCCCAAATAGAGAAAGTCAGGCCTGCCGGGACAAACAGATTGGGATACTGATCAGCCAATTGTCCGGGGGTGTTGCCGTTGAGCGGCAGGGCGTTTGCCAGGTAATTAACGACAAGTACACCCAGAAAGGCCAGGATATTAAACACTATGCGCACACGCATCGCTGGAATATTATTGTGTGATTACAAATGGATGTGAATACTTTCTGCAAAGTCCAACAATTTTACCTCATCCCCAAATCCTCCGATCAATTGCACCCCGATCGGCATACCGTTTCCCGGGTGTGTACCGGCCGGCACCGCCAACGCCGGCAAACCTGCCAGACTGGCCTGAACGGTATATATATCAGCCAGATACATCTCTACCGGATCATCCGATTTTTCGCCCAATTGCCAGGCAACCGTGGGAGCCACCGGCAACAGAATAAAATCACAATCCTGCAATACTGCCAATGTCTGTTCCTGTATGATCCGGCGGACCTGCTGTGCTTTGCGGTAATAGGCATCATAATAACCACTGCTCAATACGAAGGTCCCCAGCAGGATACGCCGTTTGACCTCATCGCCAAACCCTTCCGAGCGCGTCAGAGTATACGTTTCTTCCAGGGTCCGGGCCTCCGGCGAGCGGCAACCATAGCGGATACCGTCGTAGCGCGCGAGATTACTGGACGCCTCTGCCGTGGTCAGTACGTAATACGCGGGCACCATAAAATCCCAGATCGTCTCCTTCCCGGAAGCGCCGGGCAGGGGAGCAGCCTGTACCGGCACCAGGGTATGACCGGCAGCACGGTAACGGTCTATTGTGACAGCGACGACCTGCCGCACTTTCGGATCAAGCCCTTCCTGCTCCAGCACTTCTGGGTACCAGGCAATTTTCATGGGCATGTGATCCGGCGTTACCGGGGCAAAGGGCATGCGCAACGCCGTGCTGTCATACGCATCCGGGCCGGCGCAAACTTCCAGAAAACGGGCGATGTTCTCCGGATGCCGCGACAGGAAGCCGATCTGATCAAAAGAGGATGCGTAGGCGACCAGACCATGGCGGGAGATCCGGCCATAGGCTGGCTTCAGCCCCCAGACACCACAAAAGCCTGCCGGCTGTCGTACCGAACCGCCAGTATCGCTTCCCAGCGCAACCAGGCAACTACCGGTTTGCACAGCCACTGCCGCACCGCCCGAGGAGCCGCCGGGAACCCGCCGTGGATCAGCCGCATTGCGGACCGGGCCGTACACCGAATTTTCATTGGAAGACCCCATGCCGAATTCATCACAATTGGTACGGCCGATAATGATCGCGTCTTCCGCCAGGATACGCTCCACTGCAGTAGCAGAATAGAGGGAAGAAAAACCACCCAGGATCCCGGAACCCGCCGTGACGACATGCCCGGCATAGCAGATATTATCCTTGATACTGACAACTGCCCCAAACAACTTACCCGGTGGGGGCGTTCCTGCTTTCCCGGCAAGCCGGGCATCCAGCTGATCGGCACGGGCAAGCGCCTCCTCTGCCCATACCTCAACAAAGGCATTAAGCTTCCGGGTGCGCTCAATCTGCTCCAGGTAATGCTGCACCTGCTTCCGGCAAGTTGTTTTTCCGGAAAACAAAGCAGCCTGAAGGCTGGAAAGCGTGTCGTATGAACCCATAACAGCAGTGTTTTTCCGGCACAAAGAAAACGTATTTAGGATAAGTAGCCAGTTCCGGATTGTATTCCGGAACTGTTCTGAAAATTCTTAAACCGTACGAAGCGTTTGCCCGGAACCTGTACTTTTGTCGACGAAGGAGACAGCAGGGTATCTTCGCCCGCCCAACTTTAAAATACTGCCATATGCCATACCGCTTGATTCTTTCGGTTTTGTTCTGCAGCCTGTCGCTGGCATCGCTTGCTCAACCTGTTGACATACCCGATGCACGCGCCGGAAAATGTTATGCCAAATGCCTGGTCCACGACAAATTTGAAACAGTGACTGAACAGGTTATGGTACGCCCGGCCGCTTCCGAGGCCATCGTGGTACCAACCGAATTCGAGACCGTTACCGGATACTACGTTGCGAAGGAAAGCTACCGCCGGTTGGTTGTGGAGCCCGCAGTTTTTGAAATGGAAACGGAACGCATCCTGGTGGCACCTGCAGGGCGGCGTGTTAACCCGGATGCCTACGAAGCGGTGGAGGAGCAGGTCCTGATCCGGCCGGCTACCAAAACATATGAAATAACCGACGCTGTTTTTGAACAGCGGCAAGAGGACGTGGAAACAGCACCGACCTATATGACCATGGAAGTACTGCCGCAGCGCTTCGAACCCCTGATCGAGCGCATCGAGGTACGGCCGCCCACCACTAAATGGGTGCGCCGCAAGGCCGACCGCGACTGCCTGAGTGCCGACCCGGATGACTGTTTTGTCTGGTGCATGGTGGAGGAGCCGGCTGAATATCAGACGATCTACAAAGAAGTCCCGGTCGGTTGCGATGGCAATGGTTCCATGGACTGTGAACGATATATACCCGTAGCTGCCGTTACCCGGCCGATGCCGGTTTTCAAGGTAGTGGAGCCGGCCCGGGCACGTGAACTGGTGGAGCCAGCCGAATACCGCACAATCACCCGTTGGGCGCTCAAAGCGGGTGCCACCGACCCGGCCGCTTCCGGGGCAGGAGAATACCTGACGGTGGAGCGCAAAATATTGCAGCGTCCGGCCCGGGTCCGGGAAGAGATCGTGCCGGCCGAATACAAAACGATCCAGCGCAAACGCGTGAAAAAAGAAGCCTACCTGGTCACGGAGTCCGCCCCGGCAGGATATGTGACGATCACCCGGCGCGTACTGGTGCGCAAAGGAGGATTCTCTGAATGGCGGGAGATCGTCTGTGCCGAACGCATGACCGGTTACACGGTGCGACAGATACAGGAAGTACTCCGAGCATTAGGCTATTTCAAAGGAACGATCGATGGCAAAATGGATACCCGGACGAAGAAAGCCCTTTCTGAATTTCAGCAGGAACGGTCGCTTCCAGCCGACGGCAATGTAGACTTTGAAACACTTAAAGCGCTGGGAATCAGCCTGTAAGATTCGATTCAGTGTTTTTTATTTGTTAAACTTGCTAACTGATATGGCATATGTACGTTCCATTTTGGGAAATTTGCACGGTTTTTGAAACACGTAACCAGATATAAGATACAACATACCTAACCTGTAACCTTTATTGTGTTGGATACTGAATACCGGAAAAAGTTAGATTCCTGGTATTACATGTGAACAAGATCAGGAGACCAGACAAAACATGGACAATAACCAGTTTCAATATATGGTAGAGTTCGTTCTGCCACAACCTCTCAGCGAAGCTTTTATAAGTTGCATTCCCGAACAGCGGCAGGCTGTCAACAAATTGCTGCATGAAGGGAAAATCCTGAATTACTCCCTTTCCCTGGAAACATCCAAACTTTGGGTGATCTTCTCGGCCAATTCGGAAGTTGAATTGATGGAGCTGATCTCTTCCCTGCCCCTGACGCATTACATGAAGGTGCATATCAGCGAACTGACCTTTTTCCACTCGGCCAACGCATTTGCATCCACATTTTCGGTAAACTAAGTTCTCTGACAAGATTATTGAAACGTTTTGACCAGGCAGTTTTGGTACTGGTCAAGGCGCAAAGGACGCGAATACCCTACGGTCTTTAAGGAGTTTGTAACGCAGAGCAGGGGCAAAAAGGGCGGTCAGAAACGGTTATAATAATCTTGTCAGAGAACT
>SBHD01000089.1 GCA_006226345.1 Bacteroidota bacterium | reverse complement strand
GAGGAGGCCTTGAAGGAACTTAACATAAATCCAACCGATTCAATATGGGCTGCCGATACGTATTTATTTTTAGGTGAGTGGCTGTTGAAATATGAAAAAAAAGTAGAAGCCGAAGTGGCTTTTGCCAAAGCCCTGGAAGTAGGTAAAGGCTACACTAACCGTTTTGGGTCTCTTACCCATAACATGAATTACGCAATTGGCGGGGCATACTGGTATGCAGAAAATTATGAACAGGGATTGGCCTATCACGAAAAAGCCATAGAAGAGGACTCCAATAATGTATGGAGTTGGTACGCTGGTGCGGGATTTGCTTGCCTTGTAAAACAAAAGGGGAAGGCTGTTTTCTATCAGATAAAAGCCGATTCGCTGTACAGGGGTCAAACCTGGGAGGAAATTTTTTTCTTCGGAAATAACTACATGTTGCTTGGCGAGTTTGAACAAGCTGAATTGAAATTTAAAGAATCCTTGAAGGCCACTACTCATTTCATGAATACTAATTCCACTTATCTGTATCTCAGTTTTGTATACTTCAAGTCCGGTCAGATGGAGGAGGCGCAGGAATACATGCAACAAGCGGCTAAACTGGCCTATCTCCACGGGTGGAATTTGTGGCATTTGCCTGCATGGTATTGCCGGGTTACGGAACAATATGATCTGGGCGAACGGTTCCTGCTGTATGCCCGTCAATATGCACCGTACAGCGCACGTATTGATCTGGAATTATGCAAGATGCTTGCCCGGTCGGGGGATTACGATAAAGCATTCGCATATCTGACATCCGCATTAGATAAAGGGTTTAATGATATATATGGCTTATATACGGATGTGAATATTCGATTGCTGCATGTGGAAAGGGAAAAATGGGCCCAGCTGCTGGATACTTATTTTCCTGGTATGTAACGGAGTGCTCCGGAACTGGGAGGCTAGCCCCACAAAAAAATGTGGTAATAACAAGCTGCACAGCTTGCACGCAATATTCATCAAAGCCCGGAAAATCAGGTACTATGAAAAAAGCCACTCTTTTAAGCATGGGATTACTCCTGCTGGTGCTGCCGCTTTTTTCGCAGAAAGAAAAGGGTGTGGTCCCGCTGGAAACAGGCATGAAAACCCGTACGGAGGCACAACAAGCAGATGCCACCCGCCCCGGCGTCACCCGTGCCGTGGTGATTGGGATTTCTGACTACGATGATCCCGATATTCCTGATCTAAGATACGCTGACCGCGATGCAGATGAATTCGCCCGCTTCCTCCAAAGTGCCCGTGGGGGCAATATTCTTGCTGAAAACATTCGATTTCTACTCAACGAGCAAGCTTCTTATGGGCAGGTAGGCACCGCTTTGCAGTGGTTGCTGGATGAGTCCTTAGAGGGTGATAGTGTGATCATCTATTTCAGTGGGCATGGCGCTATGGAGGCTAAAGTGTTTAACCAACTCGGGTACTTATTGCTTTGGGACTCTCCGGCAGCAGTCTATATTGCTGGCGGGGCCCTTCAAGTTAACATACTACAAGGTCTAATCAGTGATTTATCTGTAAAGAAAAAAGCCCAGGTAATGGTTATTGCTGATGCCTGTCGGGCAGGAAAGATGTATTCGTCTGATATTATCGGGGCACAACTCACTACCGCAGAATTAGCCCTGCAGCAGGCAAATGAAACCAAAATCCTCTCCTGTCAGCCCGACGAATTCAGCATCGAAGGAGAGCAATGGGATGGAGGTCGGGGAGTCTTTTCTTATTATTTGCTAAAAGGCCTGGCCGGCCTTGCCGATGCCAACAGGGACCTGGCCGTCAGCTTGCCTGAAATTGAACAGTATCTGGCAGAACACGTAGCATTGGACGTTAAACCACTTTCGCAAACACCCCTGATACGGGGGGATAGCAATACCATAATGGCGTATGTAGGCCAAGCAATTCTGGACTCGCTGGAACAAAACCCGGACTATGTTCTGCCCCAGCTCAAACCGGTAGAACAACGGGGGTTGGAACAGGAGATACTTGCGAAAGCGGATTCGTCTGTCCTGAAATTGTACCTGGCCTATCAAAGAGCGATCGAGGACAAACGGCTCCTGAACCCGGCAAGCGATTGCGCGGAGTACTATTTTTTGAAACTGCTGCAAGTCAAGCTGATCGAGCCACTGTACCCCGCCTTGCGCCGCAACTATGCCGCGGCTTTGATCGACGATGCCCAGCAGGTCATCAACCGGCTGATCAAATCCAGTCCGGATGAGTACGAACGGTCCTCGGGCTACATCACTGCCCACTACAGCAACTATCCGGCCCAAATAGAGCGGGCCGTTGAACTGCTGGGGCCTGACCATTTTATGTACGCTACCCTGATGGCCAGCAAGTACTGGTTTGAAGGCGTACTGGCAAGGCGACAGATAAACTGCCTGTGTCCCAGTAAGGAAACAGGAAATACGGCATTGGCCCTACACCGGAAAGCCCTGGAACTGCAGCCGGCTCTGGCACCGGCATACCTGGAAATGCTGTGCATATATGGTTACCAGTTACTAAATTGGGATTCGGCGGCTTATTACGCCGAAAAGGCACTGGAACAAGTGCCTGAATGGGAACTGGTATTTGCCTGGATGTCCAACCTGTACTTGCATCACAATCACGACATGGAGGAGGCCAGAAAATGGCTGGACAGGGGCCTGTCAGTAGATTCAACGTCTATCCCCATCCTTATGGAATTGAGCCATTGGTATGCCCGGAAAGGCTTGGAGGTGGAGGAAGAACAGACCTTAGGCAAGATCCTCAATACGGATGCCCTTTCGAGTATCCTGTTATTTAAAGCGAGGCGATTTGTACAAAAAAAACAGTATGCGGAGGCAGAGACTGCTTTCCTGCAAGCCATTACAATGGATTCTCTGCGGGGTTCAACGTATGAGGTCTTGCTTAACTTCTATAGTGGTACCCGCCAATATGAAAAGGTGTGCGCTTTGGCAAAAAAAGGCATGCTACTCAAGGATCACAGATGGTCCTATTTCAGGCAGGAGATGTTGAATGCTTACCTCATAACTAACAGCGTAGAGGAAGCGCTGACGGCCCTTGACATAAATCCGGACGATTCAATCAGGGCAGCCGAAACGTATACTTATTTAGGTACAAAGCTGTTGCAATATGAAAAAAACGAGGAAGCTAAAGCGGCTTTTGCCAAAGCCATTGCCCTGGATCCCGACAACAGCTTTACGTATCGGAATATTTCACGGGGGTACCTTTTTGTAGAAAATATGGAACAGGCATTAGTCTATGCCGACAAAGCCATAGAAAAGGACTCGGCCAATGCCTGGGCTTTGGTCACTGGAGCACAAGTAGCCTTTTGTGCTAAACAACTGGAAAAGGCGCGTGCCTATCACAAAAGGTCCCTCGACCTGCGCCTTCCTAATCTCAGGTATACTTATTCCCTTGGCTTTATGTATATGCTGCTTGATGAGTTTGATCAAGCTGAACGAGAATTTAACGAATGCTTGAATAATTCAAATGCTGAATTTCGCTTTCGGGCCAATGTTATCATAATGTTGAGCATCATAAACTTCAAAACCGGCCGGATCGAGGAAGCGCAGCAGTATATGCAACAAGCATCCTCCAGATCGATACCTATTTACAATTGGGCGCCGACCTCAGCTTGTATGTGGTATTTCCGGATGACTGAACAATATGCAGAAGGCGAAAAATTTTTGCTGTTTATTCGCCAGTACGCCCCCAATAGTTTAGTATTAGCCTTTGAACTGACCAAAATACTTTCCGCGGCAGGCAATTATGACCAGGCCTTCGCCTATCTGCAATCTGCATTTGAAAAGGGTCCCCCGGGTATTTATCCGCTGCACAATGAAGTACATCTCCGCTTGTTGCGGCAGCATGTTGGAAAAGAAAAATGGGCGCAGCTGCTGGATACCTATTACCCTGGTATGTAACGGGGGAGGGGGATTGGGTGCTTTCTGGACGATCCATTTGCATAAAAACCCCAATGTCAGGGTAATTACAAGATAAATGGCTTGCGCACAATATTCACTTATGCCTGGAAAATCAAATGTTATGAAGCTCGCCACTCTTATAAGTTCAGGACTGCTCCTGCTGGCGTTTTCGCTTTTTTCTCAGGAAGAGAAGGGCGTGATCCCATTGGATTCAGGAGTCAAAACACGTACGGACACTACGCGTGCGTATG
>SBHD01000045.1 GCA_006226345.1 Bacteroidota bacterium | reverse complement strand
TCAATATCCCGCATCGGGTCGATGATGGCGGCTTCGCCATTGCTTTCAATGTAGTAGGCGGCTTCCGCCAGGCATCCGGTATAGAGCTGTTCAACTTTCATAATAAATAGATCGCTTGTTGGTGTGAAAAAATCGGGAAAGTTTGCCGCCTGCATGCCCGGCGATTTTCCCTTTATTTGAACAGTACAAAGATGCGGGGGGCAAAGCCTCCTGATTTGTGAAGCAGTTCACAAACGCAGCTGATCTTCGTTAGTGGGTAAGGGTGATGAAGATCAGCTTGCGCAGAAATTCTTGTACCAGCAGTGGTCTGAAACGACAAATTCCGGCGTCCAATGGAAGCCGGAATTTGTATTTGGACGCTGGCGGGCACCTGGTCAGCCTGCTGGTTGTGCAGTTTTACCGAAAGATCCGGATAATCTTCTTCCGCATTACAAAGTAGTTGATAACGCCGGTCAGGATCGATGCCGAACCAATTACTACAAAGATCCAGGCCAGCCAATGCAGGTTACCGGTTTGCTCCAGGTGAAAAATACCAAGAGCCGTAGCAATAAAATAGATCCCGGTGCGGACAAAAGCCAAAAAAGTGCGCTGATTGGCCAGCCGGGTACGGTCAATAGCAAGTGTATCGCGGAGGATCAATTCATTGGGCTCAGGGTGTTGTGGGGACGATTTTGTCAGTAAAGTCATAACGCAATAAAAATTCCGGAGTAAACGAAAAACAAACTGGCGCGAAGGTCTGGCACCTGTACGTCTTTAACCCCGCCCAGAACGGATTTTGCACTTTATTAACCTGTCGGGGGTGGGTAGCCCATAAAGGCAGGGAGCGCTTGCCAGGAGGCACACCGCAGATGCTGCTTCCGGCAAGCGCTCCCTGAATTAAAAACCCTTCAAGTCCGCTTTTCAATCCTGTACCAGGTATAGATCAAAACACCCTAGCTGGTCTGCAGTACATATTCCTGGTATTCCGATGCAACCCCTTCTTTTACTTTCCCGTCAAGCGCATCGATCGCCTGCTGGTTGCTCATAAAGAAGTTTTCTGCGCCAACAACATCTGTCAGTCCCCAGCGGCCCAGGGTATCCCGAACTGGACCGATCACACTGGTCAGGTGTACCCGGATGCCCCTGCGGTGGTTCTCCTGTACCCACTCTTCCAGCGCATGCACCGCGCTGCTGTCAATGTGGCTGATGCTTTCCGCATTCAGTACGATCAGGCGCAACTGTGGTCCTTTACGGGCAGCCAGTTCATTGATCTTATCTTTAAAGTAGTTGAGGTTGGAGAAATACAGCGGGCCATCAAAACGGACCACCAGCACATCGGGCCGTTGTTCCAGATTTGTAAACCGCTCCACATTGCGGTAAAATCCAGAACCCGGCACCTTGCCCAGTACCGCTACGTGCGGGCGCACCGACCGGTAGATCACCATCGCCAGCGACAGTACCACGCCGGCACCGATACCTTTTTCAATACCCAGCGTCAGGGTGATGATAAACGTAGCCAGCAGCATCCAGAAGTCGGACCGGTCGTTGTGCCACAGATGGACTGCCTCCTTGTAGTCGATCAGGCCTGCAACAGCCACAATGATCACTGCCGCCAGAACGGCATTCGGGAGAAAGTAAAAGAGCGGCGTCAGGAACAGCAACGTGAGTACAATAAGCGCTGCACTGATAATGCCGGCCAAACCGGTTTGAGCGCCAGCCTGGTCATTGACAGCCGTACGGGAAAAACCACCTGTCACCGGATATCCCTGAAAGAAGGCCGCGCCGAAATTGGCAGCACCCAGCCCGATCAGTTCCTGATTGGCATCCACCTGGTAATTGCGGCGTTTGGACTGTATCGCCTTGGCAACGGCAAAACTTTCCATGAATCCAACGAGGGAAATCGTCAGGGCGGCGGGCAATAAAGCCTGCCAGGTTCCCAGGTCAAACGCCGGCATCGACAAGCCCGGAAGGCCGGAAGGCACCTCGCCTACGATCTTCACACCTTGTTCAGTGAGTCCGAATCCCCATACGGCCAGTATCCCCAGTATCACTGCTACCAATGCTCCTGGTATTGCCTTGTGTATCTTCTTAACGTATTTTATAACAAAAATGGCTGCAACTCCTATTGCCAGTGTCACCAGATTAGTCTCACCAATTTTTTCAGCAGCTGCAATCAGGATCTCGTGTACGTGTTCACTGTTAGCGATCTTAACGCCAAGCAGGTGTTTCAGCTGGCTCAGACCAATAATGATCGCTGCAGCCGATGTAAAACCGCTGATCACCGGGTGCGACAGAAAGTTGACCAGAAAGCCCAACCGGAATACCCCCATTAAGAACTGAAAGGCGCCGACCAGAAAGGCCAGGGTGATCGCCAACAACAGGTAGGCTTCCGGCGTTTCGGGGCGGAGCGCACCGATACCGGCTGCTGTCAGCAGAGACACCATTGCCACCGGCCCTACGGCCAGTTGCCGGGAAGTACCCAGCAGCGCGTAAATTATCAGGGGGATCGTAACGGCGTACAAGCCATGGATCGGCGGAAGGCCGGCCAGCATAGAATAGGCCATACCTTGCGGGATGAGCATCACTCCAACGGTAAGACCGGCAGACAGATCGCCCGACAGCCATTCTCTTTTATAGTTGGGTAGCCAGTCGAACGCCGGAATGTATTGTTTGATTTTCATTGTTGAAGAACTGTTTAAGAAATCACAATCGTCGCCGATCTGCTGGATCAGCGGCAGCAAAACACAATGCAAAGGAAAGGACAGGTCGGGAAGGCATCAGTGATGCAGGTTACATACTGCATCGACAGACCCGTTTTACAGACGTTTTATTTCTTGAACAGCAACTGGTTGCGACCCAGCTTTACAATTCCCTCTTTCTCCAGGTTTTTCAACAAGCGGGAAACGGCTTCCCGGGTGACGTTCAGATCGTTGGCGAGATCCTGATGCGTGGCGCTGATCACCCGGTTTCCGGTTGCGGAAACCCGCTTGCGGAGATACTCCAGCATACGCTTGTCCAGGTTCTGAAAGGCAATACTGTCGATTACCCGGACGAGGTCGATAATCTTCCGGTCGTATGTGGTCATGACAAAATTCTTCCAGCTCTGGTACCTCGTCAACCAGTCGTCAACATGCCGGATCGGGACGGCAATGATCGTAGTATCTTCCTCGGCCTCCGTCCGGATCTCGCTCTTTTTGTTCATCATACAACAGGTAAAAGAGATCGAGCAAGCTTCGCCGGGCTCGAGAAAGTAAAGCAGCAGTTCCCGTCCCTCATCCGGATCTTCCCGCGTCACTCTGATCGCACCTTTGACCACCAGCGGTACAAAGCGGATATAGGAACCATAGTCCATCATGATCTCCCCGGCCTTGAAGTGCATCAGCTTACCGAATTCGGCGATTTCCTGTTGCAATTCAGGCTCGGCAAGCTGGGGATACTGCGCCTGGATAAGGTCGAGAATATTGGCACTTTCACTGATCATAATGTAGGCTTACGCAACTGTTTGGATTAGAACAGATCACCCCGGGAAATGTTCCGTTGTGCCCGGCAGGGTCAGAACAGGACCACCAGCCCGGCACCAACCCAGTCGCCCCGGTGAATGGCCCCGGTTTCTTTCTGATAAAAATAGTCGTTAACGGTTGCTCCCGGACCGGCATCGCCGGCATCACCCATATGATGGGAGTAGTGCAGCGACACTACAAAGTTAGGATCAAGGTAAAAATTAACGCCGGCATCTACCGTACTTTCTTTTCCGGAAGGCGACTTGACCGCCAGCGCCTCGGCCTGTTCAGCAGCATCCATCGGACCGACATATTGCATAAGCATTATGGCTGGCTCCAGGATATAGTGGCTGTGGAACGGAATATTGTAACTGGCCCGGATGTGCCCGGTTTGTTCTCCTACCGTAAACTCCCGGGCCGGGATACCTTCCTGTTCAATGGCGCCGGTACGGCTCAGCCAGTTCCATTCGCCATCGAGGTTGAAATTGCCCCAGTTGAAGAGAATATCCGCTCCGGCAGCATAGTTGGACCGAAACAGGTCGGTTTCTCCTTCTGCAGCCCCCTGAAAAGCTACGGTCAGGCCTTTGCGCTGACCCATATAGTTGATCTTGTGATTGATCGAATACGTGGTAAATTCCGGATCGCCAAAGTGCAGGGCCACACGGCCAACAGCCAATGGTGAGTTTTTACGGCCGGTAGAGTTTCCACCCAGGCT
>SBHD01000382.1 GCA_006226345.1 Bacteroidota bacterium | reverse complement strand
ATAAAAAGATTGGCTGTATGTGCGCACATAAGTTTATTTTTCCGCAATATTGCGGAGGTGTTGACGGGAAATCCGGACGGACGGGTTAAAATGAAAACATTGTCTGAGTAATGCCGCCTTTCCGGATCTTTGCTGTCAGCACATTGTTATCCCGAACCTCACTCCTGTGGTTCCAACGGATCTTACTTAAACCAATTATGTTCTGAACCAATTTCAAAAAACATGGAATTCTTCTCTCGTCTCCAAAACGGCTGGCAGCTGGCTATGGTCAGTTTTGCTACGATCAACCGCAACAAATCCCTGCTGCTGTTCCCGGTTTTCTCTTCCATCGCACTTGTACTGGTGCTGGCCACCTTTTTTGGCGGTTCCTATTTCCTGGTAGGGGAAGACATTACAGCCCTGCTGGCCGACGACCAGATGGGCCAGATCGCGGGGTATATCTTGATCTTTATTTACTACCTGGTCAACTTTTCCGTCATCGTCTTTTTCAACGCGGCACTCATCCATTGTGCGATCAAGATCCTGAACGGGGAGGAAACGCATATGAGCGAGGGACTTTCCTTTGCCATGTCCAGAATTGACAAGATTCTGGGCTGGGCAGTACTGGCCGCTACCGTCGGCACCCTGCTGCAGTTTTTACAGAATACCGGCAAGATCGGGAAGATCGTCGCTTCCTTACTGGGTATGGCCTGGTCTATCCTGACCTTTTTTGTAGTTCCCGTGCTCGTTTATCAAAACCTGAGTGTCTTTGACTCCGTCAAGGAATCCGGCCGGCTGATGCGGGAGAAATGGGGCGAATCACTGGCGGGTAACGTCAGCTTTGGCTTATTCTATTTTCTCGGACTGATCGCCGCCGTAATACTGGCCATTCTCCTGTTCAAGGTACACCCTGTATTGGGCATTCTGGTGGGTGTTGCGACGATCCTGCTGGTAGGAACGGTCATCACCGCTGCCCGTACCGTATTTGTTGCTGCCGTATACAACCGTACGATCGGACAACCCACCGGCGATTTCGATGATGACCTGCTGGACAGTGCCTTTGTACAGAAATAAGATTAAGTACGGATTCCATTAAAATGATACCACCTGGCGGAGGCAACGGCTGTTTTTACCCGTTGCCTCCGCCTTTTTTATTTCCGGCGCACGCGCTACATTTGATCCATGCGAACGTTCCAATTCCCAACCGCCCACACCATTCTGATCATCATTGCCGGCCTGGTAGCCATTCTGACCTGGATAGTGCCGCCCGGTCAGTTCGACCGACTGGCCTTTGACAAAGAAACCAATGCCTTTCGGCGGACAGGTGCAGTCGGGAACCAGGAATACCCCGCAACCCAATCTACCCTTGATTCCCTGGGCGTACGGATCCCGTTGGAAAAATTCACCAACGGCGATATCTGGAAACCAGTTGCCATCCCGGGCACTTATCGCAAACTCGATGCCCGGCCTCAAGGCATTGTCGCTTTCATCCAGTCGCCCCTCAAAGGGATCATGGAAGCGATGGATGTTATCCTTTTTGTTTTGATCATTGGCGGCTTCATCGGCATTGTAAATTACAGCGGCGCCTTTGATGCCGGTATTGCCTGGCTCGCCCGCACCCTGAAAGGCCGGGAAGCCCTGCTGATCGTGATTATCACCCTGCTGATCGCTGCCGGCGGCACCACCTTCGGACTGGCTGAAGAAACCATTGCCTTCTACCCTATCCTGGTGCCGGTCTTCCTGGCAGCCGGCTACGACGCCATGGTAGCCCTGGCGGCTATCTATCTCGGCTCATCCATGGGGACCATGGCCTCCACAGTCAATCCATTCAGTGCGATCATCGGCTCCGATGCCGCCGGCACCAACTGGGTTTCGGGTATCGAGGGACGCGGATTGATGCTGGCTGCCGGCCTGACCCTTTGCCTCTGGTATGTGATCCGGTATGCCGAACGGGTAAAAAATGACCCTTCCAGTTCCATTATTTACAGTCAGAAAAGTGCTATTGAAGCACTTTTCTTGCACAAGACCGCCAACAATAACGTTGTCTTTACCAACCGGATCCGGCTTATCCTGCTGGCATTTATAGCCTGTTTCGTAGTCATGATCGTCGGGGTATCCAAACTCGATTGGTGGTTCCTGGAGATGACCACAGTTTTCTTTGTGGGGGCGGTACTGATCGCCATTATCGCCGGTGTGGGAGAACGCACTTTCGTGGATGCGTTCGTCCGGGGCGCCAATGACCTGCTCGGCGTAGCACTGATCATCGGCCTGGCACGCGGGGTCACCGTGCTCATGGACGACGGGCTGATCAGCGACACGCTGTTGTACTACTCCAGCAACGCCGTGGACGGGATGCCGAAAGGATTGTTTATCAATGTCATGATGTTGCTGTACGCCGGGCTTTCGTTTTTTATACCCTCCTCCTCGGGGATGGCTGTACTGACCATGCCGATCATGGCGCCGTTGGCAGATGTCGTGGGGATCGGCCGGGAAATGGTGGTCAATGCGTATATGTATGGCCAGGGACTGTTTGCCTTTATTAACCCTACCGGCCTGATCCTTGCCTCGCTGGCCATGGTCCAGGTTGGGTTTGACAAATGGATGCGGTTTGTACTCCCGCTGGTGTTGATGCTGCTGGGCCTGTCTTTCCTGATGCTGACCGTTTCGGTCTACCTGTAAATACGGGCGCACTGCTTCCGGGATCAAAAGATTACCTGTCAAAAAACCGAAATTGGTCGCGGACAAGGTTACAAGAGCACCATTGACACACCTCTTAATTCTATTTTGTTACATCAAAGCATGCACTGGAACAGCGTTGGAAAGATTCAATATCCAAGTGGCACACCTTTCCAGCATGGTGAATTCCTTCGACATTGGAAATTCCTTGTTCGATATTGGACATTCCCATGAATTCGAAGTGACAAAATAAAACCAATTACTTCCTTACCATGATACAACCGCCATTCTCCATACGGTTCCTGGATCATGTTGCTATTCGCGTTTCAGATATGGAGCGGTCCATAGTTTGGTACCAGCGCGTTTTGGGCTTGAAAAAATACCAGCTCCCGGAATGGGGCCCGTACCCGGTTTTTCTGCTGGCCGGAAAATCCGGCATTGCCTTGTTTCCAGCGAACCCGGACGATCCGGCTCCCGACCCGGCTTCCCGGAATGTCAAAATAGATCACTTTGCCTTCAATGTTGACCGGGAAAGTTTTGACCGGGCCCGTGCACACTATGCCCGGCTCAACCTGGAATACACCTTTCAGGACCACCAATACTTCCATTCTGTATACACCCGCGATCCGGACGGCCATGTAGTAGAGTTAACCACGATCGTAGTACCGGAAGAAACTTTTTATCATTGAGCGGCATTTGGAGCAGCGAAGGCCGGAAAGCCAATGCTGCTTCTGTTCCGGCGCCGGTGCGGCCTGATTCCGACGAAAGCGCTAATGCACATTTTTCACACCGGATCATGGCAAAATAACCCGGTCAAATTCCTGCCAACATGAAGTACCTGTTTCTTTTCCTGTTGCTACCCCTTACGTCGCAAGCGCAGGATACCGCCCGGCTGAAAACCCCGCTGTTCGATAACTGGTCCTTTCAAAAAGGAACCCGGCCGGATCCCCGGAAATGGGATGCCGTGCACCCTCCGCACACCTGGAACAAGTTTGATCTATCGGATGATGAGCCCGGCTACTACCGCGGACCAGCCTGGTACAGGTGTATCCTGAATTGGGACAATCTTCCACAAAAGGAACGGGCATTTATTTACTTCGAAGCAGCCTTTCAACATGCGGAAGTCTGGGTTAATGGCAAACAGGCCGGCAGCCATAAAGGTGGCTATACGGCGTTCTGCTTAGATATTACCGAACTGGTGAGCCGGCAGTCTGATACCATTCTGGTCCGGCTCGACAACAGCCCGGACCCCTTGATCCCGCCGTTAAAAGGCGGCGTTAATTTTTATGGCGGTCTATTCCGGGATGTATGGCTGCTCCAGACCAGTGGCGTACATATTGACCTGCTGGATCACGGCGGCCCGGGGGTATATATTACCACGCCTGAGATCGATATAGAACGCGGCACGGTCGAGATCCGGGGGACGCTGGTCAACCACAACGGGCATACCACCCGCAAACGACTGCGGGCACATATCCTGGATGCATCCGGCAAGGAAATGGTCGGTACGCAGAAAGGCATAAACATTCCGCCCGGCCAGACTGCTTTCCGGCTCAACCTGGCC
>SBHD01000276.1 GCA_006226345.1 Bacteroidota bacterium | reverse complement strand
GTGGCTACGCCGGTCTTCAGGGCATTGCCCAGTTGGAACGAATCCGTCAGCGCCCGGATATACCGCCGGATCTTTTCCACCAGTTCCTTCAAAGCCGTACGGTCGGCAAATTCTACGTCTTCTTCCGAAAAATCGAGCTCGAGTTCCACCAGACTGGCGAAATGAATGAGCTCCTCGCGCAGCTGGGCGATCTCGGTCTTAAAGCCGCCGCGCAACTGCCGCAGCGCCACCTGGTGGGCGGCAGCGCTCTGGCTGGCGACCAGGTCAGCCACGGCTTCAGCCTGACTGAGGTCCAGTTTGCCGTTCAGGTACGCCCGGAGGGTAAACTCCCCGGGCTGCGCCATCCGTGCACCCTGCCGCAGGCAGAGCTCGATGATGGCCTGCTGGATATAGGGTGAGCCGTGACAACTGATCTCCACGGCATTGTCGCCGGTATACGAACGCGGAGCATGAAATACCGTTACCAGTACCTCGTCTACGGTATTGCCCTGTTCGTCTTCAATGCGGCCAAAGTGTGCCGTATGGGTCGCCTGACTGGCCAGTATCCTGCCCCGGAAGATGCGGTCCGCCAGGGAGATCGCCTGCGGACCCGCCAGCCGGATCACGGCAATGGCGCCGGTGCCGGGAGGAGTGGCCAGGGCGACGATCGTATCGTTCAGATCAGGTAGTGCCATGCGAGGATGTTTATTTGTTGATTTGAGGGGCAATGGGGTAGTACCGCGGTATGGATTTAGCGTTCCTGAGTAGTTGTACGACTTTTCAAATTTCCAATTTTTCTTTTCCAATTTCAAATAGTCCGTACGTGAACATCCTTTTCATTTGAAATTTGAAATTGGAAAAGAAAAATTGGAAAAGGACTTAGCCCTCTGAAATGCTAAATACATGTCGAATGTGGGTCATCCAGTGGATAAGGTGTCTTAGGTGCCGAAAAAGACTATGGTATTGCAGGTTTTGACAGATATTTAAGCCCACACGATTCGAATACCTCTTTCGGCACAACAAAACTACATCTTCTTTAATGGAATCGCAGTTTTCGGGCAATAACTGACCCGTTACTACCCTAACGCTCCTCAGATCAACAACAAAATGGAATCCATCCCGGAAGGCAAAAAACGCAGCAAGCATTTGCAGAAGCTGGCAGAGAAAAGCTGGAACCTGGAACTGATCATATCCGGTGCGGCTATTTTCCTGGTGTCCTACCTGCCCGCTCTGATCGATAAAATGCTGTGGTATTACCTGGATAACCTGGCTACTGACGGCAACCTGCGTACCAGTATGCTGCCGGTGCTGGCGTACAGTTTTTTCAAGCTGATCGCCTGGGTGTTGATCGCCACGTTTGTAGTGCATTTCATTCTGCGGGCATTCTGGGTGGGTCTGGTCGGTTTGCTGGCAGTATATCCTAACGGTATTCAGATCGACCGGTTGCCGATGCAAACGGAATTTTCAAAAGAGGCGATCCGGCGCAATTTCAGCAGCTTTCCAGACTACATTATCCGGATCGACCGCCTGAGCAACCAGGTGTTTTCCTTTGCGTTTTTATTGGCCCTCGGGGGGCTGGGTGTCAGTTTGCTGTACCTGATCCTGTTTGTGTTTATCCACCCAGCAGTGCTGCCGGACTGGATGGGGAGCCACCAGGACCGGCTGTTCATCCTGTTGGGCCTGGTGTTGGTACTCGGTCTATTGCCGGGAATTTTTCAGGTATTGGCCAAGCGTCCCGGTGGCCTGCAAAACCCGGTGCTGCGGCGGATAGCCATGTTCGTCTTTACGTACCTGCCAATGGCCATGTTGCCCCTGGTGTACCGCCCGTTGAATTACATCAGCCTGATCTATTCCAGCAATGTGCCGCGGCGACGGTATTTTATCTCGATCGTAGCGGTCATGGTGATTATGATCGGTGGTGTTTTCGGCGTTCTGATCCAAACGCAGATGCAGCTGAGGGGCCGGAATGTCCTGGTCCGCCACGAGTTTTTCGGGCGGGAGAACACCCCGAACACCCTTTTCCCCAACCGGTACGACAACCTCCGCGCCGCAGACGATCTTTTGCCTGCGGTATCGGTCGAATCGGACGTGGTGGAAGGGCCGGTGCTCAAGGTTTTTGTCGCTTACCGGAAATGGCTGGACAACCACCTGATCCGGCAATGTTCGATGCCCGCCTGGCCCGACAGCCTGGGGAAAACGCAGGTACGGGCGTTGCGGGATAGTGCCCGCCTGGCCTGCCTGACCGGATTTTTCCGGTTGTCAGTCAATGATTCGTTGTACGCCGGACCGGACTGGATCTTTTATACCCATCCCCAACACGGGACCTATGGCCTCCTGGGGTACCTGCCCACCGGTAATTTTTCTGCTGGTAAAAATCTCCTGCAGGTGCAGATACCCAGCCTGGCAAATGCCGATTCTCTGCAGGTGTATGGCGAAGTGCCGTTTTGGTTCTATCCATCGAATTAACCAGGATACGGTTAGGGCCCCGTCTTCAGGCAAAAAAATACCCGGCTGTGACGTTTCACAACCGGGGTTCTCGCCTATGAAGCATAAGACATCTGAACCTGAAAAGCGGCCCTCCATCATCCATCATCACAATCCCAAATACTATTGCCTGCTATAATCGGGGCAACCGTATTCGCTCAGGAGCGCCGGTATGGGGCCCTTTCAACGATATCGAACAGGACGACGGTGAGCGGGACCAAATACAGAATGCCGGGCAACGCGGTATGGCTGCCGGCAAAGAGACCAACTTATTTGAGGAAAAAAATGTAAAATAAAGGGCAGGGTACACCTATAGAAGGCGTGCTGTAGTCTGCTCATGGGATGGTTAGTGTTTGTTAGTATGTAATCGGTAAAAATAGAAAGCGATTAAAAGAACGTAGGCAAATATAAGGAAAAATGAAGCAGAAGGTCAACCCGGCCGGCCATTTTTCCCAAAAGTGTCTGCCAGGCATCAAAAGTCCGAAAACCCCGACCAATGTTCCCCGAACTGCTCCCAGAAAGCCAGTACTTTTTTTCGGGCGGGGAATTCTGAATAAATTTCGCCCCTCTGGATTCCCATCAATACATGCTGGGTCGCCTTGGATACTTCGGCCGGAAGATGGTCGGAAGGAAGCCATTGTACATCCTGGAATTTTTTGGGCTCCAGGGATTCCGGTTCGCCGTGAAAACGCATGGCCCGGAAGTACAAGACCAGCAGCGTTTCCTTCTTTTTCAGTTTATGCCGGTGCAGGACGTGGATCAGTCGCAGGTCAGCCGGCTCTACATGAATACCGGCTTCTTCCAGTGCTTCCCGGGTAAGGGCCTCCCGGGCAAACTCCTTTTCCTCCACATTTCCTCCAATAAGCGAAAAGCGACCACCATTTTTCTTGGTCTGACGCAAGAACAGCATTTTGCCATTCTGCTCCACGATCAATCTGACTGCAAAAATGAGCATAAGTACAACCGATATCAGTATCAGCGACCGGGTATAAGGCTCCGGTCTGTTTCGCGCACAAGGTAGGCTGCCAATAGTGAAAAAATGATGCGCCTGTTCACATTATAACAGAATTTTAGCTCGTAGGCCGGCATCATTCCAGGTAGATATCCAACAACGCAGCATCCACCTCTGCCGGAGTAGCGCCATCCTGGAGCAGTTCCTTTCGCTTTTCACCCCGCAACCGCCGCTGTTCGGCCAGGGTCTGCTGGAACAATTTCTCCTGTGCAGGTGTGTTGAGCAGCCGCCGGATACTGGCCTGGGTGCCGCGCTGTACGCTGTTCAACTTGCTGCGATAAAGCGCAGGGTTGCTTGTTTCATAGGGCCCGATCTCCATAAGGTTGCGCTGTTTTCTCGACTGGATGGCATACATGGCCGCCGACTGTTCCGTATCGAGTGTATATTTTTGAACCAGTATTTCCGTTGCCTCGCGTGCCAGGTCCCCCTGGCCGGTATCGGAGCCGGGGTTGACCGGCGGGGCCGATTGTGCAAGGGCCAGGGCCGGTATGGCCAGGCAAAGGAGCAGGAGCAGGATATTTCTCATGTGTTCGGGTTTTTCAACAGTAAAGGTTTCAAAAGTAGGGGGACTATTTAAAAGAAACAACCGGGCAACAACTTTTAGGACAAAGCTCTGGCGGCCAGCAGACCAAAAATGCGAGGATTAATTTAAGGCATCGTCATGGCCCATAGTTCGGATCTCTACTTTCCAGCCTGTGCTTTCTGCCATGAAGCGGATCAGTTCGAAAACCTGATCGGCCTGCTTTCGGGCAGCTGGCAGCAGATCACTTTGCAGGGCTTTTTCCCGGATCAGGCTTTTCGCCTTCTGGTTTATATAGTTGTAATCTTCCGGTGAAAATTCCATAAAAATGCCTGCAGAGATATCGTAATAGTCCAGGTCATGGTCGATACTCAGGATCTGTGCCTCCGGTACCGGTCCGATACGCAGGATACGGTTGACCGAGTCGGCCTCTATGTTCAGGTTACTCAGGTCGTAGCCAGCCGCCACCACGGCCTGTACCCGTACCAGGGCTTTTTTATCCGGCAGTAACATGTATCCCGAACTTTGCTTGTAACTGTATATTTCAGAAAACTCCCCCTCGACGGTTGTGAGCTTGACTACCGTCCGGATCTTTTCCAACAAAACCGATGCGTTTTCTTCCGGCACGGTTTTTTCCGGGATCAGAAAACGGTAGGTCAGCCAACCGCCCAGTAAAAAAGCTGCCAAAATGGCTCCGATCAATGTGATTCGTTTTAGTGTCATGTGCAGTCGTAATCTGGGGCTTCTGAGTGATCGTTCACTTTTCCAAGTTCCAATTTTTCTTTTCAAATTTGACTTTACAGGAACTTCCACATCCGGAAAGATGCCATAAACGTCAAAAGATCAATTTAAAAAGCCAATAGCCCGCGGGAACGCTAACGATGTATCCGCTGCAGCTAATTAAGAACGCAAAGGTAGGGGAAGTGGTACAGTAGCCCCGCGCATTTTTCCGCACAAGGCATTTTATCACGACTCCAGTTTTGCAGTAATCCCGAAAACTTCCGTCCTTTACAAAAAGCACCTTGTCTATGGCATTTTACCTCAGGCGGTTTATTCCGCAGTGTTTTATTTCTGTTCTGCTTTTCCTTTTTATAGCTCCGGTACTTCGGCTTTCTGCCCAAACCGATACGCTACGGTTGCTCTTTGCCGGTGATGTCATGGGGCATGACCCGCAGATCAAAAGTGCCCTGCAGCCCGACGGTACCTATGACTACCGGCCGTGTTTTACCTACGTCAAGCCCATCATTGAAGCGGCGGACCTGGCTGTCGCCAACCTGGAAGTCACGCTGCCCGGTAAAGCGCCCTATTCAGGATACCCGATGTTCAAAAGTCCGGATGCCCTGGCGGTTGCGCTGCGGGATGCCGGTTTTGATATCATCGTCACAGCCAACAACCATTCCAACGACAGCCGCGCCCCCGGGCTGCTTCATACTATTGAAACGATCCGCGATCTGGGCATGCAACAGACCGGTACCTTCAAGGATCCCCGCGACCGCGACCTGTTCTACCCGCTCATGGTTTACCGCAATGGCTTCAAGCTGGCCATCCTGAACTACACCTATGGTACCAACGGGGTGCGCACCCAGTCCCCCACGATCGTCAACCTGATCGATAAAGAACAAATGGCCCGCGACCTGGCGGAGGCCCGGGCCCGGAAACCACATTTTATTATTGCGATCATGCACTGGGGGCTGGAGTACCAGCTCCAGGAAAATGCCGAGCAGCGGGACCTGGCGCAGTTCCTGATCCGTAACGGTGCCGATATGGTGATCGGTTCGCATCCGCATGTGGTACAGCCGGTAAAGATTGAAACGGTGACCATGCCCGACGGCTCCGCAAAATCGGCCCTGGTGGTATACTCCCTGGGCAACTTTATCTCCAACCAGCGTAAAACGAATACTGATGGCGGGATCATGTTCCAGGTCGAGCTGCTGCACCGGAAAGGTATTCCCTATGCCGAGCTGGGCAAATACCAGCACATCCCCGTCTGGCGGTATATCCACCGGGAAGCCAGCGGCAAGGTGACCTATTACGCACTTCCGGTCAGCCGGTCGCCGGAAAACCTGACCCTGCCGACAGTGGCGAAAACGGCTATGCGGCAGTTTGCCGGGCATGTACGGCAGCAGCTGCCGGCGGTGAGCGAACGGAAATAACCGGCTCCGGGATGTTTATCTGGCGCTGCTCCCTGTATGAAAAAGCGCTTCGATCACGCTGCTATACTGCTCGTGTAGTGCCGGCCGTTTTAGTTTGAGGGTGGGGGTGAGCATGCCGTTCTCCGGTGTCCAGGTATCGGCCAGTAGATGGAACGCCTGCACCTGTTCGATCGGACCCAGAAAGGCCGAGTTGATCCGGTCGATCTCCTCCCGGAAGAGTTTCAAAACCCGCGGGTTGAGGATCATGTATTCCGGGGCCGTCCAGTGCACCTTGTTTTCAGCACACCAGGCTTCCAATTGTACAAAATTAGGAACCAGCAGCACGCCTACAAAAGGTTGATTGAGGCCTGCGGCCAGACAGTGCTCTACGTACGGAGACCGGAGGATCTGCTGTTCGACAAATGCCGGCGCCACGAATTTACCCGAGCTGGTCTTGAAAATTTCACTTTTACGCCCGGTGATCTTCAGGAACCGCTTGAATTCAATGCGTCCGATGTCGCCGGTTTTCAGCCATCCATCCGGGGTAAACCGTTCGGCGGTCTCTTCCGGCAGGTTGAGATAGCCCTGCATCACATTGGGGCCGCGCACTTCCACCTCTCCTTCCCCCTGCTCGTCGGGTTCGCCGATACGCACATCTACGCCCGGCGCCGGAATACCGACTGTGCCGAAGTGCACGCCGCCAGGCTCAAACCGGTTGAACGCGACTACCGGACTTGTTTCGGTCAGGCCATAACCTTCCCGTACCTCGATCCGGGCTGCTGCAAACAGCCGGCCCAGCCGGGGCTGCAGGGCCGCAGCACCGACAGCGATATGTTCCACCCGGCCGCCCATGGCCCTGCGCCAGTGCCGGTATACCAGCAGATCGGCTGCCCAGCGCTTGAGCCGGTATGCCAGCGGCATGGAATGCAGGCCGGCAAAGGGATATTGTTCACCCAGTGCCAGTGCCCAGTCCAGTATTTTCTTCCCTAAAAAGCCGGCCTGGTTTCGACGCTCCAGCAGCCGTTCGTAGCTGCGCTCCAGTACACGTGGTACGGCGGTAAAAAAATGTGGACGTACGCGTCGCAGGGTTTCCGGTAGTTTTTCGAGCGACTCCACATACCAGATCGGCGTGCCCGCTGCCTGATATACGTACGTGACCATGCGCTCGAATATATGGCTCAGCGGTAAAAAACTCACGGCCGTGCGCTCAGGCCCGACCGGTACAATGGCCAGCACGGACTTTACATTGCTCACAATATTGGCATGGCTTAGCATGACGCCTTTGGGTGCCCCTGTCGTACCGGAGGTGTACAACACGGTGGCCAGTGTTTTGCCGGAAATTCCGGCCCGGATCGTTTCCAGTTGCCGGCGCTGCTCGGCGTCGGGATCCTGACTAAGTGCATCCCAATGGACTGTTCCTTCTACATATTCAAAGGCAAACACCGGATCGGGCTGCAGGCCGGCTTGCCGGATCTTGTCCAACATTGCGGTGTTGCTGATGAAAAAAGCAGTTATGTCCGCATCCCGGGCGATATGCGTCAGCTCATCCGGCCGCGAGGTGGTATGGACCGGTACGGGGACCAGGCCCAGCTGAAGCATGGCAGCATCGGCGATCGCCCAGCGCGGACTGCCACAATGGGCCAGTACACCGATCCGGTCGCCCGGCTTAAATCCGCGCAACAATAATCCCGTACTGATCCGGTCGCGTTCGCGGATCAGGTCCCGGGTGCTCCAATGCCGCCAGGCGCCCTGCTCGCGACCAGCCATCGCTACCTGGTGCGGATAGCGTTGCAGCTGATAGTCCAATATGTCGAACAGCCGGGTGAAGTCCATAATATTCAGGATGTTGGTTCCGGTGCCGGCATCCGGCGGACGCGGACGGCGGCCAGGATAGCCAGGCTGAGTAAAAACAGCACAGAAAGGGCCAGTACGCTGCTGCGCATACCTCCGAACAGCTGGGCTACCAGTCCGAAGACCAGGGTGCCGAACACCGTGGATACTTTGTCCATGACGTCATAAAAACTGAAGAACGACGTGGTTTCCGGTGTGTTTTCCGGAAGGAACTTGGCATACGTGCTGCGCGACAGTGCCTGAATACCGCCCATGACCAATCCAATAGCACCTCCCAGGAGGAATACTTCCGATTCGGTTTGCACATTGTAACCGAGCAGGCAGATCAGGGTCCAGATGATCAGCATGACGAAAAGGGAGGTTTTGTTACCGCGCTTTTCCGATAGTTTGGACGACAGGAACGCCCCCAGTATCGCCACCAGCTGCAGGACCAGGACCAGGATAATGAGTTTGGATTTCTCCATTTTCATTTCTTTGTCGGCAAAGCTGGATGCCAGGAACAGAATAGCCTGCACCCCGGCATTGTAACAAAAAAAGGTCAGCAGGAACAGGGAGGTATTACTGCTTTTCCGCACCGCCCGGAACGCCTTGGCCACTTCGTCATAGCCTTTGTGCAGGAGCCCCAGCGGCATCGGGCGCGGGGCATCGGGCGGCAACCGCCGGAAGGAGATCTGCGCGAAGCCCAGCCACCAGAGGCCGACACTGACAAATGCCCAGCGGACAGCCGACGCTTCATCCGGGAAGCCCAGCATTTCGTATTGCATGACCATGAAAAGGTTGACAATAAGCAGGATGACGCTGCCGATAAAGCCATAAATAAACCCCTTCGCGCTGACAGCATCATACCGGTCCTCCGTGGCGATATCCGGAAGGTAAGCATTGTAAAATACGATCCCGCCCGCAAAACCGACCGTGGCCAGGATAAAGCCTGTAAGACCGATCCAGAGCGATTCCGGGCTGCGAAAAAAGAACAGGCTGATACAGGCCAGCGATCCCAGGATCGTGAAAAAGCGCATAAACCGCTTTTTCTTGCCACTATAGTCGGCAATACCCGACAGGATCGGCGACATGGCCGCTATGATCAGGTAGGCCAGCGAAATACCCCAGGCGATCAGGGTTTCATCCCGGATGGCAAAACCGCCGATCTGCACCCGGTCAGGCGCAATGCCCAGGAAATATGGCGGAAAGATGGCGACGGTGATCACCAGGGCATAGGCACTGTTGGCCCAATCGAAGAAGGCCCACCCATTTATGATGCGTCGGTCGTTCTTTTCAAAGGCTGGGCTTGGGGCGGTAGCGGACGATTCAACGGACACGTTCAGTTGGTTTGTTTGGGTAAATGTAGCGTTTACCCGGGATTTACCCTGAACCTGCTGTCAGAATACTACCGGTCTAGCCTGCCGGCTTGCCAAACGGTACGGTCAGGCCCAGCCAGGGGACCAGCACGACTTCCCCTTCTGTTTGGGTAGGCACGATGAAGGCGGCGTCGATGGATATCCGTTTGCCGATAAACCGGCCGCCAAACGACATCAGCAGGTAACTTTCATCTCCGGTGTCGAATATGTAGTTCTCCGAAAGCAGGGCAAACTTCTTGCTGGTCCGGTAAATACCGCTCAACGAAACAGTAGGCGTGTTTGCCCAGGAGTCGCCGGCATAGCCATAGCCCAGCCCGATATTGATATTCCGCCCCTGCTGTCCGAGGGTGAGCTGCCCGTAGGCCACCCCGAATGACCCCGCCTCTTCTCCCAGTACCGTGGCGAACAAGCCTCCCACACCGAGGTTAACCTTGTTCCTTTTCAATGGTATCGAAAATTTGGGCGTGATCCAAATGGGCGTTGGCGCCCCGGCAAAGATGAACAGGGGGATGACTCCGGCGCCCAGGGTAAAGTTGTTGGTGATGCCGTAGCTCACCTGGTTAAAAAAGACCCAGGTGTTCTGGTAATACCCTTCGCCTTTCCGCAGGCCATAGCCGTTCGGGCCAAACAGGTAACGGGTACCGTTCGGGTCGGTCACCCAATATTCGCCTTCAACGATCTGACCTTGCTCAACCGGTTTGATCTGCCGGAGGTCTTTTTTCTGGATGCGCACCTCCCCATATTTTTCGGTGGAAATATAGATCCGGGAGGCTTCGATCCGGCGGATGTACCCGATAAACTCATTGCCGTCAGTTGTTTCTACCGATACAAGCAGGGTGGTATCGGTCGGGATCTTGACGTCCTGCGCTACGGCAGTTTGGATGCCCAGGGCGAAAATCGCACACAGGAGCAGCAATTCGATGCGCTTGTACATAACATAGGGTGTTTAGATGGTGAAACAGGAACCCGAAATTTCCTGTAAAAAGCACATAGATTCAATACTGCAGCGGAATTATTTACACTGCCCGAAAGGGAGTCTTCAAACGGTGTGATGTGTGCTATCCGGGCCAATCAGGCTGTAATCAGGGCATATTGCCAAACGGCACATGGACGCCGATCCACGGGATCGGGTAAATTCCGTCGTCCTGAATAACAGGTGACACCACAGCAAGGTCAAAACCGATGCGCCGGCCAATGAACCGGCCTCCGAACGAGACCATGGAAAACCGGTCTCCATTGTCCACAAAGAAATAATTCTCCGTGAGCAGGGCAAACCGCGCACTGATCCGCGCGATCCCGCTCAGGGAAATGATCGGCGCTTCTCCCCAATTGTTGTCGGCGCTGCCCAGGCCAAAGCCGGCACTGAGGTTGACGTCCGGCGATCCGAGGGTGAACTGTCCGTATGCGGCACCGAAGCTGACCCGCTCATCTTCATACATGCTGAACGACCTGCCCCAAAAGGCGCCAAGCGACATATTCAAAACGTTTCGCTTGAGCGGAATAGAAAATTTTGGGGCTACCCAGACCGGGAACGGACCGTCAAGTATAATAAACGGAAGAAACCCTACGCTCATGGAAAACCGGTCGGTAAATCCATATCCAAACTGGTTGAAAAAAGCCATGCCGTTGTCATATGACCAGGTCCCCTTGGGCATACTGTAACTACTGGGACCCACCAGGTAGCGGTTCAGATAGGGATTGTCGAACCAGTATTTCCCGTTTGTTTTTTTTATCCGGCCCAACGGGGTGATCGCCCGTATTACCTGCCGTTCGATGGAAAGCCGGCCAAAATGTTCGGTCTGTAATTGTACCGCAGCCGAGTCCTGCCCTACGATCGTACCGGTAAAGACATTGCCGTCAATCGTGCGGATATATACAATGGTGGAGGAATCCGGTTGGGTTTCCTGTGCGCGGATGTTTCCGCAAATGGCGAGAACAACAGCCAGGCTGAAAGCCAGGCGCAGGTACTTAGGATGCATGAGCAGCGGGATAGTAATGTGTTGGTATGGAAATAGACGTGAAAACGGGAAAAAAGGTTTGCTTGCCAGATCAGAAACAAGAAACGCCTTTGCCGGAATTAAGGCAAAGGCGTTTCCACATCGGGCGACAGTATAAGCGCTATTCCACCAGGAGTTCGTCGAGGAAAAGCCAAGCCGGGTTTCCGGCGCCTCCGGCCCCGTCGGGTATTTTGCCAAAGTTGCGTGCCACCACCTTCAGGTACCGGGCAGTTGTACCCGGAACAGGCAGTTGAACGGTTTCGACCGTCGCGCCGGTCATGCTGTCCGCATCGATCTCTTTTTTAACCAACGACCGGAAATGTTCGCCGTCATCCGATACCAGTACCTCAATACTGCGGGGCGGATAGATCCAGGCGCTTTTGTTGTTGACAAAATGCGTGGTGACTTTCTCAAAGGCGGTCGGTGCGCCCAGATCCAGGACCGGGTCAAAATCACCTCCGCTCAGGCCTACCCAGTTGTTCCACGACCGGAGTGCACCTACCACGCCGTTTGTGAGGGCATAGCGTTCGCCGCCGGTGTATTGGCTGGGCTGTTCCGTCATAGCATAGGTTTTTCCGCTGGCCTTGTGTACAAAGTAGCGAACGGTCATGATCTTACCCATGAGTTTGCCGTCTTTCACCGCTACGGCTTTGATCGTCGTGGGTTGCTGGATCGGGATCGGGCCGTAAAAACCGGCTGAAGTAGGGGTAGGATCGCTGCCGTCGCGGGTGTATTTGATCTGCACGGACCGGTCGCCGACCGACAACATAGCGTAGCCGCCGGCAAAACTCGACTGCACATCATAATAACTGCGGGCATAATTGACCCCCAGCACATCCAGGCGGTCAAAATGTGCTTTCAACCGCCGGGAAAAATCATCCCACGTTTTTTTCTCCTTGGGCGTCCAGAGCACCTCAGAGAGGGCACTGGCACGCGGGTAGACCATGTACTCTACGTATTCCGGAGTTTCCATATACTCGGTCCAGACGTTCCCCTGTGCACCCAGGATATGCACGGCCTCCGCCTCCGAAAGTTCGGCCGGTACCGGCTCGTAGTTGTATACTTTCCGGACGGTGGTAAAGCCACCTATGGCGACCGGTTCGGTGGAGGGATCGCTCTGATAATGGTCAAAATAGCAATGTGAGCCGGGGGTCATGATCGCATCGTGGCCGGCCTTGGCTGCTGCGATGCCACCCTCGGTACCCCGCCAGCTCATCACGGTGGCCGACGGCGCCAGGCCGCCTTCCAGGATCTCGTCCCACCCGATCAGTTTTTTGCCATGTTTGGCCAGCATCTGTTCGGCGCGGCGGATGAAATAACTCTGCAACTCGTGCTCGTCCTTCAGTCCTTCGTCCTGCATGCGTTTCTGGCATTTGGGGCAGGCTTTCCATCGGTCTTTGGGGCATTCATCCCCGCCAATGTGAATGTATTCACCAGGAAACAGGGCACAAACCTCGTCGAGTACACCGGAGATAAAATCGAAGGTTTGTTCGTTTCCGGCACAGTACACATCTTCAAATACACCCCACTTGGTGGCGGCTGCATATGGCCCGCCGGTGCAGCCGAGTTCCGGGTAAGCTGCCAGGGCTGCCGAGCAGTGGCCGGGCATTTCAATTTCCGGTACAATGGTCACAAAACGCTGGCGGGCATACTCCACTACTTCTTTCACTTCCTCCTGGGTATAGTAGCCGCAATATTTTTTACCGTCAAACTGATGTGGCTGGTCGGAATAATGGCCGATCAGGGTTTCGTCGCGGCAGCTGGCCACCGTTTGCAGCTTGGGATATTTTTTAATCTCGATGCGCCAGCCCTGGTCCTCCGTGAGGTGCCAGTGAAAGCGGTTGAGTTTGTGCAGGGCCAGCAGGTCAATGTATCGTTTGATAAAATCGACAGGGAAAAAGTGCCGGCCTACATCGAGGTGCATACCCCGGTAGCCAAAACGCGGGTAATCGGTGATTGCTCCGCAAGGGATCGTCCAGGCGATGTCCGAAACCGGTGTGGCGCTGTTGAACTCCGGGGGAAACATCTGCCGGAGGCTTTGCACGGCATAAAAAGCGCCGGCGGCTGTGCGGGCCCTTACTGCGATTGCCTCGGGGCGTACCTCCAGTTCATAGCCTTCCGGGTGCTCTACATTGTTGTCTTCAATAAAATAGATACCGGGTTTGCCGGTCCCCTGGGGCGCATTCGAGAGCGGTTGGGCCACCATCTGAAAGCCGGTGGAGGCCTGTGCGGTCATCATCAGGTATTGCACGGGTACTTCCCACTCCGCGTTGCCCTTTGGGTAAAAGATCCGGGTATCGGAGGTGAGGGTAAACGTACCGGTGCGGCCATACGCCTTTACCGGCTGTGGGATGATCGTAATAGTGGAGGTCACCTGGCTGAAGCTGTACAGCGCCAGGAACAGCAGTCCTGACAAAAGGTGGATACGTTTAACTAGCATAGTACTTCCAGGATTAGTGGTTAAAAGTTAAGGTTAAACTCCCGGCACAGCGACACTCAGCAGATCACGGCGCCTTCCTGGTTGACCGGCGATAAAAACACCTGGCTTTCCACACCGTTTTTGGCGAACGCGCGCTGCATATTCTGCCCGGCCTGCTCGGCGATCAGGCTGTTGGCGCTCAGGGCAAACACCGAAGGGCCGGCGCCGGAAATACTGCAGCCCAGGGCGCCTGCAGCCATGGCGGCTTCCTGTACGTCGTAGAAGCCGGTGATCAGGCCCGCCCGCTGGGGTTCGATGATCTCGTCGCGCAGGCTCCGGCCGATCAGGCCTGTATCGCCATTGAAACAACCGACGATAAAGCCTGCGATATTGGCACTCTGCCGGACGTAGGCATCCAGCGGTACTTCTTTTTTCAGGATGGCCCGCGCCTCCCGGGTCAGGATTTTTAGGTGCGGGTATACGACAGTGGCGTAGAGACCGCGTGGTACATGCAGGCGGTGTACGTCGAGGGTTTCATTGTCCCGGATCAGCATGATCCCACCCAGCAGGGAAGGCGCCACGTTGTCGGCGTGGAAACTTCCGGAAGCGACCTGTTCGCCCGCACACGCAAAAGGCAGGAGTTCACGCTTGCTCATGCCCAGACGCAGCAGCTCACTGACTGCCAGCACGGCAGCAACGGCACTGGCGGCACTGCTCCCGAGGCCGCTGCCCAGCGGCATTTTTTTATGGATCTCCAGTTCGATGCCGAGATTCTTTTCGGTTTCGCCGATATATTCAAGCAGCCGGAGGGCTGCTACACCGGCAGTGTTCTTTTCCACCTCATAAGGCAGTTTGCCCTGGTGGCCGGTGATTTTGGTAATGCGGAGCCCCGGCGTCTTGCTTTTCCGGGCGATCACTTCGTCGCCGGGCTGCTCGATGGCCATGCCCAGGATATCGAACCCGATGCCGATATTGCCAATGGAAGCCGGGGCAAATGCTTTGATTCCCAAGTTGAATGATGCTTTTGATCGTGGTAGAAGGGCAAAGGTAAAAGGCGGGGCCTGAATTTGGGCGCTAAAGATGATATTTGCAACGTTATCAATCCGCATAATACAGACCATCCAATCTTTTACTATGACGTATTTGCTTAAAGTGCCGGTCCTGCTCGGGCTGCTTTTCATACTGCCAGCCCTAGGTTTTTCCCAAAAACAGCACTTTACCCGGGACGATACCCTGCGCGGCAGCATCACCCCTGAACGTGCCTGGTGGGACCTGACCTATTATAAACTTCAGGTAAAAGTGGATCCGGAAAAACAATTTATTTCCGGCAGCAATGAAGTGCATTATACCGTATTGCAACCCTACCAGGCCCTTCAGATCGACCTGCAGCCACCCCTGCAGATCGAACGGGTAGAGCAGGATGGTCAGGAGCTTACCGTGCGTAAAATGGGCCGCAACGCCTACTTCATCAACCTGCAAAAGAAACAGAACGCCGGTGCCCGGGAAGCATTGACTGTCTGGTATTCCGGCAAACCCCGCCCTGCCAAGCGTGCGCCCTGGGATGGCGGCTTCAGCTGGGACAAGGATACCGAAGGGAATCCCTTTGTGGCTACGTCCTGCCAGGGACTCGGCGCCAGTGTCTGGTGGCCCTGTAAGGATCATATGTACGACGAGCCGGATTCACAGTCCGTAATCGTCACGGTGCCGGCACCGCTGACAGACGTGTCCAACGGCCGGCTGCGCAAGGTCACGGAAAATGCCGACAGTACGCGCACCTTCGAATGGTTTGTGTCCAACCCGATCAACAACTACGGGATCAACGTCAATATCGGCAACTACGTTCATTTCTCCGATACGCTCATGGGCGCCAAGGGCCGGCTCGACCTGGACTATTATGTATTGCCGCAAAACCTGGAAAAGGCTAAACAGCAGTTCTCCCAGGTCAAGGGCATGCTCCGGGCGTTTGAATACTGGTTCGGGCCGTACCCGTTCTACGAAGACGGCTACAAACTGGTAGAAGTGCCTTACCTGGGCATGGAACACCAGAGCTCGGTGACCTACGGCAACGGTTACCAGAACGGCTATCTGGGCCGCGACCTGTCCCGAACCGGCTGGGGGTTGCGGTGGGATTTTATCATCATTCACGAATCGGGCCACGAGTGGTTTGCCAACAACATCACCTACAAGGATGTGGCCGACATGTGGGTCCATGAGAGTTTTACCAACTACAGCGAAAACCTGTATACGGAGTACCACTTCGGCAAGAAGGCCGGCGCTGAATACGTGCGCGGCACCCGCTGGAACATCGAGAACCGGCGCCCGATCGTAGGTGTGTACAATGTCAACGAGGAAGGATCAGGCGATATGTACAGCAAAGGCGGCAACATGTTGCACACGATCCGGCAGATCGTCGACGACGATGAAAAATGGCGCGCCATCCTGCGTGGCCTCAACCGTGATTTTTATCACCAGACCGTCGACGGTGCGGACGTGGAGGCATATATCATCAAGCATTCAGGTAAAAAACTGGACAAGGTGTTCGACCAGTACCTCCGCCGGAACAACATTCCGGTACTGGAATACAGCATCAAAAAAAGCGAGCTGTCTTATCGCTGGCTGGATTGCGTGGAAGGCTTCGACATGCCGGTGAAAGTAACGATGTCCCGCGGCAACACCCAGTGGATACAACCTACTACCGACTGGCAAACCATCAAGGTCAAAGGCCTGAAAAAAACGCAGTTTGCGGTCGATCCGGATTTTTATATTCTGGTACAGGAGAAGAAGTGATCCAGACGCAAGCTACTCGTCCTGCGACTTCGAGGCGCAGGACGAGTAGCGGTGGTATGTATTTAGCCTTATAGAGTGGTTGTTCCACTTTTCAAATTTCCAATTTTTCTTTTCCAATTTCAAATGAACGGACTAGTGAACTTCCATTTGATTTGAAATTTGAAATTGGAAAAGAAAAATTGGAAAAGTAGTAGCCCTCTGGAAGGCTAATTGGATACCGGATCAATGGATCCCCAGCTCCGGATTCCGCCCTTTTACATTTTTGTAGTAGTTCCAGATATACGCCAGGTCTTTTTCTTCGTCGCCGGTCGGATAGAACGGTTTCGGATCGAAGTACATCTCCTTTTTGGTCCAGTCGAAGGTGCACAGGATAATAGGCACATTGGCCAGGCGGGCGATATGGTAGAAGCCGCTTTTGAGGCGGGGTACTTTGGACCGTGTGCCTTCAGGCGCGATGACCAGGTGCATGCGTTTGTTTTGCCGGAAGGCCTCCACCGTCGCATCCACGAAGTTGTTTTTTTTGCTTCGGTCGACCGGGATGCCGCCCAACCAGCGGAAAAACGCGCCAAAAGGCCAATGGAAGAGAGTGTGTTTGCCAACATAATTGGCGTGAATACGCTCGGCGCTGTTGACCAGCACCCCAATGGGAAAATCCCAGTTGGAGGTGTGCGGAGCCACGGCCAGCACGAGCTTGGGGATTTCATGTGGATAGCGGCCGGTGACTTTCCAGCCCCATAGTTTGAGGATCCAGGCACTGAATGTGGAGAGCATAAACGGTTACCTTACTGTACAGCGCTAAAATACTGCACTTTTCGATTTTAGTGGTCGGATGCCCGCACCCGAATATTCCGCCACCGCACCTTCACCCCGCCGCCATCGTGTATCTGCAGGGCGATCGAGCCGGTAGCCTGTCCGATCTTGTCGTCCTGCAGGCTGATCACGGGTGTGCCGTTGAGCCACGTATCCACCTGTCCGCCTACTACGCGCAGGCGCAGGGTATTCCACTCGCCGGGGCGCAGCAGCGCTTCTTTTTCCGCCGGAGGCTTGATCAGCCAGCCGCGGCCGTAGGATTCATAGATTCCGCCGGTATGTTTGCCCGGCGGGGCGATCTCCGCCTGCCAGCCGGTGATCTTCGTGCCTTCGATAGACGAGCGGAAAAACACGCCGCTGTTGCCGTTGGCTTCCTGCCGGAACTCCAGCGTCAGGTCGAAGTCGCGGAAAGTTTGCTGTGTGGCCAGGTAACCATACCGTTGGTCGGGACCGCTTTCGCATATCAGCTCGCCGTTTTCCGCATACCAGCGCTCTGTGCCGTAGACTATCCAGCCAGTAAGATCTTTTCCGTTGAACAGGGCTTGCGTACCCGTGTTTCTCTGCCGCATGCCAGTGCAGGCGGATAGGGTCAGGAGCAGGAAAAAAAGCAGGCGGGTCATAGTTCGCGGATCTTGATGTTGCGAAACCAGATCTGATTGCCGTGGTCTTGCAGGCCGATCTTTCCGCGACGGGCTTTTCCGTATCCGGGATAGTCCTTCCATTTACATTTGGCGACCCGGGCCTGCCAGTCGGGCGTCCAGAGTTGGTACTGCACTACTTTGACGCCGTTGAGCCAGTGCTCTACCTGCCCTTTGTTGACGATGATCCGGCTGTGGTTGTAGGTACCGACCGGACGCACCACGCTGCGGGCAGGCGGGTGCATGGCGTAATTAGCGGCCGACTTTTGCCAGTCTTCCAGTTTTTGCGGAAAACCGACGTCGTCGATCAGCTGGTACTCCGGCCCGGTGGCGTACACAGTGGCGTATTCCGGGCTTTCTACCACATTAAAAAAGATGCCGCTGTTGCCGCCCTGTGAGATCTTCCACTCCAGGGCCAGTTCAAAGTGCTCGAATTCACGGTCAGTAACGATGTCGTTGGCCGAACCTTCGTGACCGGCCTGGCCGAGGGCAATGAGTTCACCGTTTTTTACGGCCCAGCCGCGCATGGTATCGGTCCCGTAGGTATGCCAGCCGTTGGTGGTTTTGCCATCAAACAGAAGTTGCCAGCCCATTTTGGCTTCACCGGAGGTCAGGCGGTTGTTGGTTGTGGCGCAGGACGACAGGAGCGCCAGGAGGAGTAAGGGAAAGTAGATGATCTTCATGGTGTGTAAAGGCAAAATGTAAAATTCAAAATGTAAAATTGAAAAAGGTCGGTATCATGGAGGGGTCGTTATACACGCATTACAGGAATAAAACAGACCGTCGACAGACCCTTTTACATATTGCATTTTAAATTTTACATTTTGACTCTTTTCATTTTCTCAGGATCCCAGCGCACGGTTTTTTCTTCAAAATAGCTGTCGTTGCAGAGCAGGGCCGGCGCGGCGGCGCGGTACCCGAAAACGGCATCTTCCGTCGCCTGTTTGCCGTGGCGCACGCCGTAGAAAAAGTTGGTGAAATGATCGTAATGGGCGCCTTTATACCCTTTTTCTACTTTGTAATGCGCTTCTGCGGGTGGCAACATGCGTTTGCGCTGGGAACGTTCCTGCTCGAACTCGTTCGTTTTTTCGGCCAGGAAGGCATCCATTGGGTCGGTGGTGAGGTTTTTCCGGAGGTACACATCGTCCCAGGTCACGTCCATTGCGCCTTCGCTGCCCACCATGCGCAGGTAGGTGCTGCCGGAAGTGCCGTCTACAAAATTGACGCGCAGGGAAAGGTTGAAGGCCGGGTGCTGTTGGGTTTCGGGGTAATCGAACATACCCAGTAGCACGTCGGGTACTTCGCGGCCGTCTTTCCAGTAGCGCAGGCCGCCGGTGGCCATGACCTTTTCCGGCCCCATGGAACTGGTGATGAAGTGCAGGCTGGAGAACAGGTGTACGAACAGATCGCCTGATACACCGGTGCCGTAGTCGCGGTAATTGCGCCAGCGGAAGAAGCGCAACGGATCGAATTTGCGTTTGGTGGTGTTGGAAAGATAGCGCTCCCAGTCCACCGTTTCTTCAGAGGCGTCCTTGGGAATGGCGTACTGCCAGGCGCCCACGGGGGAGTTGCGCGCCCAGAACCCTTCGGCGTAGATCAGTTGGCCGATGGCGCCGCTTTCAAACAACTCCTTAGCCTTTTCATTACCCAGCGAGCTCATACCCTGGCTGCCGACCTGAAATGTCTTGCCGCTTTTTTGCTGCGCTTCAATAACCGCCGGCCCTTCCGACACATCGTGTACCATGGGTTTTTCACAATAGGCACTCTTGCCCTTGAGCAGGGCGTCTACGGAGATCTGCTTGTGCCAGTGATCAGGCGTGCCGATGATCACGGCATCGATATCGGAGCGCTCGAGTATCTCCCGGTAATCGCGGGTGGTGAAAATATCCTCGCCCCAGCGTTCGCGGGCTTCATCGAGTCGGCCGTCGTAAAGGTCGCAGGCGGCCACCAGCCGGATCCCGGGGATTTCCAGGGCCGTCTGCGCATCGGCGACGCCCATGCCGCCGGCGCCGATCAGGGCGATCTGGATGTTGTCGTTGGCGGAAAAGGCCCGGTCGCGGGCCAGAAAGAATTGTTGGACTTCGCTGTCCCGGGCCGACAGGATCGTCGGGCCGGCGGTCGTGAGCACAGCGGCTCCGGCGACCATTTTTTTGACAAAGGACCGGCGGGAGCCAGTGTTTTTCGATTGTTTCATATCCGGATCAGGTTGGTTGTCGAACAATGACCTGGTGTTATTTCAACTCCAGCAGGGCTACATTTTCAATATGGTGGGTATGGGGGAACATATCGACCGGCCGCACCTTGAGCACGGCGTATTTTTCGCCGAGCAACTGCAGGTCGCGGGCCTGGGTAGCGGGGTTACAACTGACGTATACGATGCGTGGAGCGGCCAGTTCGAGCAGGAAGCGCACGGCTTTCTCGTGCATGCCGGCGCGTGGCGGATCGGTAATGACCAGGTCGGCCCGGCCGTGTTTTTCTATAAATTCCGGGCTGAGGATGTCCTTGACATCGCCGGCGTAGAACACGGCGTTGTCAATGCCGTTCAGCGCGCGGTTTTCCTCAGCATCGGCAATGGCTTCGGGTACTTCCTCGATCCCGACCACCTGCCGGCAAAAGGCTGCGACATAGAGCGCAATGCTGCCAGTGCCGGTGTACAGGTCGTATACGTTTTCGCTGCCGGTCAGGCCGGCAAACTGCACCACTACGTCGTACAGGTTTTTGGCCTGGGCCGAGTTGGTCTGGAAGAACGACTTCGGTCCGATCTTGAACTGCAGGTCGCCCAGCCGTTCCACCGCGTAGCCCTTGCCGTAGTAGGTGATCATATCGAGGTC
>SBHD01000029.1 GCA_006226345.1 Bacteroidota bacterium | reverse complement strand
AGGGTTTGTTCCGGCAATACAAAACATTGTGTAGCCCTCGAAATCCCATTGTAGCGGAATACCGCATGGCGCAGGCTTCCATTTTGGTTCAGGAAGATATAGTACCCAATTAACTCATCGGGGGTAATACCTTCCTCGAAGATAATATTCGTCGGCTCGTGGTCCAGCCTGAATTCAGATGGATAAGCCCTGATACCATCAAATTCGAATACCTGCAGCGCAGCGGAAGCATAATTGTTCCCGCAGGCAGCCAGGTGCAGGCGGCCCTCGCTATCAAGTAAAATGCGGTTTACGCACACGTCCGGCAGCCCGTCCTGAAGCCCGTAGGAATGCTCCACTGTTTGTTGGAAAGAAAAAGCCGGAGACAGATCCTGTGTATGCGCAAGGTACGGACCAAATATCCAGCACAATAGTAAAACACAATACTTCAGGCCTGGCAAGTAAGGCATGATACGATTATTGTTCTGCCCATCCGTCATTACAGCGGTTTCAGACATTTAAGCAGAAGCGAATACAGATCCATAAGGCCTGTAAGTTCGGAATAATTATTCAAACCTGATTTTAACCGATCCTTCCGAACAATCCTTATTTTGAACAGTTAGGTTAAACGTATCGTAAACTTAAACACTTAATCCATGGACTTGGAAAACATGCTGAAACAACTTACCGAACTTGTTGTCCTGTACGGCCCCAAGCTCGTCGGCGCCATTGCGGTCTGGATCATCGGTAACTGGGTGATCAATGCAATCGCGAAAGGCTTCGGCAAAATGTTGAACAAACAAGAAGTAGATGAATCGCTGAAGCCATTCCTGAAAGGAACCGTCAGCACCCTGCTTAAAGTCATGTTGGTCATCAGCGTGCTCGGTATGCTGGGTATTGAAATGACTGCCTTCATCGCTGTTTTAGGTGCTATCGGCTTAGCCATCGGCATGGCCCTTTCCGGCACCCTGCAAAACTTTGCAGGCGGCGTTATTATATTGTTATTTAAACCCTTCAAAGTAGGCGATGTCATTACAGCACAAGGCTACACCGGGAAAGTGAGTGAGATTCAGATCTTTAATACCATTTTGAAAACCCCGGATAACAAAACGGTCATTATCCCCAACGGCGGATTGTCCACTTCGTCTATGGTGAACTTTTCCACGGAGGAGAAACGCCGGGTTGACTGGACCTTCGGTATCGGCTACGGAGACAGTACCGAAACGGCCGAGGCTATTTTGAGAAACCTCATCGAAGCAGATACGCGCATCGTCAGCGAACCCGATGCACCCTTTATTGCCGTTTCGGAGCTGGCGGACAGTTCTGTAAACCTGGTCGTGCGCGCCTGGGTAAATGCCAGCGACTACTGGGGTGTTTTCTTTGATATGAACCGGAATGTGTACAATACATTCAATAAAGAAGGCATTAATATTCCCTTTCCGCAAATGGACGTCCACGTGCACAACAATTAACCCGCCCCCCGGAAACCCTGTCACATGGAAGCATCGAAAGACAAGTTCAGTTTTAACGCCACCTGGTCCATGGCAGTCGGCGGGATGGTCGGGGGTGGTATTTTTTCCGTAATTGGGGTACTGATCCATACAGCCGGCCAATGGGCCTGACTGAGTTTTGCCGCCTTTATAACGGCTATTGTGATTTCCGGATACTACCAGTTACAACACAACCCCGCTCCCCTGGTCGTTATCGCCAGTCTGATCCTGTTGGCCCTGCTCGGGCGGCCGTATGTACTGAAACGGATCAACCAGTGAGGCGGCATCTTCGGCCAGGCATTCAGAACCATTCTAAATGTCGGATCCGGACTGGCATTTTCTTTCCAAAGAATTTAAATTTAGGCTGAATGTAAGAGTGTGTTTGGGGTCTTCCTGATAGACCGTGTGCATACTCAAAAGCACGTTCAACGCAAAAGCAAATTCCCCTTTTTTAGTGCACTAAAACTTTTGACCGATGAACGTAAAACAAACCGATCTCGCCGGTCCGGGTATCAGCACGTATGAAGAAGTGCAAAAGATCCTTCCGGACAATTACTCCGCCTTGCTCCCGCCGCTGAAACGCATGGAAGCCCTGTACATGATCAAAGATTACATTGAAAAAGGGCTTTCCAAAGCACTGAACCTTCAAATGGTACAGGTACCCCTCATTGTCCGCAAGGACAGTGGGGTAAACGACTATCTCGACCGCGACGGCTCCCGCACCCCGATCGACTTCCCGGCCGGCCTGGGCCTGACCAAGCGGATTGAAGCACAGGTCGTACAGGCCGCCACCAAATGGAAACGGATGGCTCTCGCCGAATTCGACTGTGCCGTAGGTCAGGGGATAAACACCGACATGCGTGCCGTGCGCAAGGATTATTTCCTGGACCACGATCACTCCTGCTATGTCGACCAATGGGACTGGGAACGCCGGATTACAACACAAGACCGCAACCTGGTCTACCTGAAAGACACCGTGCGGAAGATCTGGAAGGTTATTCATGGCGCCGGTATGCTGGCAAAGGAAAAATTTCCGGAACTAAATGATCCGCGTTATCCCGATTTCCCGGAAGAACTCAAATTCTTCCACGCAGAGGAGATCCTGGATATGTACCCGGAACTGCCGCGCAAACAGCGGGAAACCAAACTCCTGCAGGAGTATCCCGCCGTATTCATTATCGGTATTGGCTGGGTGCTGCGCGACGGCTACCCGCACGAGATGCGGGCTGCGGATTACGACGACTGGGTAACGCCCACCATCGAGAAAAACGGCCAGCAAATGCACGGGCTGAACGGTGACATCCTGGTTTGGAACCCGGTCACCAAACGGCGGCATGAACTGTCGTCCATGGGTATCCGGGTTACCAAGGATACCCTCCGCGAGCAACTCGACTTCTCCGGCCAACAGGACTTCCTGCAACTTCCCTACCACCAGGCGATCCTGAACGATGAGATCCCGCTAAGCATAGGCGGTGGTATCGGACAGGCCCGGACGTACATGTACCTGCTGCGTACCGCCCACCTGGGTGAGGTGACCGTTTCCGTCTGGCCGGATCAGTTGAAAAAGATCTGTGCGGAGAAAAACATTCACGTGCTGGATTAGGCCATGCGCACAATTTTCACGGTATCCGCCGGCAAACGCCGGCAATTTCTGGTTCTGGCAGGCGTGTCGTTTCTGGCGACAGGCCTGTCAGGGCTTTTATTCTTTACCGCCCCGGAGACATTCCAGCGGTTTTTCGGTCCGGTCAATCCCATATTGGTTGCTGCGCTGGCAACTCTCCTGGGTTTCGTCTTTTTATCGTTCCTCTCCAATATCGGGTGGGCGGCCATTTACCGGCCGGGGGAATACCGGCGCGGCAAACAGCCCGTGCTCATCACGGCTGCACTGGCGCTGTTGATGATCCTTATTGACCGAACCATCGTCTTTCCCCGGGACATAAACGTCCCCTTCCCCGAGGCACTGGCCTTTTACCCGGCGATTGCCTTTATTGTCGAGGTATTCTTTCATGTGGTGCCGCTGACCATACTGCTGTTTCTGCTGCGCAGCGTATGGAATCCCGGCAGGCAACGGGAAATCGTCTGGACGGGGGTGGTCCTGACCGCCTTGCTGGAGCCGGTTTACCAGGTTATCCCCATGCAGGGGCATTACCCCGGTTGGGCGGTGCTGTACGTGGGCGTTCATCTGTTTGTGTTTAACCTGGTGCAATTGCGCGCGTTTATCCGGCATGACTTCCTGACGATGTTCATGCTCCGGCTGGTGTATTACCTGATCTGGCATATTCTGTGGGGATATTTCCGGCTGGAACTGTTGTTCTAATCCCCTACCCTATGCACCGGGCATCTACTTTGTACACCTCTCTCACTATAATTTTCTGTGTAACATCTGTGTGAAAATGATACCTGTAGATCATTTATATCACAAGCCCGTTTCCGATCATCATGCAATACTGCACACTAGGCACAACAAAAGGCAAAATCTCCGAGATCAGCCTCGGCACCTGGCAGGTCGGTGGGAAATAGGGATCGGAGTTTAATGATACCAATGCCGAAAACATCCTGCATACCGCCATTGTGTATTCCGCTGGCCTGAGTGAAACAGTGATGTGGCGTGTCGTGCGGGCCCGGCAGGGTTTTCCTTGGGAAAAATTCAGGCAATGGGCAGCAAACCCCTGGCGGGATTCCATATGCGCTTGTTTTAGGTATGCTATTAACAGGTATTCCCTACGGGAATGAACTTCCGGGCACAATTATAAGACCAGTTATTTAACATTATAGTAGAGGGCGTTTGGAAGCGCCCTCTACTTAACACTTCGGTCATGAAACGACCGATAAAGTTCCGGCAGTATCAGGCCCGCAATACCCGTATCCGTTCCGGTACGGAAGTAACCCGGCTTAATGTGACCGTTCCGAAAATAGTTTCCAGCATTGCACAAGGGTGACCGATGATAGTGGCAATCCGGGCCGTTTGCCGATCCCGCATGGCGATCCGGGCCTGTATTTCGTCACAGGATTTATGGACAATCCGCCGGGCAAATTTCCAGGCAGCCGCACGGGCGCTCCGGAGGATGAATTCGATCAATAAGTTGTCTGTACGGCCGATCCTTTTCAGGATAGCCTTCAAAAAGGGCCAGATGCCCGTGAGGCCATTCTGTACCTCGTCGACCAGCGACGCCAGGATCTCATTGATCTTAACGAAATCATCCTCCAGGTCATCTATATTCCCGTCTTTTGAAATTTCTGCGGCGGCTATTCCAAGGTCGAGATTGATGTGGGCATTGATGCCTACCAACAAATGCTGCAACACAGCCGATCCGTAGGTGGTGGAAAGTTCAAACGCCCTTTTCCACGACGCCGAAAGCGGTTGGCCCTGCCGGTAGGCAAAATACGCGTTCAGGTAACGCTCCGCAAAAACGATATCCAGTTGTTCCATCCGGGGACCGTTGTCGAAGAAGTCGTTTTCAATACCTTCTTTGACTTTTTTGGTGACTTTCTGGTACAACACGGCGAAGTAACCCAGTGGATCGTGGTTCCGCTCCGATTCCTGAATAATGTCTTCCAGGATATCGATCACATCGTCAATGGAGTTCAGTTTCCGTAATTCGGATTCCACAACCTGACCGGTCGTTAAGCGTAGTACTCCAGCCGGAGTTTGGCGGGTGTTTGCTTCAGTTGGCTTTTTCATAATGCTCCTTCGTTATGAAGACAAAGGAGCAGGTTATGGAGACGGGAAACTTTGCTATGCAGCTCAATAAATTGACTAATAAAGCCAACCGAAAAAACTGGGTAACCTTTAGGTGATTTTATTGCACCAAAACATCTTGTCGCTTGTTCACCCGGATCCAAATCCCGTTTTTGGGACGAAGGGTAATCAGAGGCGCTAACTCAACGGGCCTGTCCGGAATCAGTTCAAAATCAAAGCGTTGGATCATCCTTGCAAGGGCCATTTGCATTTCCATCATGGCAAAGTTGGCGCCGATACACAAGCGGGGGCCGCCGCCAAAAGGCAGGTAGGTAAAGGCCGGGCGTTTTTTAATTTCCTCCTTTGTAAAACGCGACGGATCAAACTTTTCAGGATCGGGCCAGTATTTGGGATTGCGGTGCACGCCATAGGTATAGATACCGATATTTTGGTTCCGGGGAAGCGCAATTCCTTCGAATGCATCGTCCTCAACCGGAACCCGGTCAAGTATCCAGGCCGGCGGATAGAGCCGCATGGATTCCTGTAAAACCTGGTCCAGATAGACCAGACCGGGCAGACTCTCGAAGGTAGGTGGCGCATCGCCGAGCACGGTCTCGACTTCCTGGCGGATACGGGCAGCCGCTTCGGGATGGCGGCACAGGAGATACCAGGTCCACGCCAGTGCGTTGGCGGAAGTTTCGTGTCCGGCAATGAAGAGGATCAACGACTCTTCCAGAACCTGCCGCTCGGTCATGCCTTCGCCGGTATCTTCGTAGCGGACATCCAGCAGCATATCCAGCAGATCGTCCGGATGTACTCCACTTTGTTTTCGTTGTCGGACGATGTTGCGCACAATATCTTTCAGTGCAACGGCAACGGCCTCGTGCTTTTGATGTTCGCCGGATAAATGGAACCAGCTGCTCAGGAAGGGCTGCCGGATCTTTTTAGCTACAAAAGACTGTATCCGGTTGAAGTGATCACTAAGTTGATCCAACACCCGCTTTTCCACGTCGGAACTAAAAAGGGATTTGGCCACCACATTAAAGGTCAGTTCCGTCATCTCGGCAAACATATCGACGGTGTTGTTTTCAGTGATCCGGCGTTGGAGCCGGTCGAGATACAGATCGATCTCTCCCAGTACGATACCGGCCAGTCCGGATAGTTTTTTCCGGTGAAAGCCCGGCTGGATCAACCGCCTTTGTTGCAACCAATAGTCACCATCGCTGGTCAGCAGGCCGTTGCCGATAAAATGGGCCAATTGATCCGTCTGCAAGTGTGATTTTCGATAATTTCGGTGGTTCTTTTGCAGAATGTGCTGAATAAGACCGGGGTCGGCTGTTACGGTGGCTTTGTTCCCGGGGCCCAGGTACAGGCTAAAGGTATCTCCTGCTGTGCTGATATATTCATCGAGCACCGGGATTGGGTTTTTGACAAAGTCGGGGATGTTTTTTATCGTCCGGAGGGGAGAGATGACGGGCGCTTGCTTGGTATCAGTCGGACTCATACAGGTCGTTTTTACCGGCAAGTTGACCACTCCTCGAGTGGGATGGAAACCCAAATGAGTAAACTGGGCTGCTACATGAGTGCATTTGCTATATGCATGAGTTTTGCTGTACAGCTGCTGGGCAAAGTCTTCAAGCCTTATCCTGTCCGATTAAATTTAACAGTACATTTTAGGGCTGCAATATTAAGACCAAAACCCCGCTCCTATGGAGCGAAGTTGGCCTCTTTCAAGGCACTAACCTGCACTGGTTTCCAACCTGTTATCGTTCAAACTAGTGGGACAGGATAAGGTCCAAAGACTCAAAAGCGCACCAACGTAAAGTTTATACTAAAAAATACGAATCATAGGGGCAAGGCATAACAGGCACCGTAACCAAACCGCCCCCCTCACTTCCCCTTCCGCCCCGCAATCTCCTGCACTTTAAACGCCACCATGCGTCCGATCAGGTCGAATGGGACCGGTTGATCCAGGGGAAACTGTACCGAGCCTTTTCCCTGTTTGTAACTGGCGAGTTCCCGGGCGAATCCGGCATGCCCGGATGGGGTGGCGTAAAACCCGATATGGTTTTTGTATCCGGCAAAATAGACCAGCGGCTTTCCGTTCAACTTGTAGGCCGGCATCTGGTAGGCAATGCCCTCTGCTGCTGCGGGCGCATGCGCCAGGATGGTGGCCCTGACCTGTTCCAGGAGGGCCTGTACTTCGGCCGGGAAGGTCTGTATATAATCATCAACGGTCATGTTGCGAAACGGGTTTGAGTGCACAAACTGACTTTGTACCGGCAAAATACCTGCCTTTCCCGGAAATATCCGCCCGGGCTCCGGATTTTACCCCAACACCTGCACTAAACTCCTGCATTACGCCTACCTTGCGTATACGTCCCTCAATCGTTTAACAGCAACTGCGCAAGATGAACCCGGTAAAAAAACTCAACGAACTCGCCGCCACCGCCATCTGCGGTAACGATATCAGTTCTTCCTGTTTGTATGTATCCGCCCTGCCAAACAGTATGCATGAACATTAGCACATGCTTAGAAAGTACTGATTGGACCAGGCACGCACAACTGCTATACCACATTACCGCTGAAATAATACCCAAGAATGGAGTCTCCCATACAAATAGGTTATGTCCAAATTCCCGGGACATTTACAGAAACAGCGGCTGTTTCCTATATTCATTCGTTGCCGGAATACGAAAAAGCAGCTTTTTACAGCAAGGCAAAGCCCCTGGCCCGGCTGCAATTTTTGTTCGGCCGCCTGCTCATCCGGCATTTATATGGCAGGCTTAACCCCGGTGGTGCGTATGCGATCCAACTTGATCACTACGGGAAGCCCCATATTGCAGGGCAACCCCAGACAGGAATAAGTATTTCCCATTCCGGACAGATAGTCGTAGGCGCCATCCGTTCCGAAGGGCCGGTCGGACTAGATGTGGAAGCGATCCGCCCTATTCAATGGGAAAACTTCCGGACATCTTTCCAGGATACGGAGTGGCAGTATATCCAAAAGCATCCAAATACTTTATCCGCATTTTATAGTCTTTGGACCCGGAAGGAAGCTATTGCAAAGGCAGATGGCAGGGGGATCGGGCTGGATTTTCAACAGATAAATGTACTGGCTAACCCGGTTTTAACCCCAACGCAACAATGGTCCTGCGCCCAAATTCTGACAACCGAAAAATATATTGCCGCCCTGGGTTTTTTGCAAAAAAATACGGAGCCTGCGGTGTATGTTCGCAAACTGGAGATCACAGAGTTGTTGGATCAATAAATAAGCTTCAAACATGGCTGACCACAAAAACAAGCAAGGCATAGCCGTAATAGGCGTAAGCTGCCGGTTCCCGCAAGCGCACAATCCAGAGGCTTTTTGGCAACTAATTGCTGAAGGCCGTACTGTTTTCCAGTCCATCCCTGAAGACCGGTTACTGCGGCACAGTTTCAACGGTCTGGAGGGGATCAAAGCCGGTTTCCTGGAAAACCCCTACCTGTTTGACAACCAGCGATTCAACATACCGGATGCGGAAGCACAATTCATGGACCCGCAGCAGCGGGTGATGCTGGAACTGGCAATTGAAGCCATTGCGGATACCGGCTACGCAGAATGGACCAACCAACGCGCAGGCGTATTCGTGGGTACCGACCAATTGGCGCATCTGGAAATGATATCCAGCCGCTGGTATCGACAAAAAGCCGTAGACCACCTATTGCAATCGGAAAGTTTTCAGCGCATTCCAGTAGCGCTGCGCAACGATTTGCAGGATGAATTGACTACCATGCGCACACTTGACCCGCTGCCCCCGCACACCCTGGTTGACAACCTGGGCAATATGATTCCCGGGCGGATTGCACATGAACTTAACCTTAAGGGACCTGCATTCGCCGTAGATACCGCCTGCTCCTCTTCACTGGTGGCCGTACACCTGGCATGCGAATCGTTATACCGGCATGAATGCGATCTGGCACTGGCCGGTGGCGTCAACCTGAACCTCAGCCCATCCGTTTTCCAGTATATGCAGGCGGCAGGGGTCATTTCACCTACAGGTAAATGCATTCCCTTTTCTAAAGATTCCGACGGCATATTGCTCGGCGAAGGCGCCGGTCTGGTGGCGCTCAAACGCCTGGACGAGGCGCTTCGTGACCAAGATCCCATCTGGGCAGTGATCCGGGGAAGCGGCATCAACAACGACGGCCGTTCGCTCGGGCTCATGGCGCCGGCATGGAAAGGCCAGCTGGCACTGCTGCAGCATACCTATTCCCGTTCCGGCTTTGATCCGGGCAGGATCAGCGCTATTGAATCGCACGGTACATCTACCCGGATAGGCGACGGCGTGGAATTGTCGGTTATCGAAAAATTCTTTCCGCTCCACCCCGGAAAACCCATTTCGGTAGGTTCGGTAAAATCGAATATCGGGCACACGCTGGGAACTGCAGGCATAGCCGGCCTGATCAAAATGCTCCTGGCCATCCAACACCGGCAGCTGCCGCCCTCCCTGCACGAAGAGATCGACCCTTCGAAAAACCTGGCGGAAAAAGGTATTCAGATCCAAAGCGCTCTCGCTGACTGGAAACACGGCGGGCTACGCTGCGCCGCCGTAAGTTCATTCGGTTTTGGAGGCACCAATGCACATCTGATCCTGGAAGAACCGGAAAAGCCGGTGCTCCCCCGTCTGGCACCTAACATTGTATTTACCCGGAAAACGCATTGCTATGATTTTTTCCCGCAGCTCCAAACGTCCAATACTCCGCTCCTGACCTTAGCTTGGCAGGAAACTGAAGCCGTGCAACAGGAAAAAACCTATCAGCCGGCCAGTTGGTTACTGCTTGGGTTTGAGGAGGAGAATTTGCGCAAGATGCAGACAATCCTGACCCAAAATGGTCAGAAACAATATGCGGTGCACTGCCTGTTGAATGAAAACCAGCCCGCTTTTACGCGATTATCAGAATCCGATTTCCGCATAGATGCCGGTAATCCAGAACACTACCGGTGGCTGATGGCCAATTTCCCCGACCAGGAAGAGTTGGGGATCCTGTTCCTGGGCAACCGTTCCGGTTTGGAAACGGATCTATCGCTGATTATCCGGAAGGAATTATCCGGATTCCGTTACTTGTTCGCCGCACTGCGGCAAAAAGAGAAGGCCCGGATCTGGGTGGCTACCTTCGGCGCTTTTTCGATCCGCACAGGCGAACAGTCCCGGCCGGACCAGCGCGCCCTGTCGGCACTTGCTGCGGGCGCATTGGAAGAAAACCCCGAGCAAAGAGGCGCTCTGATCGATCTTGGCCAATCGGAGGCCAATTTTGACACCATACTCTTTCAGGCACTCGGCGTCGTGACTACAGCGCCCAGCGTCATTCGGGACGGGCAGTTCTATGCGCCTGCGCTGAAGCCAGCAAGGGCAAAAATGGCAGCGCTGCAAAACTCCAACATAAAGACCGGCGGTACCTACCTGCTGCTCGGCGCTTCCTCGGGCATCGGCGCATTGATGGCGGAGTACCTGGTACGGCTCGGCGCCCGGAAAGTGGTGGTCAGTGGAACACGCCCCCCGGAACAGGTGGACGGACGCTTGACAGCGCTCATGTCCAGGCACATGGAATACGTTCAGTGCTCGACCACGAATAAAGACGAATTAGCGCAATTACTGGAAACCCTTTATGTAGAAAACGGCGAGATGGATGGCATCATTTATGCCGCTGGCCGTATCGCACCTGGATCCCTGATCAATAAAAAGCAAGCGGACTTTGAACAGGTCCTTTCCTCAAAAATTGCCGGCGTGCACCATTTAGCCGAATGTTTAAAAGACCGGCGGCCGGGTTTTGTGTATCTGCTCAGTTCCATTTCGGGTCTGACGCCCGCCTGGGCCGGCGGAATGGCGGACTATGCTGCCGCCAACGCTTTTATGGATGCTTTTGCCGAAAAGCAATCCAATGGCCCGGTGCCCTGGATCTCGTGTTCCTGGGCACTTTGGGAAAACACCGGCATGGCCATAAAATTGGGCGACCAGGCCAAAGGTTTTACCTCGGAAGATGGTCTGGCCATCTTTAACACCAGTTTGGCAACTGGTCTGCCCCATGTGATTGCGCTTCCGGCCGGTCAGCAAGGAACTTTTTCCCAGGACTTTTCAGAACACCGGCAAATACCCCTGCCGCCAAAAATGACCCGGCCGGCAAACCCGGAACCACCTGAGGCACCTGCTCCCGTACCCGCTGCTCCGAAGCAAAAAGGCCCGGCTGCCAGCACGGAAATGCTCCGGCAGTTTATTGCGGAGGCGGTAGAAATGCCGGTTGAGGACGTGGACGTACAGGCCTCCTTTTATCAACTCGGCCTCGATTCGTTGAGCGCAGTGGATGTCGCGCAAAAAATTGAAGCCCAAACAGGACTGACCCTGCACCCCACCATTCTCTTTGAGCACGATACTATTCTTGCTTTAGGAAAATATCTGGATCAGCAGCAGACCGGTCAGGAGCCCGCACCGGAGCCGGCTCCAGCGCATACCGTCCAGGCCGTTTCAGACCGGTTCCCGCTCATTGGTGCACAGAAAACCTTTTATGCGCAGCAGCAATTCCATCCGGACAAGCCCTGCAATGTGCTGGTCACCGTTTGTCCGGAAAAACCATTTGACCCCACGCTACTGCAAACAGCCTGGAACAAACTGGCCGCAAAACACGATGCCCTGCGCCTTGCCTTTGAAATGACCGATCAGGGTCCGATGCAATACGTCCTACCCGATATCGACGCTCCTGTTGAATTCCGGGAATGCGCTGCTTACGCCGAAGTATTGGCCTATGAAGATGAGTTGGTCAACCGGGTATTCGAACTGGACAAGCCGCCTTTCTATCAATTGGCGCATGTTTCGTGGCCGGATGGCAATACGGCACTCATGCTGATGATGCACCACCTGGTTTTCGATGCCTGGAGCATGTATATTTTACTAAAGGACCTGCTGGAGGAATATGAACATGCGCTGAGGGGTGAAGAATCTCTGTTAGACAGTTCCCGTCCTGCATTTGAAGCATATGTGCAGTTCCACAAGGAGACATTAGTCCGCAAAGACTTTAGCAGTGTAAGGGCATACTGGACACAAGCGCTGGACAATGCCGTCTGGAGCCTCCCCCTTCCGTACAAAACGCAAAACGGGCAGCCCGGCCGGTACAGTATGGTCATAGGCGAATTAAGCGCAGTGGCCACGCAGCAACGCATGCAGCAGAATCAGGAACAGCGGCTCTCGATATTCCACACCATGCTTGCCGCCTATTTTTTAACCCTGCACCGGCATACTGGGCGGAACGACATGATCATCCGGGTTGCCAATGCGAACCGGGATGCTGCATTTCCGGAGATCGAGTCTCTGACCGGATGCCTGGCGGATGCCCTTCCCCTCCGGGTCAGTATTGAACCTGGAGATTCGCTCCTTGATGTCGCGCAAAAAGTCAAGCAACAAATGCTCGAAGCCCTACGCCATACCGGTTTGTCTTCGCAGGATATTGCGGAGCTGCCGATAGGCAGGCAGGATGACGGACCGGTCGTGCTCTCTCCGGTCGGATTGAGTTTTGTTCCCATGCACCATTTGTCCAGGGAATCCGGTTTTCAGTTTAGCGCAATCCGATGCCGTACAGCGCTGCCGTTTACTGATATTTCACTGATCTGCTTTCTGGAAAAAGACGTGTTGAAGTGCTGCTGGAATTTTGATGAAGCCCTGTTTGAAACCGATTCCATTGAAAAACTAAAGGATACGTTCCTGCAGATCCTGCAGGAGACAGCGCCTTCACCTCCACCCCACCCTGTTCCCGGCCTGGAGATGCCCAAAGTGCACCTCTATCCGGACCATACATTGCTACACGAAAAAGTGTGGACAGCCTGCGAACGCTTTGCTGAGAAGCAGGCAGTTGTGTCTGCAGCGGGCAACCTTTCTTATACGGAGCTGGCGCGCCAAAGCCGGCAACTGGCCAATACCCTCATCGGGCATTTAAAGCCGGGGGAAGAAACGGTTGGCATTTATGCGTATCCGGGAGTAATGGCGGTAGTCGGGCTCACCGGGACCCTTGCTTCCGGCCGCGCATTCATCCCCCTGGACCCGGACTGGCCAAGTGGCCGAACGGAAATGATACTGGCACATGCCGGGATCAGGACGATCGTCACAACAAAGGCATTTTTACCCCAACTGGAGCATCATGGATCGATCACTTCGATACTCGTGTTGGATGTAGTGGCCGGGCAACCGTCCGAAAATGGCCATTCGAAAATCCTGTCCACCCACGAAGCCAGCGCCACGCATCTATCGGCGCTTCCATTTGAATTAACCCCGCAGCACCCGGCCTATGTGATGTATACTTCGGGCACCTCCGGGCATCCTAAGGGTGTCATGGTGTCGCACCAGGCGGTGGAGGTATTTTTAAACTGGATATCGGAGACATTCCGGATAACAGAACAGGATCGTTTTATACATACATCGTCCCTGGGCTTCGGCGGATCCATCCGGCAGGTGTTTTCCACGCTGTTGGCCGGAGCCACTATCTATCCCATTGAACGGGCTGAATTGAAAGACCCGCAGGCCTTGTTGCAGTTCCTCGACCGGCATCAGATCAGTTTATTGAATACCGTCCCTTCCGTGATCAACAACTTGCTGGAGTGGGTCGAATTATCGGGCAACCAGCAGCAGGCGTACCCGCGGTTGGAACACTTGCGGTATGTACTGCTGGGCGGCGAAGCCCTGTATGCTGAAACGCTGGTGAAATGGCTGCGCCTGTTCGGCAACTCGGGCACGATAGTCAACCTGTACGGATCAACCGAAACAATTGTAAATGCGACTGTTTACTTCAGCCCCCGGGAAACCGCTGTCGAACGGGGCGTCGTACCGATCGGCTATCAGAAAAAAGGCTCGCTGGTCCGGTTGTTCAATGAAAAAGGCAGTCTTTGCCGCCCAGGCGAGGTCGGGCAGATCTTTGTAGGCGGCCCCTGCCTGGCCATGGGCTATTACCACGAACCGGAGTTGAGTCGCCAGAAATTTGTTCATTTGAGTTTGCCGGGAGCAGAAGGTTTGTTCTATGCCACCGGCGATCTTGCCCAGGCAGACGAGACCGGACTTTTACACTTCATCGGACGGAACGATGACCAAATACAGTTGCACGGCAATCGCATTGAACTGACCGAAATTGAAGATACCATTTATCAGACCCATCAGGTAAAAAACACCGCTGTTGTGGATTACCGCTCCGGGTCGCAACACTGGCTGGCTGCCTTCGTAGAGCTGAGCCAGACCGGCATCCAACCTTCGGCCCAACAAATCCGCGACTTTATCGCGCAGCGGCTGCCGGGCTACATGGTTCCGCACAAGGTTATTTTGCTGGACAAGTTGCCGCTGAATCAAGCCGGAAAAACAGACCGGGTAGCCCTGCGCCATCAATTGGCAGCGGAGTTATCTGACGAGAAGGACAAGTCGGCATCCACAGAGGAATGGAGCGCTACGGAACGTACGATCGCAGCCGTTTGGCAAAAATTATTGCGTGTCAGTACCGTACACCGCGATGACGACTTCTTCCGCCTCGGCGGCGACTCCATCATGGCGCTGGAAATGCTGCACCACTTGCGCAAACACTTCCATACCCTGCCCCAGGCCGTCAGTTTGTTCAAAGACCGGAAACTCCGGGCGTTGGCCGGATCGATCGACCGGCTGAATGCAAACCCCGCAGCCGCGAAAGCACCCGCTTTGGCCGCCGAAGTCCGGTCAGACAAACATGCGCTTTCGCCTTCGCAAAAAGGCTTTGTATTGCTCCGGAAGTTAATCCCGACCTCTGCGCCCAACTGGTCGGGGATCCTGCAGTTTCGGGGCATTTACCGGGCGGACCGGCTTACGCAGGCGCTTGAATTCCTGTTGTCGCGGCACCCCATGCTACGGACGGTGTTTTTATCCGAGGGTGCGCAAACCTGGCAACAGGTTTTGGACCACCCCCAAGCGCCCGTCACCGTTTATAATATTTCCGAAAAGCCCTCGGGCGAACAGCAGCAATTACTCCATGCCGCTTTTGAGGAAATTCAGAATACAGATTTCGACCTTTCCCAATACCCGCTCTTCCAGGTCCAGCTGTACCAGACCGGAGATCAGTCCGCAGCGCTCATCATTTGCATGCACCACATTATCACAGATGGCTGGAGCACGCATATCCTTATAAATGATCTGCTCCGTGCCTACGATCAGATCATGGAAGGAGCCCCCCCCCACCTGGCCCCTCAGCCGCCTTTGTATACCGAAGTTGTTCCGTATTTGGCGGACACCGCTGCCGATCTGGAGCATCCCGCCATGCAGGCACATCTGGCTTACTGGGAAAAGACCCTGACTGATATACCTGCTTTTATTCCGCCTGCTGATATTGACAAGGCCGGGCGTTCCGTGAACAGTTTTCTGCTACCCGCCACCACCAAAGAGCAGCTGCTCCATTGGAGCAAGGCCAGGGGAGTAACCCTCTATAACCTGATGTTAACCCTGTATGCACGAGCGTTAATGCAGATGTACAGCCAACAGGACCTCCTGATCAATACGGCCGTCAGTGGCCGGGATCTGCCCATTGAAAACATTCAGCATATCGTCGGCTGTTTTGCCCGGAACCTGCCACTGCGCATGGTACTCGACCCACAAGCAGATTTATCGGCAAATGCGAAAACCGTCGAAAGTGTATTTTTTGAAGCTTTGGAGCATCAGGATGTGCCATCGACGGCCTTGTTTAAAATTGCCACACGGATCGGGCATTCCACGGCCATTTTTTCCGTCAACCGCTTTTACTTTTCCTTCATGGATTTTTCTGCCCTGGAAAAATATCCCGGTCGTCAGCTTTCCTTACTGTGGGAAGATTCCACGTTTTCCTTTAGCGCCGGCGGTGCTGGTTCGGAGATCATGATGGGGGTGGATGTTTCCGACAAGATCCGGATCAATCTGAACGGGTATGCCAGTCCTGCCCTGAAGGAGCGCCTTAAATCTATCCTGCTGGATGAAATAGCCGCACTGACCGGCACCGCCCGGACCATCGACAGTGCACTGATCGCCTACCTGCCGGGTGCAGGCTGGCTGAAAACGATGTTGCCCCAGGCCGCCGCCCTTACCGGCAATGGCAACTGGAAAAACTGGTTGATGGGTGATCGGCAGCCCAAACTATTGGAGCACATGGCCACCAGATTTGGCCGGAGCGGGGTAGTATTCCTGCCATATGACGCCGACGAATTGCGCCTGTTTACGCCGGAAACACGCACACAGGAAATACTGAGTGCCATCCGTATCGCCCGGGAACACGGCGCTACTCACATTTCCATGGCCGGCACCCTGCCGGCAATGACCAACTACGGTTATTCCATCGTCAAGGCCATGCAGGCGGCTGAAGCAGGTTTGGCATCAGTGGTATTGACTACCGGGCATGCCAGCACGGTCTCAGCGGTCGTCAAAACCATTCAAAAAGTTCTAACTGCAACAGCAGCTGATCTGGGGAAACTAAAGGTGGCCGTGCTGGGTTTCGGCTCAATCGGCCAGGCCTCCGCCTTACTCATGTTGAAGGCCCTGGGACATCCGGCGGAGTTGGTGATCGTTGACCTGGAAGCGCAACTTCCGCATCTCGTTCAAACACTGGCTGATCTGAAAGCGAAGTTTAACGGCAAACTAACGATCAGCCTGGTCCGGGATGACCAAATGCCGGATACGCTCTATGACGCCGACCTGGTGATCGGCGCCAGTTCGTCGGGCCAATTGCTCGACGTGCAGCGCTTCAAGCCGGGTGCTGTATTGGTAGATGATTCGTTCCCGCCTGTCCTGGACATTCAGTCGGGCATCAGACGTATGCAACAGGCAGCGGATGTCTTGCTGGTGGGTGGTGGAAAATTACAGATCGGTGATCGGCAGAGCCGCCAGTTGGATCCGGCAGTACCGGAAAATGTGTTGCTGTCCGTCATCCGGAATTTAGGTGATGACGGGATGCCCGGTTGCCGGGCAGAGCCACTGGTACTTCAAACCGCTCCTGATCTTGCTCCGACGATTGGCTTGGTAAATGAAGAAACGGCCTGGCAATACTGGCAAAAGATAAATGCCCTGGGAATCGACACCGTGGCGCTGCACCTCGCCGGGTTTGGTATTCCCGACAGCCTGCTGGAAAACATCCGGGCCATATTAAGTAAACAAAACAAGAACCGGATCGATGGACAGGCTGAATGATAAAATAATCCTGATCACCGGCGCTACGGGAAAAATTGCCCTGGCGTTTGCAAAAACAGCCCTACTGGAAAACCCTCGGGCTGTTATCCTTACAGGTATTGACGATGTAAAAGGAAGAGAACTGGCGCAGGAACTTGGGGCAAAATGCCTGTACTTACATTTGGATGTCACTAGGCAGATCGACTGGGAATCGGTTTTGGCATTTGTCAAGAAAAAATTCGGCAGCCTGCACGTACTTGTCAATAACGCCAGCATAACGGGCACCCAACTGGAGCCCCCAATGTTGGGCCTGGAGGATTCCAGCCTGACATCCTGGCAAACCGTCATACAAAACGACCTGGATAGTGTTTTCTTGGGTTGCCGCGAAGCAATAGACATTATGAAAGACTCCGGTCTTTCCTGTTCGATCGTCAATATCGGCTCCCGGAGTGGACTGGTTGCTCGCCCGGATCGTATGGCTTACGCAGCTGCAAAGGCTGCAGTGGTCAACCTGACTAAATCCGTCGCCATTTATTGTGCAGAGCGCCGATACGATATCCGGTGTAACATCGTCTTGCCCAGTACGATCCTCACAGAGATGTGGGAACCGGTGCTGGGGAATGCAGAGCATTTCAATGAAGAATTGTGTCAGGAGTTTGCCCAAAGGATTCCGCTTAGGCGATTTGGGAAGCCGGAGGAGGTGGCAAAGGTCATTTTGTTTTTGGCGTCAGACGAGTCCTCCTATATTACAGGCGCCGAAATTATCGTCGATGGGGGAGCACAGGCGCAGGATGTATTACGGAGCCGGTTTTAAGTTCCCTGACAAGATTTTCAGAACCGTTTGACCGCCCCTTTTGCCTCTGTTCTGCGTTACAAACTCCTTAAAGACCGTAGTAGGGCATTCGCGCCGTTTGCGCCTTGAACAGCACCAAAACTGACTGGTCAAAACGTTTCAATAATCTTGTCAAAGAACTTAGTTCTGCTTGGGCACATTGGCTGTTTCCACCAAATGCTTTAATGTAAAACAGCAGGGTCAGCGCGTATTTCGATACCAGCGGGCAGCATCCTGTGCCGGCCAGTTCAGGGTATCGTCCAACGGCGCATAGTGTTTTTGCCAGGTATCAAAATCCCGGACGAAGAAATCGTGCACGATATGAAGGGACAAAACAAACGTGGCAACGCTTTCCGCAACCGGTAAAAACCGGTTGCCGGGAGGCAATACACGAATCAGCCCGGCCAGCATGGTATAGAACCAAGGATTGAATACGGCAACTTCCTGGAATTTCGATAAAGAGGTGAAGGGTTTAAAAAAATCCGGGTCGTCGAAGTAATCCAGGCTCTCAAAAGCCGGAGCATAAAAGACCTGTTTAGGTCGGTTGCGGAGCGGCTCTTCCAGGTGTCCGCGCATTGCTTCCCGCAAAATATATTTCCCGGTATCGCCGCGGAGTTTCATTTCCACAGGCAGGGCGGCGATGAATTCTGCCAGCGTATGATCCAAAAACGGAACCCGGCCTTCCAGGCCGGCCGACATTTCCTGCCGGTCACCAAGATAGTTTAGCAGGTAAGCAGGAAAATCAGCCTGCAGAAAGAATTGTTGGGTGGCTTGCAAGGAATTGAGCCCGGTAAATGTGCCGGTGTGTAGCTTGCGGCTCATGGCCTGCTGCCATTCCCATTTTTGACTTACCTGCCGGTACTGCCCGGCAAGCAGGAATCTGCTAATGTTTTGCAGGTAAAAATGCCTGTGCATGGCATATGGATATGCTCCGAAAAAGCGAACAACGGAGTCGTATTGTTTCAACTTGCCGGACAATTGCCCGCGCAATACAGCGACCTCGGTTGCCCGTGTATCCGCGTTCGCTTCCTGGCGCTGCAAATGCGAAAACAGGCTGTAGCCCATTAATAACTCATCCGCTCCTTCACCGGTCAAAACAACGCTGCAGTGCTGTCGCGCTAAACCGGCGAGTATATGTTTGGCTGCTCCATGCGTGTTTAATACTGGTATTTCGCTGTGCCAGAGCGATTTTAAAAAAGCATTTTTCAGATCGCCTTTTTTCAACCAGACGACGTGCTGAGGAACGTCCAGCGCCCGGACCAGTGCTGTAGTATGCGGCAACTCATTGTAATGCCGGTTGGCAAATCCTATTGAAAAAACCGGAAAGGACGCAGGATGCACATCTGCCATCGTGCGTGTAATAGCAGCGGAGTCCAATCCTCCCGATAAATAAGCCCCAAAACGGACCTCTTCCGGGATACGCATTTGGACCGCCGACCGGAACCGTTGGCTGAACTCATCCACCAGGTCTTTTTCCGGTGTTTTTGAACTGGCCTTGTCAAAAGCAAGTTGCCAGTAGGGAAACAGTTGAATAGTGCCGGTATTCAGGTCAAAGCACAGGTAATGACCAGGCGCCAGCTGGCGTACATCCTGAAAAATAGTATCTGTACCGAAATAGAACGTTTGTATCTTGTTTTGCAGGGTTTCCGGATCGAACACCCTGGGAAAAGCCGGGTCTGCAAAAATGCCTTTAATCTCACTCGAAAAGTGCAGTTCACCATTCCGGAAGGCATAATACAGCGGTTTAACGCCAAAACGATCGCGTACCAGAAAAACCTTGCCAGCCACTGCATCATACAGGGCAAAAGCAAAATCACCCTGTAGTTGCCGGAGCGCCTGCATGCCGCTGGTTTCATACAGGTGCACGATCACCTCGCCGTCTGAGTCGCTGGAAAAATGATGCCCCCGGGCTTCCAATACACGTCGCAACGCTGCATGGTTGTAAATCTCGCCATTGAACGTCAGCCAGACATTCCTCCGTTCGTTGGGCACTGGCTGACGTCCGTTATTAACGCCTGTAATAGCAAGCCGGCGATGAAACAGCAATACCGGCCACCCGGCACACCGGTACCAGCCCCAGCCATCGGGACCTCTGTGCCGAAGCAAGGCCTCCCACCCGGAAAGGAGTCGGTGCAAAAAACCATTCTCCTTTACGCGACTGGAAACAATACCTGCTATGCCACACATATTATTCTGCTAACCATGTTCATCGGGTAAAACTATCAATCTTTCAGCAGCAGTTTGAGCCCGGCACCTGGAATAATAGTATGCCTTTTGAGGTCTGTAAGGAATTGACGTCAGGGTACCTGACCATTATTATCACTTGCGTTGACCCGCATCAGCAGCCAGCATACGCGCCTCTCTTACCTTTGGCACTGATTTAACACCTGTTGGGGATTTTTCGCCCCGGCTATAAACGTCTTTCCACACGTCATCCATTTGGAGCGTCGTGTGTGTCTGACGAATAAAGCCGGGGCAGAAAATCCCCAATTTGTTTTATACAACCGTAATTCTCGGATAGGAAGGTGCGGTACAGGTGTCGCATTACTTTCAGGCACCGCTGCCCTACCTTCCCAAACATCTATTTTATGAAACGAATTGGATTAAACCTGTTACTGGTCCTGTTTGCCAGTGCCCTGTTTGCACAGGCCGGACACATCATGCAAGGCAT
>SBHD01000002.1 GCA_006226345.1 Bacteroidota bacterium | reverse complement strand
GTTGTGGCTTTCCCCATATGGGTTATTTTTCCTTCACCCGCCAATTCATAACATGGGTGGTTGTTTGCTGTAAGCGCAGTATTGAATTCGCCCTTGTACGGCCTTTCTTGGGGGTTTTCCCCTCTTAAGTCAATAGCCTGATCGGTTCCTTCCAGGGAAGCAGGGGCATCCTCGCTTTTCGTGCAAGCAAACATGGAAACGAGGAGGACAGCGAAAAATAAGATGTACGTCTTCATAAAGTAAGTCATTAAAAAAGTGAAAAAAAGATTGATTTGAATACAACCTGATACCAGCCGGAACCGGGCTGGTTGGAAATGTCCGGTGCTATCCGGTAATACCTTGGGGAGAAACAACATGAGCGGCAGGAGGGAGGCGAGGAAAATTTTGTTTTCCGATTTAACCGGCCATGCACTTCAAACTTGTGGGAGGATGATTAGGCATTCAAGGGCTGGAAAACATCGGGACTACACTCGGGCCATTTTTTACTGCTCTTGAACTGCTACAAAAGTGGGGGTATACGATCCCTGCGGGCATGGATTTTTCCGTCAAAAACATGGATTATTTCTACACGGCGCAAAAAAAATCCGTGGCCATAGGTAGTCGCGGATTTCTTAAGCAATTAAAAGTCAATCACTTGCGAAACGCACTGGGTGCTACGCCAAATTCCTGGGAAAACGCGCGGGAAAAATAAAGCGGATCGGAAAAACCGACGGCATAGGCGATTTCGGAGATGTTTTGGTCGGTCGTTTGCAGGAGTTTCCGGGCCTCCTGAAGGCGAATGTTGCGGATAAAGGGGGAGGCCGTTTTGCCCGAAAGGGCTTTTAGTTTGCGGTTTAGTTGGGATTCACTCATGGCCATTTCCATACAAAGGTCTTCAACCCGGAACGTTAGCTCGTCAAGGTGGTCCTGGACAAACCGGGCGGCTTTGCGGATAAAATGGTCATCGGGCGTTTGCTCCGTCTGGAGAGGGTCGGTGGCCGCCCGGGCGCTGAAATCTATTCTGGCATAATGCGCCTGTAATTTTCGCCGGAGTTCCAGCAGTTGTTCCAGGCGGATATACAGTTCCTCTTTCAAAAAGGGTTTGCCGAGGTAAGCGTCGGCGCCACGCCGCAGGCCTTTCAGCCGGGAGTCAATATTGGCTTTGGCCGTGAGCAGGATGATGGGGATATGGCTGGTCCGCTCGTCGTTTTTCAGGGTATAGCACACTTCATAGCCGTCTTTTTCCGGCATCATAATATCGCTGATAATGATATCCGGTATGGTTTCCAGCGCCCGTTCGATACCGATGGCGCCATTGGCGGCCCATTCGATGGTATAGCGATCCTGCAGGCAGGCTTTCATATACGTGACTACGTCGATGTTGTCTTCGATGAGAAGTAAGAGGGGGAAGGAGAGTGATGAATGATGAGTTATGAGCGATGAGTCCTCCGGCGTAGTGACGGGGTGGTTTGACGTCAGACCCGTACTGGCTATTGTGGGCGTCGAATCAAACTGGTCAAACTGTGCCTGTGCCGCGGCCCCTGCCAGGTGGGTAATGGGCAGGGATACCGTAAATTCCGTTCCCTTTCCTTCTCTGCCCGGGCTTTGCACGCGGATGGTACCGCCCATCAGTTCCACCAGCTCTTTGGTCAATGTTAAACCGATGCCGGTACCTTCACCCTTTCGGGTCGTTGAATTGTCTACCTGATAAAAACGGTCGAAAACATGGGCCTGCTTGTCAGGCGGAATTCCAATACCCTGGTCGGCCACCCGGATCAGGAATTGGCCCTTTTCTTCCTCAATACTCAAAACGACCTGCCTATTTTCACCAGAAAACTTGATGGCATTAGACAGCAGGTTGGTAACGATGCTTTCCAGTTTTTTTTCATCACAATCCATGACAAGCTGGTCCATATCTTTTTGAAAAACAAGTTCGATGTTTTTGCCTTCGGCATAAGACTGGAAGGACTCAAAGAGGTATTGGATATACGGCACCACATCGATCTGCACGGGCTCCACCTGGAGTTGGCCGGATTCGAGTTTGGCCAGATCGAGCATTTGGTTGACCAGACGTAGCAGGCCCTCGCTGTTCCGTTTGATGAGTTCCGGGGCTTTGTCAGGCATGGTTTTCATCATATCCGCCATGCCGGAAATAACCGTGAGCGGCGTTCGGAATTCGTGGGTGATGTTGGTGTACAGGCGGGTTTTCATCTGATCGGCCACCAGCAGTTTGTCGGCCTGCTCCTGAATGGTGTGCGTTCGGATTTCCACTTCCCGTTCCAGGCGTTTGCGCTCTCCGCGTTGCCGGTGTATCCACAGGCCGAGAAAGCCCAGGAAGGGCAGGGCGCAGAGGACAAAAAACCACCATTGCTTATAGAAAAACTCCCCCACCCGTATGGGGATGACCAGCGGTTCCGACCAGCGCCCCTTGCCGCCCGAGCCTTTTATCAGGATGTTATAACTGCCGGTGGGCAGGGCGTTGAGCGATAATTGATTTTGAGCGTTGATATAATGCCAGTCCTGATCGGTCCCTTCTATTTTGTACGCAAAAATGCTGGTTTCCGGGGAGGCATAATTGGAAAGGGCGAAGGCAATTTTCAGGCTGCGGCTGGCGGCGGGGAACACGATCCGCTGATTTTGCTGCCACAAGGGCAGCAGATCCAGTTGGTTGGTCGCTTCTCCCGGTGTATCGCGGTACAATTCCGTCAGGTAAATATGGATCGGCGCCCTTCCTTCCCTGCTTGCTTTCCATGCCTCAGGATCAATAATGGTGACGCCTACGACCGATCCGAAACAGAGCCGGCCATCCTGCATTTTCAGGGCCGACCAGCGGTTAAACTCGTTATTGGCCAGGCCGTCGGCTTCGTACAGGCGGTCGATTACGACGCCATCTGGCGACAGGACTGTAATGCCGTAATACGTGCCGGCCCAGATGTTGCCCTCATTGTCTTCCAGGAGCGTCACTACGATATTACTCGAGAGGCCCTTTTCCTGGTCGATCACCTGCCTTTGGCCCGAGGCAGGGTCATAAAGCACAATGCCGTTCGCTGCGGTGGCTACCCAGAGCCGGCCTTTTTTGTCCTGATGAAGCCGCTGCACGTTTATCGCCCTGCCGGGTATCAAATCGATCACTTGCTGGCTTTTGTTTTTGGGATCAATTTTTATCAGGCCATCGCCGCTGGCCAGCCAGCTATATCCTGCTCTTCCAGCCAAAATCTGGTTAACCTTTTGCAGTGGGGCTGTTTTGATAAGCAGGGATGGTGTTTTGGATTTTTTATCCCAGACATAAACAGCGTCGTCATTAAAAATTACCATCTGCCCGTCCTGCTGAAAATCTACCCGGAAATCATGGTTGGGAATATTAAACACATTGTTGTCAAAATTAAAGGTGTCGCACAGACTCTTTGTTGTTCGGTATCTCATCAAATTATGAGGCGGCAAATTTCCCAAAAACCAAAAATCACCCTGGGCATCCCTGACAATATCTTTTGTTTCTGTTAAGGCAAAATGCAAAAAATGCTTGGGATATTCTTTCCCTACCCAGGTACCATTATTATTGGAAAGATAATTCAATGAGCCCCCCAACGCGCACACAAAAACCGTCCGGGGATCCAGTTCCAGTATTTGCCGGGGGTTTATTATACCCAATACCTTTTTTACGGCACTGCGCTGTGTCACCTCCACCACCCGCAAGCCAGGCATGTGAAAAATAACACCCTGTTTAAAGTCTTCACTGTAAGCCAGTTCATGCCGGCTCATTACAGCGGAATAATCGTACAGGCGCCCCTGCGTATCCAGCAGGGTAGCGCTGGGCACATTGTTTTTATCGCGGTAACTGAGCAGGACATTGCCCTTTGCATCCTGGAATGCTGTGGCGTAGCTGAGCTCGCTATCGTTCCAGTTAGCAGGCTTATAAGGGTTTGTTACAAAAGCGCCGGTTTGATGGTTCCATTGGTAAATGGCATTGGAATACTTTCGCAATCCTGACAGTTTCTTGGTACAAGTGGTAATCCAGATATCACCATTTGGACTTGTAAAAACTGGTAACACCATATTTTCTGAGCCTGGTATGGAAAAATGTTTTACCGCTCCGTCCTTTTTGTCAATCCGGAAAATTGCATGAGACGTACCGCATACCCAAAAAGCATCCTTTGTTACGGCCAGGCCCGAACCTACCTTCAAATCCAGTTTCAAACGTAGTAATGACGTAATATGCTTACCCTTAATGTGCAGGATTTCCATTGAATCTGG
>SBHD01000165.1 GCA_006226345.1 Bacteroidota bacterium | reverse complement strand
GGTGGAAAAATCAAAACCGGAGCGGCGATCCGCCGCTCCGGTTTTGATTTTTCCACCTGACAGGTTGTATAAAAGGGCTCTTTTACGCGTACAGGCGCAGTTTAATAAGCATAAGGCTGGCTCCCGCTTCAACCCAAATAGCATTAGCCATTATACCCCTTCTCCCCAAAGGGCTCCAATTCCTCTACATACAGCAATTCCAGCGCCTTCAGATCCTTGGAATAATCCCTGGCACCGCCGTCTTCGTCTTGCTCCAACTCCGCCAGAATCTCATAACAGAACTGGGACTCTCCATACGTATTCCAGTCCTGCTGAAGCACGTTATTCGGATGGTTACCCGCATTTAGCTGAAACCGGTGCCGGTTCCAGATCGCATCCAGGTTGACACTGCTTTCGATATAGATCTTACCGTTGACCGTATTTCGGATCTGAAACACCCCCATCCGGAATTTCATTTGCTTGTAGGCGTCCTTTAATTCTTTTCTTGTTTTCATAATTCCTTGTGCATCGACCTGCTCCATAACGGTTGGCCGGAGGTGAAAGTTTCATCCAGAAATATATCGTACCAAGCCAATCTCCTACCCTGCTATTCATCCGCATGCCGCCCGGCCAGATACTGCAATACCATCTGGATCTCCCCATACGAATATTTATCTCCAAAGTGCGCTTTAGCCACCCCGGCTGCTGCCGTATTGTGATCCACAAAAAATGCCTCCAGTTCGGACACCGCCTCCGGCGCAACGAATGCACTAATATCCAACTCGCCCAGTGCTACAAAGTGGGCCAGGTGCTTTTCGATCGTACTGGGTACGAAGCCCCGCTCGGCAGCGATCGCATCGATCGTTTTCCCGGACCGGTACAATTCCAGGGTAATTGCTTTGGTATCGGGCTTGGGGGGCTTCTCCTCAACCGGCTCCTCCATTGGAACCGGCGTATTCGGGATCCGGTATTCGGCACAATACGTGCGCACCATTTCGATCAGATCGGCGCCAAACTGCTGACTTTTTACCTTGCCGATCCCCTTTACTTTCTTCAGGGCAGCCATATCGGCCGGCAGCAGCCGGATGATCTCCAGGATCGTGCGGGTAGGTAATACGGCATAGCGCTCTACATCGTGCTGGTCAGCCATTTCAGCGCGCCACGCAAGCAGCCGGGACAGCAACTTGGGGTGCGGACTGTCGGAAACTTCTCCGGACCGCACTTTTTGCTTTTGCTGTACCGCCTGAAAATCCAGTTCAGCGTTTGCCTTGGTACGCAGATAGACCTGCGCCGAAAAAGCAGTGCGGGCATCGGCAAAGCAGGCTTTTTTTACAAAGATCTCCTGTTGCAACACAGCAAGTGCCTCCGAAGCCGCCTGCCGAACGGCTTTATTATCCGTTACAATGGGGATCTTTTGCGCCGCCGGCAGAAACCCGGTATCCAGTTTGTCAAAAAACCAGGTACCGGCTTTCCGGATCCGCTCCTGCAACGCGTCATTGGCTTCCGGCAGTCCAGGCTCCTGGAACAGCTGCATTAACTGCCGCCGGAACGTCTGCACGACCGGAAGTAGTTCCTGTTCTACATCCGCCTGCAATGTCTTGACGTGTTGTATCGCTTCCGGTTGCAGCGAAGCCTCCTGTTCGAGCAAGATGCGCCGCAGTTTTTCGAGGCTTTTTACCCAGTTGCTGAAGTCGAACATTTCCAGGATAAGCGCCTGCTGAAACGTCTTTTTCGACTCCTCCAGGTGTACTACATCCGGTGCGTTTTTCTCGGCGTCCTCCGAGAAATGCTGCACCTGCGGATCCGTCCGTACACTGGCGGGGATGATCTTCGACCGCAGTACGATCCCGTCAAAACGCTTACAGCGGCTTAGCGCCACATACACCTGCCCATGCGCAAATGCCGCCTGCGCATCCAGGATCACCCGGTCGAACGTAAGTCCCTGGCTTTTATGGATCGTGATCGCCCAGGCCAGCCGGAGCGGATACTGGGTAAAGGTGCCGAGCAGCGACTCCGTTACTTCCTTGGTCTTTTCGTTCAGGGTGTATTTGATATTCTCCCAGTCGACCGGACTTACCGGAATTTCCTCGTCGTCATCCGGGCATTGCACATAGATCATCCCATCTTCAATCTGGGTAATACGACCGATCTTGCCGTTGTAATAGCGCTTTTCCCGGGCCGTGTCGTTCTTGACGAACATTACCTGCGCCCCTTCCTTTACCTCCAGGTTCTCATCCGCCGGATAGGCCTGTGCCGGGAACTCCCCGTCTATTTTTGCCGGATAGGCCTGCACCGCGCCGGCCAATGCAGCCAGTCGCTGCGCATTGATCTCCTGCGCGGTGACATTATGGGTGGTCAGGGTGATAAAAGCGTCGTCTTCAGCAGGCTGAAAACCGGGAATGTAGCGGCTGTTGAGCGTGTCCAGCACCTCCGCGTCAATCCGGTTGTTGCGCACCTTATTCAGCAAATCGATAAACGTATTATCGGACTGCCGGTAGATATGCTTCAACTCGATCACCACCGGATCGGACTGCTGCAGCGCCCGGCTGCTGAAAAAGTAAGGCGTCTGGTAATAAGAACGCAACAGCATCCAGTCCTCCTCTTTCACGACCGGCGGCAGCTGATGCAGGTCGCCGATCATCAGCAACTGTACACCGCCAAACGGCTGGGTGAAGTTTTTATACCGGCGCAACACATCGTCAATGCCATCCAGCATATCGGCCCGCACCATGCTGATCTCGTCGATGACCAGCAAATCAAGGCTGCGGATCAGGCGGATCTTTTCACGGGTGAACTTGCGTTGCCGGGCCGTATCACGGGTACTTCCGGGCAGATAGGGTCCGAATGGCAACTGGAACAGCGAATGAATGGTCATGCCCCCCGCATTGATCGCCGCTACACCGGTAGGGGCAACTACGGCCATGCGTTTGGCTAGTTGCTCCCGGATCTGATGCAAAAAAGTAGTCTTGCCGGTGCCCGCCTTCCCTGTCAGAAAAATATTCTTGTTGGTCGCGTTAACGTATTCAAAAGCCAGTTCCAGCTGCGGGTTGGATTGGAGCGCCATTCCTTTTTGTACAAAAATCGGGTTTAATCGAGGCTTGGGGGTGTTTGCGGGGCAGGAATGATGTATTTTTTTTAATTTAATGTCAGCGGTGGCAACCTCAATGTATATTACAATGTATGATAAGCCGTCTGTCAGAGCCTAAGAGGTGCTGGGGAATTTACTACTGAAGGACAAAGAAGAACAGCCTCAGGACTGCTCACTTGATCCATATTTAGAACCGGGCAACATACTACGTTCTTCCCTGAAATATGCATGTACCACCTCCAACACATGCCTCTGCGCTTCCTCACTCAGGTCATAATACAACGGAAGCCGGAGCAGACAGGCGGCAAATTTTTCTGCATTGGGAAGCTGCACATCGCCGTATTTAGCCCGGTAATACGGGCTCTGATGCAGCCCGCCATAATGAAAAGCAGAAGCTATACCCTTTTCCCGGAGGTAGGCAAGCAGTGCGTCCCGTTCTTCCTGCGATGGCAAGCTCAGGTAAAAGATATGCGCATTATGTCGGGAAAAATCTCGGACAACCGGAAGCTGTAACCGGGATGACTCCTCCAAAGGCCGGAGGCTGTGGTAATATGCCTCCCACAATTTGACCCGTTTCCGGGTGATCTTTTCAACCTGCTCCAATTGTGGAGCCAGATAGGCACAGTTCAACTCGGAGAGGTTGTACACCGAACCGACATCCACCCAGGTATATTTATCCACCAACCCTAGTACAAAATGATGCCGGTCCGTGCCGCAGTCACGCAGTATCCTGGCGCGGTCCACATAATCCGGATTGTTGATCAGCAACGCCCCACCCTGCCCGCAGCTGATGTTTTTCGTTTCATGAAAGGAGAACACGGACAGGTCGCCAAAACTACCCAGCAAGGTATCATCGTAATAGGCATCAATACTGTGCGCTGCATCTTCGATCAGAACGAGTCCCTTGCGGCGCGCAATTCCCTGTAACCGGGTCATATCCGGGGCGATACCCGCATAGTGGACAACAACGACAGCCTTGGTATTCGGACTGATCAGTTTTTCCAGATGGTCCAGGTCCAGATTTGGCGAATGCACTTCACTGTCACATATCACCAGACGGGCGCCATGCAGTTCAAAAGCATTGGCTGTGGATACATAGGTATAGGAAGGGATGATCACCTCGTCTCCCGGTTGCAGATTAAGCAACAAGGCCGCTAGCTCTAGCGCATTGGTGCAGGAGGCCGTGAGCACCACTTCTTTTGATTGGTAACGGTCCAGGAAATACTGGCGAACCTGTTTGGCAAACTTTCCCTTAAACAGTGCCCCCCGCTTTACATCCGGTAAACCATGCGTATGAAAATGCTGGCTGTTATTAAATGGAATATTGAATCGGACATTCATAGAATTGGTTTTGGGCCTCAATGCCGGTTTTCAGTTTGTGGAATGGAATTATAAAAAAGGAACAACTACCGCATGGATTGAGCCAACTTCCGGTATTTATACCTGCCAAGATGCCAAATACCCGGGTAGCCGGGGAAATACTTCGGCAAGAGCCTGGATAAACGCCAGCGTTGCCGCAGGCTGCCCGGACCGCGTATGATAAGCGAACAAATACGCCGGAAAAACAGTATCTTTTCAGCAGGCGTAAGCGGCTGCATGTTGACGGTATCAAATAACGGAATTATCCGGTGAAGCGATTTATACAGTATGGTTCTGTTTCCAATCTGCATACCCCGGGGTACATCTACAGACAAACTCATCGTATGTTTTCTGTAACCGGTACTTTTTACCGGCATAAAATGCACTTTTGACTGTGCCGCAATATAAAGCCAGCGAATATGATCCGGTATTTGATACGAACGGTCCGGATATACAATATGCCCCTTCAACAACGACCGCCTGAAGAGGGCTGTTGAGTTGTTAATGAAGTTCGCTTCCAACAAATTAAAGAACACATCGCCCGAGGCGTACAGCTTACGGATCATTTCATGTTCGGCATCCCCGATAACGCTGCCGTTCTCCGAAATCGTCTCGACATCCGTATAGACCACTCCATACTGCGGATTGGCATTCAGAAAACCCACCTGTTTCCGCAGTTTTTCCGGATCAAACCATACATCATCCCCGTCGCAAACTGCAATATACGTCCCGTCGCACGCTCCCATCGTCCGAAGCGTATTGGCAGCAATACCCTGGTTAGGTTCCGGTGGGAGCACCCGGATAATGTCCGGGTGTTGTGCTGCATACTGTTCGCAAATCTGCCGCGTCCCATCTGTTGAAGCATCGTCGCCAATCACCAGCTCGATAGTAAAATCTACCTGCTGGCTGAGCACGCCCTCAATGGCCGCTCCGATGTACGGGCGGGCATTATACGCGATCATACTGATACTCACCAATGGAGCAGGACATAACATATTTAATCCAAATTACGCGTTGTAGCAGGAATGACCAAGAGTGGAGCCCCGTATATTACAATCTGTCGCCCGCTTGCTAAAAGGACTTCCGGAGCGGCCCGGTGATAATCCTGTTTTCTTTGCCCACCTAGTCCCGCTCAAACCGCACCCGAGGATCGGCCCAGGCGTACAGCACATCGGCAATCAGCGTACCAATAATGGTTACGGCTGAAACAAACATGACCATCGCAAACAAGACTGCATAATCATTATTGGCGAATGCCGATTCCATCTTGATCCCCATGCCGGGAAAATCAAACAGGTATTCGATCACCAGCGATCCGCTGAAGATGGCCGGAAAAAAGGTGGCAAAAATGGTAATGATCGGGAAAAGGGCGTTCCGGAACGCATGCCGCCAGAACACCAGGTTTTCGCTCAGGCCCTTGGCCCGTGCTGTCCGGATATAATCCTGCCGGATCACCTCCAGTATCCCTCCACGCATCTGAATGGCCAGAATGGCCACAGCATGCAAGGTGAGGGTCAGCACCGGCAGGATGAACTTCTCCAGGTTATCCCATACCCATTGCCCGAATGTTTTTCCACTCATCAGCAGCGGCTCCGCATTCATTCCATCGATCAATCCCAGCCCGATATCCTGCCGCGACAGTAATAGAATGAGCAAACTCCCCAGCCAGATCACCGGCATGGCATACAAGAACAACAACCCGGAGCGCAACCACCGGTCCGGCGGCCGTTCATGCTGCCGGGCCATGAGCACACCCAATGGTACGCCAATGAGATAGGCCAGCACCATCGCCATACCATTCAGCAACAAGGTGATCAACAGGCGCGGCCGCAGTTCCACCAGTAACGGATTGCCGGTCACGATGGAATTTCCGGGATCACCGCTCACAAAACCACTGAGCCAGCGGTGGTACTGGTTATCGGTCCCGTGCCAGTACAGTGCCGGCACAAGCAGTTTCCAGCGCTGCGGTGCACCGGTCATGGATGCGTAGGATGCCCGGATCGTGGACAGGCAGGAATGGACCATCTCCTTACTGCGTACATTGGAGAGTGTATCGGCGCGTCGTGTTGCAACCTCCAGCAATGCCGGCATCTGGTCCAGTTGCCGGCATTGCCGTACCTGGACCAGTGCCGTATACACGGCCCCGGACACAACTGACAATGCAGGCTGCATGTCCAATGTGATCGATTGCCAGAATGTCGAAACAGCTTCCCAGTTACCATTTTGCTGCACAAATGCAGCCAGCTGCTCCCGGTCGTCTAAGGGCAATATGCGGTGCAGAGTATCGGGGTAAGCCCTGCTGGTCAGGGTCAGGTAAAAATCAGGTTTGTCGAGTCCCAGCTGGCGGGCCTGTGCCAGATAGGCCGCCGGCCGCTGCCGGTACTCCACCTGCACCGGATCGACAGCCACATACCGGCTCAGCGCAAAGGTGAGCAGTGATATGATCAGCAGTGTTGGTATCGCCAACAGGATCCGGCGAATCAGGTAAACAAGCATAGAGACCGGTATTTAATCTGTCCCGGGAAGTGCCGAAATTAAAAAAACGGATTGTATTCCTTCTCGTGCCGGATAGTGGTCGCCGGCCCGTGCCCCGGGTATACGATCGTTTCGCCAGGCAGAGGAAACAGTTGGTTGCGCACACTGGCAATCAGGGTATCATAGTCCCCGCCAGGAAGGTCCGTCCGCCCGATACTTTCGAGAAACAACACATCCCCGGCCAGTACAAAACCAGCCGACTGGCAATAAAACGACAGGCTGGCAGGCGAATGCCCGGGCGTATACAGGATATCCAACCGGGTATTCCCGAATGTCAGCACTGTTCCGGCTTCCAGAAAATGCTGTGGCAGTGGGGATGGCTCCGCCCCCGGAATACCATAGAGCATACAGGTAGCCGGAAAATGCTCCAGTACCGGCAACTCATCTTTGTGCAGTTCGGGTAGTACATCCCAGGTTTGCGAAACAAAGTGGTTGCCAAATACATGATCCAGGTGACAATGGGTATTGATCAGCCGGACAACCCGTAGTCCGTTGGAATCGATAAAATCACGCAGTGTTTGCCGTTCTTCAGGGGTGTAGCATCCAGGGTCAAAAATGATGCACTCCCCGCTATCGTCATAAACGACATAGGTATTCTCGGCAAAGGGGTTGAATTCAAAGGTATGCACCTGTGTCATGTGCGGACGATGATCTAAAATGGTGAACAGAGCAACGGCAAAATAACGGTGTATAGGCCGGCAAAACAAATGCCCTTCCGGTGTTTCCGGAAAGGCATTGCACAAAGCAGTGTTGGCCGGGTTTGTTCAGGTAGCACGTGCCAATAGCACAATGCCCCGGTCGTTGTTTTTTCTTGTCGCCATTAATGGACTACAAGCCGCTTGCTCACTACCCCCTTATCCGTATACACCCGGAGCGTATAGATACCGGGTGACCATCCGGCAGTGTGGAGGTGCGTGGTATGCAGGCCCGTCGGCAGCTGACTGTCCACCAGCCGGCCCAGGGCATTGTAAATCTCTATCCGTTCAAGACGCAGGCTGCCGGCAGCCACCCAGGCTTCATCCGTAGCCGGGTTGGGAAATACCAGTGTCTGGCGTTCCAGGAAGGCCGCGTCCGTGGAAGTCGTTTGCAGCAGGTTCAGCCACAATGTGTCGCGCACAACCCCGTTGAGTGCAAGTGAATTGCCATCCGGTCCGACCGCCTGGAGGCCAACTACCGGCACTATAAAGGGAACAGTAGTCGAACCCGAACGCTCAATCACATCAATAATGATGATGAAATCTGTAGTAAAACTCAACTTGGCAATACTTCCATACCCTGATACCGGCTGGCCAAACTTGCGGGAGAATCCCATATCCAGTTGCCTCCGGTCGTAGTTATCCTTCGGCAGCAGCAGAATATCGGTTGGAAACCCGAAGAAGGAATTGGCGCTGTAATAAACATCCGGGTTATGGTTGACATATTCCGGATACTGCAGGGCAAAAGCAAGACCGTACAGGTTAAAAACCGGCTCTGTGGGTTCGCCCACCATTACATCCACATTGATCTGAAGCGGATACGGATCATTCGGATCCACATCCAGCGTATCTGCGTCAAATCTTATCCACACCTGCGGAGCATCACCTACTCCGGGCACAGCCTGCCCGGCTTCTATCGGCGTATAATGTTGTTCAATGGCATTGCGGTCAAAATCGTTGACCACACCATTGCCATCGCTGTCAATATGCTTGAAGTTGACTCCCTGTGCGGTAGCTGCCTGCCAGTTGGGTGCAAATTGCGGCGTCCAGGCACTGGTGGCGAACGGACGCGGCACTCCAACAGCGGAGAACCCAAGTCCCAGGTTCAGCAGATCGTATACATTGGCCTTTTTATCCCCATTGGCATCTCCCGGCAATACATAGTCCGTACCAGCCGGAAGGTGATCGGCGGACATGCTGAATGCATCCGTCACCAGAATTTTGGTCACAGACGATACACAGGCGCCGGCCTTCCAGGCGGTAAGGTTGACCCGGTAGATCCCGCTTTGGGTATAAAAATGTTCCGTCAGCTGGTCTGTCGGACCGCCTTCCCAGATCGGACTGCCATCGCCGAAGTCCAGCTGCACACGGGTGTAATCACCACTGGATAAATTGGAGAACTGCACCGTAAAACCAGTACCCGGAGTACCGGAAACGATCTCCAGATCAAGATCTGCACCACAGGAACCGGCATTGGGCACACCGCACTCCCCTGCCCACCACTTGGACAGGCCTGCAGCCATCGCTTCGCACTCATTGTTATAGGTAACGCCGTTACATCCACAAACCGGTGCAAAGAACGAAGGACATACCGCACTGTTGTTGATCATCCCGTTGTTGACACATCCCGGATTAGCCACGTTAAGCACCTGGCAACGGGTAGTCGTACATACACTGCTGTCGGCAGGGTTACGGACATCATATTGTGCACAGATATAATAGGTACCGGTACCGGGCAGAGTCGAGGTAAACTCCGGGGTTTCAGCCAGTATTTTATTGGTTTTATTATCAAACCAGCGAATAGCCTCCAGTGTGCCTGCATTGGAAACTACCGGAGCGATCCGGCCGAATAACTTGGTGCCCACCGCCGTTACTTCCACATCATATCCGCACCAGTTAGGGTTCTGATCGCTGATAAATATATCCTGACAAACCTGCTCCGAACAGCCATAAGCATCCGTCACGGTCAGACAAACCGCATAATATCCTTCCTGCGGAAACGTATGCTGCACCGCATATCCTGTGGCCGAGGAACCATCACCGAAATTCCAGGAACAAAACTGAACCGACGGATCGTACACGTCGGCTTGAAAAGACAGGCGGTAGGCATTTTGCTGGCTGACCGCATATCCGAATTCAGCTTTGCAAGGCAATGTATCCGAAATACAGGTGAGCGCCACTACTTCCATACCATTAGCGTCACAGCCCAATGGTAATACGGCAGGAGTTGCTGAAAACCGGATCGTTTTCCCACCATACAGACTGCTTGTACCAGAAACTGCGCGCAACAGCTCACCGGAATTCAGATCGATGATCGTGGCGCCACAGCCTGGTGTGGTACCGGCGACCCAACCGATACGGTCACACTGTGCATTCAACCGCAAGGCGGCCAGCAGTAGCAGCAAAACCCAGGCGTTCTGGCGGATCCATGCTCCCGGTCCGGGTCCGGTTTTATTCGGATTGTTCAGTCGAAGCATAACAGTTGTTTCAATGCGGGATTTCCACACGATACAAAGATTAACAATAAGTTGCAGATCCCAAAAAACATTTTTAATAACTTGCCGGAGAAAATAAGGTTGGCTATTTTTTATAAAAATCTGATAACCAAAATGTTAAAATAACGCTTTGCCCCTGAAAATCCGCAACAACTCATGTTCAGCCACAAATTACTATCCCTCCTTCGTACATTTTCAAAGTACGACCTGAACCGGTTCCGGAAGTTTCTGCTTTCGCCATATTTCAACGACCTGGAGGATGTGGTGCGGCTTTTTGAGTTGATAAACGACGCGCTCCGGCAGGGTGATGCCGAGATAGAAGCCCTGGACAAACCCGCCGTCTGGAATGCACTATATGCCGGGCGCAGGTTCGATGATGCTCATTTACGACGCCTGGCCTCCGACCTGATCCGGCTGGCACAGCGCTTCCTGGTGGAAGAACTCCGGCAGGAAGACACGCTCCGGGAATCCCTCGACCTGCAAAAAGCGCTGGAAAACCACGACCTGGAAAAGCACCTGGCCAGTGCCGAACGCCAATTGGACAAGTACCTCAACCAAAGCGAGGGAAAGTCAACCGACTATTATTATTACCGGTTCCGCCAACACTGGAATATCTTCAACCGTGCATCCAAAATGGTGGCCACGGCCGGATATACCGAAAAACTGGTCGATGCCGACTATTACCTGGAGTGTTTCTACCTCGCACAAAAGCTCAAACTCTACATCGCCTGGCTGCTCTACCGCGGCTTCCGGGTCACCGAACGGGAAGTGCCCGTAGTGCCCGGCTTCTGGGAATACCTGCAGGATGAACGCTTTGACACCGTACCCCTCATCCGCATCTATCGCAGGGTTATCCAGAGCTTCACGGAGTCGGACAACGAAACACACTTTGACGACCTGCTGGATGACCTGGATCAAAGCACCGGAGAACTGACCAGGGCCGACCTGCGGGAGTGTTTTTATATGGCCCAGAACTACTGCGCACTCAAGATCAACCAGGGCAAAACGGATTATTATTACCGATACTTCGGCATTATTAAAAAAATGGTGGACCTGAAGCTCCTCATCGAAGATGGTCAACTGCCCGAAGCGGTGTTCAAAAACTTCATTACGGTCAGCCTCGGCGCCGGAGAATACGCATGGACAGAAACATTCATCCAGACGTATGCCGACTACCTGCCGGCCCGCATTCGTGAAAATGCCCGGATGTTCAACCTCGCCTATGTGTACTTCTACCGCGAAGATTACGAGAAAGTGATCGAATACCTGCGAGATGTGGAATACAGTGACGTTGTATACGCCCTGGGCGCTAAATCAATCCTGCTGCGTACCTACTATGAACTGGGCGAATACCTCGCCCTGGAATCCCTCATGGATAGTTTCCGTATCTTCCTTCGACGCAACAAGGTCATCTCCAAAAACCTGAAACGGGAATACAAGAACTTCCTGATCCTGGTCAAAAAACTCACCACGATCTCTCCCTCTGACAAAAAAGCCATTGCCGACCTCCGCCAACGTATCAGCGAAACATCCTATTCCATGCCGAAAAACTGGCTGCTGAAAAAGATTGCCGAGATCGAGCGGGCAGAACGTTGATAGGTTGATTGATTCCGTATACCGGTAGTTTTCGGATGATGGGTGAACTGACAATCCGACCACAAGCAGCGACCATAACGCGTGATCTACCCCTTAGCCCGATTCAAATCAACAATTCAACCCATCAACAAACCAACAAACCAACGCATCAACGTATTTTTGCCCCCTCATATCATGGCTACACCGCGTACTGTTGCATTTCACACCCTTGGCTGCAAGCTGAACTATTCAGAAACCTCCGCCCTCGCGCGGTTGTTTGAGGACAGGGGATATGCCCCCGTCCGCCCGGAGGAGGGCGCGGATATTTTTGTGCTGAACACCTGCTCGGTAACCGAACAGGCCGACAAGGAGTGCCGGAAGATCGTCCGGCAGGTGTTGCGCCGTCAGCCACATGCCTTTGTCGTGGTTACCGGCTGCTACGCCCAGCTCAAGCCAACGGAGATCGCGGAAATACCGGGTGTTGATCTGGTATTGGGCGCAGGAGAAAAATTCCGGATCCTGGAATATGTCGACGACCTGTCCAAGGCCCCCGGTAAAGGGCTGGTACATGCCGGCGAGGTACGGGATGTGAATACGTTTAACGCCTCCTTCTCTTTTGGCGATCGTACGCGTTCTTTTCTGAAGGTACAGGATGGCTGCGATTACAAATGCTCCTTTTGCACCATCCCTATGGCGCGTGGGGCCAGCCGCTCCGATACGATCGAACAGGCCGTAGCAAACGCCCGCCAGATCGCCGGCCAGGGCGCCAAGGAGATTGTGCTGACTGGAGTCAACCTGGGCGATTTTGGAAATGGCACTGCCGTGATCGAAGGCGAACGCCAAAAAAAAGAGGCGTTGTTCATCGACCTGATACAGGCTCTCGACGCAGCAGTCGACATCCCGAGGTTCCGGATCAGCAGTATCGAACCCAACCTGCTGACTGATGAGATCATCGAATTTGTAGCACGCAGCCAGCGGTTCATGCCCCACTTTCACGTCCCGCTACAGTCCGGTAATGACAAACAGTTGCGCGATATGCGGCGACGTTACAGCCGCGACTTGTATGCAGCCCGGGTAAACAGCATCAAACAACACATGCCGCATGCCTGTATCGGCTGCGATGTTATCGTGGGCTTCCCCGGTGAAACCGAAGCTGACTTCCTCGAGTCGTACCGGTTCATCCAGGAACTGGATGTGTCTTACCTGCATGTATTCACCTATTCGGAACGCGCCAATACACCGGCAGCAGAAATGCCCGGCATTGTACCGGTGGAGGAGCGCAGGCGCCGCAATCAGGCCCTGCGCGGCTTGTCGGAGATGAAGCGCCGCACCTTCTACCAGCAACACCTCGGAACTACCCGCCCCGTATTGTTTGAACAACACAAGGACCCCACCCGGATCAGCGGGTTCACCGACAACTATATCAAAATTGAAATGGCGGCCGAACTGGGGACCGTAAATGCGATCGAACCGGTCCGTCTGGAACATTTGTCTGCCGACGGGGAGACCGTCTTGAGTAGTTGCGCCCACATGAGCGGCACCTTCGCCGCCGAATGAGCAGCCCTGCAAAACGCCACACTCAACCGGCGTAAAACTTCAGGCAGTTATCACACAGGCATTTGCCGTCAAACTGGCGTTGCAGTGTTTCTTTGGTCGCCGGGTGCAGATTGGGAAAGCGCTCCCAGCAGTCGTTGGGATTATAGTTGATAAAGCTCTTTTTACACTTCGGACATGGCTGCAAGAACATCTGTTCGTCTTCCACCCAGGCCGCCGACACCTGTCCTCCCAGGGGCGGGTTGACCTTACGCACCCGCACTTTCAGGGCCATCATATTCGAAAACTGGCCCTTCATCCGTTGAAAAATCCCATTTACCACCGTTTCAATCAGCTTCCGGGGCTTGCTCATTTCCAGTTTGCAGATCTGGAATACGGACTCATAGTTGATCGTCAGCTCCAGCTGATCCGTGCCGGCAGCCGGCTGAATGACCGTTTGCACATACACATCCACGACATAATCCGTGCCCAGCACCTGCTCGGCTTCGTATACACCGTGGTAGGCAAAAAACTTCATTCCTTCCAGTGCGATCACTGCCATATGTACAAATTATCAAAAGGTAAACAACATCACTCACCCAGTAGCTCCTGGAGCAGTTCGGGTTTGTCGGCCAGGTCCGGGCATTTTACCTGCACCAGCAGATTAACGGAATCCAGTTCGGCTGCGTTTAGATGGCCAAACTGACCAATAATGGTTGCCGCACATTCTTTGGCCCGGGAGTATTCTGTTTGCATTTTCTGAAAATATTCATTCAGGTGTGCCTCTCCGGCTGCCTCAGCCTCCTGATTCAGGGTTACAAGCCGGGCCGTACATTCGCAGTACGCTGTCGAAATTTTCTCAAACCGGTTTTGAGGAGGCTTGTCGTCAACACAACCCGGGGCTGCGAAGAATACCAATACCAACAAGCCAGACCGAAAAAAAGCGGAAACCTGCATGCGGTAAAGATACATATCGATCCCGGAGTGCCGGATATTTTTTCCGGTGCGCAAACCAACTCTATACCTGTACTGTTTTCCAGCGCCCGCGCCGGAATACCCATATGGCAGCCAGCGCCAGTACGGACTCGGCGATCACGATACTGTAGTACACGCCGGTCTGCCCCCAGTCCAGTTTCAGGGCCAGCCACCAGGCCAGTGGCATTTCTATCAGCCAGAAACAAACAAAGTTGAGCAGTGTGGGCGTGCGGGTATCGCCTGCGCCATTGATCGCCTGTGACAGGATCATCCCATATCCGTAAAAAATATACCCGGCCGAGATGATGCGCAACGCCAACGAACCGGCCTCCCGGGTAAGCGGATCTTCTGTAAACAGGCTGATGAAGAACGGGGCACCGACCAGGTAAATAATCCCGACGGTTGCCATAAAGATCATATTAAAGAAACTGGCGCGCCAGGCTGATCGCTCAGCCCGGTCCGGTTGCCCGGCGCCCAGGTTCTGCCCGACCAGGGTGGCGGCAGCGTTGGACATTCCCCAGGCCGGCAAAATGGTAAATATTATGATCCGGATCGCGATCGTGTAGCCGGCAGTCACTTCCGTACTGATCTGTCCTAAAATATAGATCATGAAGATCCAGCTGGCCGAAGCGATCAGGTACTGGCCGGTACTGCCGGAAGCCAGTACCAACAGCCGCCGAATGATCTCCCAACGAGGTTTCAGATACCTCAAATGCAGCCGCACAATGCGCCCGACGCCAAAAAGGTGCCATAGCTGGTACAGTACACCGGCAGAGCGGCCGATCGTGGTGGCCACTGCCGCGCCCAGCACTCCCAACTCCGGAAACGGCCCCCACCCAAAGATCAGCAGGGGATCGAGCAGGATATTCATACCGTTGGCAATCCACAGCGCCCGCATGGCGGTGGCAGCATCACCGGCGCCCCGGAAGATCCCGTTCAGCATCCAAAGCAACAGAATAGGCAGGTTGGCCGTCAGCAACAGACGGGTAAAGGAAGCGCCCGTCTCTGCAACGGTCGAATCACGGGCCATCAGCAACAGAATATCCTCCGCGTAGATATACCCGGGCACTGCGATCAGCAGGGAAAGGATCAGGCCAATCAGCAGGGTTTGCGCCCCCGCCACCGAAGCGGCCCGGCGGTTCCCCTCCCCCACCCTTCGGGCAACCACTGCCGTAGCAGCAGCACTCAGCCCTATGGCGACGGAATAGATCAGGGTCAGCACGGATTCAGTCAGGCCAACCGTGGCGACCGCTTCCACACCAACTTTAGCGACAAAGAATGCATCAACTATGGCAAACAGCGACTCCATCGCCATTTCCAGGATCATCGGGATCGACAACAATACGATAGCCCGGTCAATACTCCCTTTCGTGTAGTCCTGCTCTTCTCCGCTGACTGCCTGACGCATCACACGATAGATGCGCCGCCAACGGGACTCTGTTTTAACATCTGCGATCATAAAAGGCGTAAACGCCAATCCGGCATTATATAGTCGTCTGCCGGCAGCGGTTTTTCATTTTTGGCAAAAATACGCGCACCGGGCACAATTTCCGGGGCAGGATCAAGGTAGCAGGGGCTGTTCGGTTACTCAACCCCGGTGATCTGCATAAAGTTCCACCCGGCGTCCAACATAGTCGTTGTAACTTTGTTGGTAAAGAGATCCGGCGGCCCGGGTGCCTGCCGGCAAGTAAAAGACCTGCTTATGCAACAAATAGAGGAACTACTCCATCGTGCCCTGCAATTGGAATGGCTGACCCCGGAAGAAGGTGTTTTCCTGCTGGAAAACGCCGCTACGTCCGAACTGATGTATGTCGGTAACCAGATGCGGCAACATCATGTGCCGGGCAATATCGTCACTTGGATCATCGACCGTAATTCCAATACCACGAATGTCTGTATCGCCAATTGTAAATTTTGCAACTTTTACCGACGACCCGGCCATGCCGAATCCTACATCACCACCATTGAGGAGTACAAACAAAAGATCGAAGAAACCTTCCGCTTTGGTGGTGAACAGCTGTTGCTCCAGGGCGGGCACCATCCCGACCTGGGCCTGCAGTATTATGCTGACCTGTTCCGGGAACTGAAAAAACTGTACCCCAGGCTAAAACTACACGCACTCGGACCGCCGGAGATCGCGCATATCAGCAAATTGGAAGGCATGTCGCACTATGATGTGCTGAAAACCCTGCAGGAAGCCGGGCTGGACTCGCTCCCAGGCGCCGGCGCCGAGATCCTGAACGACCGGGTCCGCCGGCTCATCTCCAAAGGCAAGTGCGGTGGTGAAGAATGGCTCGATGTGATGCGCGCTGCCCATCAGCTGCGCCTGACCACTTCAGCGACCATGATGTTCGGCCATATCGAGACCAACCTCGAGCGAATGGAGCATTTCGCCGCCCTCCGGCAGGTACAATCGGAAAAACCCGAAGACGCCAAAGGCTTCCTGGCTTTTATCCCCTGGCCATTCCAGGACGAAGACACTATCCTGAAAAAGCTGAAACGCGCCCGCAATGCCGTGACCGGCGATGAATACGTACGCATGATCGCCCTAAGCCGGATCATGCTCCCCAATATTGTCAACATCCAGGCATCCTGGCTCACCGTAGGCAAGCAGGTCGGTCAGATCTGCCTGCACGCCGGCGCCAATGATTTTGGCAGCATCATGATCGAGGAAAATGTGGTATCGGCCGCCGGGGCCCGGTTCCGTTTTACAGCCGACGGTATCCAGCAGGCTATCCGCGAAGCCGGATTTGAACCACGTCTGCGCAACCAGCAATATGAATTCCGGGAAGTACCAAAGGAAATTGAGCAGCAGGAGCTGGACCGGAACACCATGCTGGTCGACTGATCTTTCGCATCCCGTGCTCACCTAAACAGGGCAGTGGCCGTTGGCTGCTGCCCTGTTTTTATATGAAGCCAAAAACTCAACCGTTTTCGATTCCGGTACACCGCATTATCTACCCCAACTCGGGTAAATGTATTTTCCCACAATACTTCTACGTGCCGATCCGTCAGATAGATGACGTTTTCGCCCTCCCTAAATCGGCACAGTTCCATATCGCGTTGACTAACTTCGTGAAAAAATCCGATTTATATGCGAACAATCATCCTACTTACCGCTTTCCTTGTGCTCGGGTTGAGCACGGCACAGGCGCAGAATGCCTACTACCGCGTCAAGTTCCCCAATGACACCACCATTGTCGGTTGCGGCGCCAGCGCCGACACTATTTACCCCGAGATCATGCAGTATCCCGGCTGCTCGTTCAATGTCGGCGTGTCTGTTAAAGACCAGGTATTTAACATCACGCAAAACGGCGGCTGCAAAAAGATCCTCCGCACCTGGACCCTGATCTACTGGTGCGCCTACGACCCCAACGAGCCCTGGCCCATCATGATCAACAATCCGCCGGATACCGATATCGGCCCTACCGTTTTCGGCATTCCGGACAACCGCGGCCACCTGCAGTATGTCCAGATCATCAAGGTGCTGGACAACGACGCGCCGGTTTTTCTCGACTGCCCGGATGGGCCCGTGGAGTTTTGCGATTATACCGGTAATGACCCGGACCAATACCACGACAACCACGTTGACCTTTGCGAAGGCCCTGTAGACTTTAGTATCAAGGTCACGGACTCCTGCTCCGCTGCCGATATCAAACTGAGCTACCGCTTTTTTCTCGATCTCGATGGCAATGGCTCCATGGAAACGTTCGTCAGCAGCAGTAGTCCCAACGCCTGGCCGATCGAAACCATGGTGCTGGGTGGCGATACCCTGATGGGCACTATCGACTTTCCTGCCGGCTTCGGTCTGCCTTACGGCAATCACAAGATCGAATGGATCGCCAACGACCAATGCGGCAACGAGTCTATCTGTAAATACGAATTTTCGGTTCAGGATTGTAAAGCACCCACGGTGGTATGCATCAACGGTTTGAGCATCAACATCATGCAGACCGGTATGATCACCCTCTGGGACACCGATTTTATCCAGTACATGTTTGACAACTGTACACCTACCGATCAATTGAAGGTAGGCATACGCAAGTCAGGTACCGGCACCGGCTTCCCGGTCGATACCCACTCCGTTACTTTCGACTGTAGCGAACTTGGCCCGCAACTCGTGGAGATCTGGGCTGAAGATGCCTATGGCAATGCCGATTACTGCGAAACATATGTGATCGTACAGGACAACATGGGTTCCTGTCCGCCATCCAACAAATTCACCGGTACTGTCTCCATGGCGGGTCAGAAACCTGTATCAGGCGCTACCATCACACTGAAGAAAAGCAACACGGTAAAAGCCGTTGTTCAGACGGACGACAATGGCATATACGAGATCGGCAGCATGCCTGCCGGATGTAATTACAAACTGATCCCGTCTTTCGACGATGCACCGGCCAAAGCGGGTATCAACACCCTTGACGCCCTGCTTATCGGCGGACAAATGGATGCCGTTATGCCACTTGCCTCGCCGTACAAACTCCTGGCCGCCGATGTAGATAACGACGGCACCCTGACCCATAATGATATCCAGCAGATCGTGGATCTGGTGTTGGGTATGCACGACGATTTCCCGGACAAGCCGGTCTGGCAGTTCATGCCGGCGGACTATGTGTTCCCGGACCCGGATCAGCCCTGGGCTGCATCCGTACCGGCCACCAGCAATTTTTTCTGTCTCTCCGGCCCAATCTCCGCCCCTTTCGCAGATTTCATCGGTGTGAAGACCGGTGATGTCAACGGCTCGGTATCCACCAATTTCCAGGGTACGGATGCTAATGACCGGCAGAAAGATAACCAGGTTGTCTTCAAGACCAGCGACCAGGTATTCAGCTCCGGCCAGGAAATCCGGGTCGACATTGTATCGCCTGACCTGGCTGCTCTTGTCGGCTTCCAGTATACGCTTGATTTTGACACGGAAATTCTGTCGCTGGTAGACATCGAACCCGGCCTGGTGCCTGCTGAGTACACGGCCACCCCGGATGCCGGGCACGTTACCACCAGCTGGCATTCAACTACGATGCTCGACCCGACTGTGATCGGAAAGAACATGCATCTGCGTACTTACACGCTGGTATTCCAGACCCTGCAGCGCGGCACGCTCAGTCAGGCATTGCAAATGACCTCTTCGGTAACACCCGCAGAAGCCTATGCCCGTAACCTGCAAACCCAGGCTGCTGTACTGAACTTCAGTCCGATCCCTGTAGGTCCGAAAGACCGGTTGGCGCTGCTGCCCGTATGGCCGAATCCCGCGAAAGATCAGTTCCGGGCCTCGTATTACCTGCCGGATGGCGGCACCACTTCGTTCACGCTGACGGATGCGCAGGGCACTGTACTCGAAACCCGGCAGTCCTATCAGGAAAAAGGCTACCATCAAACGACCTTCGACCTGAAAGGCAATACCACACCGGGCCTGCTGTTCCTGCGCCTGGAAGGACCGGGTGGCGTAGAAGTTCAACGCGTCCTGAAACTGTAACAGAAATAAGTAGGATCAACAATAGTAAAGGGCAACACGCATCGCGCGTGCTGCCCTTTTTCTATTTGTTTATAGTTCTCTTGACTCTCCCGGCCGTATTTACACAACTGCCGAAACAGCATCATCTATTACCTCCTGGGAGATCGTAGACGGGCAGACATGCTCCGTCACCGGCACCTTGCTCTCCTCGATAGCGCGCCAGCCTTTCTGGATGTCTACCAGGTTGTGGTAGCCCCGGGCTTTCAGGATAGACACTGCGATGAGTGAACGGTAACCACCCAGGCAATGCAGGTAATACGTGGTATCCCCGTCGAGGCGGCTAAAATTGCGGTTGATATAATCCAGCGGGAAGTTGACGGCACCTACGACGTGCTGCGACAGGTATTCCGTCGGTTTGCGTACATCCAGTACGGTATCGGCAAAGGTTTCCTGCTCCATACGTCCGGCCAGTTCGTCAGCTGTGATCGAAATGACGTTGTCTGTTTCCTTTCCGGCCTCTTTCCAGGCTTTTACACCACCATCCAGGTAGCCAAGGGTATTGTCGTATCCGACGCGGGCCAAACGCATGACCACTTCTTCCTCGCGGCCTTCCGGTGCGATTAGTACAATCGGCTGCCGGATATCTGTAACGAGGGCACCTACCCAGGGTGCAAAGCCACCATCGATGCCGATAAAGATCGAGCCGGGGATATGTTCGGCAGTGAAGTCTTCCTCACTGCGTGTATCCAGCATAAGGGCATCCTGCGTATCGACCAGTTCTTCAAAACGCTCAGGCGTCAGCGGCGTGGCGCCGGTTTCCAGTACCTCGTCGATGCTGGTGTAACCCGTTTTGTTCATCATGGCGTTTTTCGGGAAATACTGCGGCGGGGGCGTCAGGCCGGCCGTAACCTCCTGAACAAACTCTTTCTTCGTCATATCGGCACGCAGGGCATAGTTGGTCTTTTTCTGATCGCCCAGGTAGCCCCAGGTATCACTGCTCAGGTTCTTACCACAAGCCGAGCCTGCACCATGCGCCGGGTAAACGATCACCTCATCGGCCAGCGGCATGATCTTGTTCCGCAGGCTGTCAAACAGGTAACCAGCCAGGTCTTCCTTGGTCAGTTCACCTTGTTTGAT
>SBHD01000247.1 GCA_006226345.1 Bacteroidota bacterium | reverse complement strand
TTCCAGGCCGCCCCGTAAAACGGAAGGGCCACGATGAACTTCTCATGACGGACCCCCTGGTTGAGGTAGTAATCCACCGAAGCATCCAGGCTATAATTCCCCCAGGTACTGCTGTTTTTCAAAGGGGCTACAGGTCCCGCCCGTTTGCTGAAACCGCCTTTGTAATCATACCCCATCAGGATGTAATAGTCGATATGCGGGTCGATTTCTTTGATCTGGAAAACCCGGTTCCAGTCTACATTATACAACGCAAGGGTGATGGCATAGTCGGGATTCACAGCCTTCAGTCGTTTCGACAGCGTGATCAGGAACCGGGTGAATGCCGCGCGGTTTTTGCCGGCAATGGCTTCGAAATCAATGTTGATACCGTCCCCATTACGGCGCTGTAGCATGGCAGCCAGGCTATCGATCAGGGTGTTTTGCGCCATGGGGTTGGTCAGGAACACGTTGTTCGGAGCAGAGCCAAAGTTCGATACTGTCAGGAAAACCTTGCAACCTTCTGCGTGGGCACTGTCGATGAGCGTGGTTTTATCCCAGTTGAAATCATTTTGGGCGCGGCCGGTTTGCGGGTCAAGGATGTAGGAAAAATAGCCGATGGCCCAGAAGAGGGAATAATCATAATAGGAGTGCCTGGTTCCGGACGTGTACATGTGCCAACCGAAGGTTTTAAAGTCCGGATGGCGGCTATGGCCGGTGTCGATCTTTTTCTTGCCTGTCGTACCATGGATTTTATCCCACTCCGCTTCTGAACGTTCGGGATGCCCAGCAAACATTTTATAATGTTCGTGATGGGCTCCAATATAATTGGCGTCCTGTTCTGTCGAGCAACGGATAAGGACAAGTGCCAGAACATAAAAAAGTAGGTAGCGCATAAGGTGATTGAATCTGGTTTTCGCGAAGATAACAATGCTTTGTGCATGTATCCTTTCTGCCAACCTGGATGACTTATCCGAAAAGTGTTAGTGAGCAACCAAATTAATTCAGGTTGTCACCAATTCAGATTTCTCCTATGTTGCAATCCAAGCAAATGATGAGATTTCAATGGTAAAATTTACTGTTATTCATGGCAACCTGATCAGAGACACATTACAGACTTTTTTAAAAGGGAGTAGTTGAAGCCCCCTTTTAATTTCTTGACGACATTCCCAGTGTAACCTTTCGCTGTCGACACACTCCGGACAGTGGTTTATTAAGGGTACAGCCTTTAATGTTTTTCAACCATCCTCCTATAAGCAGTCTTCCCTCTAGGGTGCTGCAAGACGCTGTTTATGTTCCAAAAGAGGGAGTGCTGTAGCCTCGCTGAAGCGGTCTTTCCTTCACCTAACAGGCGCCGGGCGCCGCAGAAATCTGATTACAGGCACTCCCCAAAAGTTGTTGTACCACATAAAGGCTCTTTGTTTTATTGGGCTTGAACCAGGGTATATATTTCTTTTTTGTTCAACACTCGCCGAATACGGTTAAGCAGTTTACGGGCGATTTTGATAATGGCCTTTTGGCCTGTCATGCGCTTTTTATACTCGTTGTAACACAAGGCCAATTCCGGATCGCCTTTCATAGCGGCCCAGGCACACTCAATCAGTATGCAGCGTAAACGGCGGTTGCCCCGGTGGGTCAGATCTCCGACCCGCTGTGTTTCACCACTACTTTTCGTATCCGGCATTAGTCCACAATAAGCGCACAAGCGATCAAATTTACTAAAGCGGTTAAAATCTAAACCAATCTCCGTCAAAATAACCAACGCGCTTTTCAAGCCTACTCCGGGAACACTTAATAACAAATCCACGGCTGATTTATAGGTGCTTGTTTTTGATATCTGTCTTAATTGTTGGAGAATCTCCTTTTCCATATTTCGCATCAGGGCCAGTTCCCTGAGCATCCAATCCAAGGCCTGATCCTGCCCCCCTTCGGCTTGCCTCTTCAACCACTCCATGTGTTTGCCGCTCCATTCTTGCCGCCATTCTAATGCTTCACATTTAATACCATAATAACTCAAGTGGCTTTTGATTCGGTGCATGATGCGTTGTCGATCCTTTACTATACTTGCCCGTTGTCTGACCAAACTCCGCATTTTTTGTTGGTCTTTATCCGGTACATAAATCGGTTCACAATCGCCCTGTCGAAGCGCCTTAACGATCTTCAAACTGTCGCGTTTGTCCGTCTTTTGCCGCTTTTCCTTGTTGCTTGTCGGTATATCAATAGCATGGTACACCCATGTTGTAATCCCTAATCGGGTTAATGCCTCTTGTATCCAAAAACCACAAAAACCCGATTCGTACGCGCAATGATACGTCCCATCAGGGTAGTGCCGGTTCAAATATGCCTTGAGTTCTTGTGGGCTCCCAGGTGACATGTGAAAGGTCTTTTGAATCACTTCCTTTAAAGCGATACTCACCTGCCAACTGTTTTTGTGAACATCTAATCCAACAAATATTTGATGTCCGCGAAAACTAATTTCTCTAATTTGTGTACTCATTTTGCTCCAAGTTTTTGGTTAACGTTGAATCTGATCTATTCTTTAACCATTTACTTGGAGTTTTTGATTTTCAATACACGGCAAACATAGCGCCTCGCTGCGCTCGACATGACAGGCATTTTTCGAGATAAATGATCATCGGATTTCTCCCTGCGGTCGAAATTGAACCGCGTTCCAGGCCTGATTTCAGTAAAAATTTCGACCGCAGGGAGAAATATGATGGAAGTATGGTTTAAAAAACAATGTTGTCATGTCGAGCGCAGCGAGACATCTGAACCTTTCAAAGCGGAAAGAATATCGATATTCTAATCTGACAAAGCAGAACTAAGGCTTTAAGGCCTTGGTCTTTTGTACAATTCCATCCATGTTTCGAACTGATTTATCGGCTTGTCGGGTTTGATGCGCCAGTTGTTTGCTTTGTAGGGGTCGTCGACCAACAGGGCGTTGATCGCCTGTTGGGATTTGTCGATCAGGGCTGCGGTAAATTTGTAGCGAAGGGTACTATGCAAGGGCTTCAACACCTCTGTGGCCATAAGTTGGGCAAAAAGTGTGTTAGCACTTGAATCGGTAGCGGCCAGCAGGTCGCGGTCTTCGTTCAATGCCTTTAGGAAAGCATGATACCGGGTACGGGTGAGCGAATCTGCACTCTCCAGCACAGATGCTTCCATGCCACGGAGTTCGATCTTTTTCTCGACCGGCACGGCGCCGATGTTGCCGGCTTTAATTCTGGCCAACTTTTGGGGGTCCACGTGGGCCAGACAAGTGGTCATGTCACCAATAGCAATGGGGAACTGGTGGTACGGCGCGGTTTCTTCGGGCACACGTTCACCCAGGTAGGTGTTCAGTTCGAACAGGGTGACCAGGTTGTCGCCGTTGCGGTCGGCCAGGCCGTAGAGGCCTTCGGTGAGGTGGTAGGAAAAACAACCACGTCCGCCGCCCCACTCTTCGCCTTCGAGGGAAAATTGGTCAGGCTGGCAAGACAGGATTTTGACTTCCCTGGCAAATTGTTTGGCCAGGTTGGCTGCGGTAATCTGGGCGCCGCCTCTTTCACTGCCGGCGAGCTTGCCGGCGTGGCAGGCGTCGCTGATAAACAGCACCCGGGCTTTATTCTGCCCGGAAAGGGTGGATACGATATCCTGCAAATCCCGTACATTAAAACAACCACCACTCACGTATACGGCGGGTGGTGCATCGAAACAAAGCCAATAGCCGGGTTGGGCGGTGGTTTTAGTTTCCACATCACCGTGGCCGCTGAAGTAAATAATGATCTGGTCGCCTTCCCCACACTGGGTCAGCAGCTCCCAAAGTGCCACGGCGACGCCACCCTTGGTGGCATTTTCATTGAGCAGCAACTGAATGTTGTCTGCAGGTACGCTGCCACCCTCCGGTCTTTGCAGCCACTCCGCAAACGCTTCGGCATCGCGGTGCGCATATTTCAGATCGGGGATGCCGGGGTCCTGGTAGTCGGAAATGCCGACGACCACGGCGTAGGTGGTGCCCACCGGAGCCCCGGACGGGGCAGCTGCAGGCGATACGCCTTTCTCCTGTGCGGTGAGTAACGAAGCGGACAGGAGCAAACACAGGAACAGGGTTGTTTTCATAAAGTATCGGGATTCAAAAGTTCGTGCGTGCAATTTAACCTTTTACCCGCTATAGCGGGCAGGACATTTTACATTTTGCGGTTTTGCCTTTATCGGTCTTTCTCAGGGAAATAGGCGTTCATTAATATTTTGAACTCTTCCAGATCTCGAATGGGATCGAGCGCCGGATCATTACCAAACAACTGATAATTGACGAACCAGCCTTTATTCAATAGT
>SBHD01000341.1 GCA_006226345.1 Bacteroidota bacterium | reverse complement strand
AGTACTAATTCAACTGGATTTGTCACTTTTTCTTGGTCACAGAGCAATGCAGGCACTTGCGGGGAAATCGCACCTGGCTGTGATGAAGAAATTACCTTTGCAAGTTCCCCCACGGGCGACGATCTGATCATACCAGACGGAATAAATAGTATAGAAATTGATGTTAAGGGAGGAGATGGTGGAGATGGCAACACTGTTGGTGGTTTATGTTCCGGAATCAACGTGAAAGGTGGAGAAGGAGCAACTATCATGGCTACTTTTGAAGTGGGAAACACGGGTAACCGGTTACGTCCCGGGGGAAGGTTGCGTTATTTTACCGGCCAGTCAGGAAGCGATATGAATTTCACCCTATGTTCAACTGCTTTTTGGACTAGTGGCGGCAGTGGAGGAGGATCCTCCGCCCTGCTATATCAGGCCCCGGGAGAATATACCTGGAAGGTGTTGGCGATCGCAGGAGGAGGAGGAGGAGGAACTGCCCTATATAATGGCCAATTCCCGGGAATTGGAGGCCAATCGGAAGAAAACGGATTCGGAGGCGGCAGCCCCTCCAATCCATGTCCGAAAGGAAACTATACTTCCGGCACCATTTTCACCAGCCCAACTCTATACGCTGCTGCAGGGGGTGGATTTGATTGTACTTACAGCGGGACTGGCGCCTGGGGAGAGAGTGCTGGTTGGGGCGATGTAAATAATGCAACACTTGGCCTTGCGAGTAATACCCCTGGATTGGTTAACACTCTGGATGCACCTGACGGCGGCGGCGGGTTCCAGGGTGGCGGCGCCGGCCTGACTATTGGGGGCGGTGGTGGAGGCTACTATGGCGGTGTTGCAGGCGGCGGCGGTAGTTTCTTCAACACTGGCTTTGCCAACAGCGGGTTACAGAAAATATCCGGAGCAACCGGAGGAGGCACCAACTCAAACGGCCATGTTACGATTAAATTCATTGGCACCAATACTCCAACTGCCGTCTGCAAGAACACTACCGTCTATCTCGACTCGAACGGAGCTGGCAGTATTGATCCCAGCGATATTGATAATGGTTCGACCGGTTCCTGCAGCGGCTTCGGTTTTGCATTAAGCAAAACCTCGTTTGACTGCTCCGACCTGGGGACCCAAACGGTGACGCTTACCGCCACGAATGATAACAACGGTAACAGCAGTTTTTGTACGGCTACGGTGACAGTGGCAGATGCGATCGCTCCGACCGCTGCCTGCACTGGATTGACCGTACAACTCGATGTCAATGGAAGTGCGACCATTTCGACTTCGGTCATTGACAATAATTCCAGTGACAACTGTGGCGTTGCCAGCCTTAACCTGAGTAAAACGAGTTTTAATTGTTCCGATGTCGGTGCCAATACCGTTACGCTTACCGCGACCGATAATAGCGGTAATTCCAGCGCTTGTACAGCCAACGTAATGGTGGAAGACAAGGTTGCACCGGCCCCGAGCTGTCAGAATGTGACGGTCCAGTTGAATGCCAGCGGTAACGGTTCGACTTCTGCCGGTGCTGTTGGGAGTAACTCCAGTGATGCTTGCGGTATCGCCAGTCTGGCCCTGAGTAAAACAAGTTTTGATTGTTCCAATGTCGGCGCGAATGCTGTCACGCTGACGGTTACAGATAACAACGGCAACAGCAGTACCTGCTCGGCCACGGTGACAGTGGAAGACAAGGTGGCGCCAGCCGCGATCTGTCAGAATGTAACAGTCCAGTTGGATGCCAATGGCAATGGATCTACTACCAAAGAGGCCATCAACAATGGCTCCGGTGATGCCTGCGGTATTGCCAACCTGGCCCTGAGTCAAACGGATTTTAATTGTTCCAATGTCGGCGCAAATGCTGTCACGCTGACGGTTACAGATAACAACAGCAATAGCAGCACCTGCTCGGCTACAGTGACTGTAACAGACCAGGTGGCGCCGATTGCGGTCTGTCAGAATGTGACGGTCCAGTTGGATACCCGTGGCAACGGTTCTGCTTCTGCTGGCGCTGTTGACAACAACTCCAGTGATGCTTGCGGTATCGCAAATCTGTCGCTGAGTAATACGGGTTTTGATTGTAACGATATTGGCGCCAATGCTGTCACGCTTACCGTTACAGATAACAACGGCAACAGCAGTACCTGCTCGGCCACGGTGACAGTGGAAGACAATGTGGCCCCGGCTGCGATCTGCCAGGATGTGACGATCCAACTCGACGCCGATGGCAACGGAACTACTTATACAGAAGCGATCAACAACGGCTCCAGTGATGCCTGCGGCATTGACGGTTATGCATTGAGTCAATCGAGTTTTGATTGTTCGCATGTCGGCGCCAATACGGTAACCCTTTTTGTGACGGACATCCACGGCAACGGTGGCACCTGCAATGCGATCGTAACGGTGGAAGACCTCATCGCACCGGAGCTATCGTCTGAGTTGATCTTCCTGGGGTGTAAACCGGAGGTAAACTACGATCAATATGAAGTGACCGGCTCGGCTTCCGACAATTGCGGCGTCGGTGCGGATTCCTATGTCATTGCACTACCTTACATGGAATCCCCAACTATGGTATTCAGCGAGAAGAACAATAAAATGCTGAAGTTCCTCTTCATTCAGAACAAGATCATCGTAGAAGCTCCCGGAGTTGGAGGGGCGGAAGCCTGGTGGGACGAGATTGAGGATCAGGGAGGTGTAGCGGTATCTCTTGGGCAAGTGTTCGATCTGTCCGGAGTAGAAGGAAGCAACAGCATCAACTACCTTTTCGACAACAATGGGGATCTGAAGAATGTGACGGCTTTCAGTATGACGATGGTGCATACTGTAACCGACCTGAGCGGCAACCTAACGTCCGAGTCCTATACCGTGAGCCGGCAGTGTCTTGTCGAAAACCGCAGCAACAGTAATGGTTCCGCACAGCTGACCGGCAACGACCCGGATGTCACGAAGGACAAGAGCGCAGTGAACGGGGTGCAGGTATTCCCCAATCCATCTGCCAACAAGACGTCCATCCAATACGAGCTGTTGAAGCCGGCAGCGGTATTGATCGATGTGATCGATCTGCGGGGTGTACGGGTAGCACGACTGCTTCGGGCAGACCAGGATGCCGGTATTCACCGTATTAATTGGGATGGATCCACGCCTGGAGGTGGTCCGGTTGTGCCCGGGATGTACATTATTCAATTGCGGATCGGCGCTGAAATATTAAATAAAAAGGTAATCCGGGAATAACCATTACTTCGATCCGTTTGGAGCCATTTCCAGGCTTGGATATAAGGATGGAAAAAACGGCGCTATAGCCGTGACGATTAAAGAAGCCCGCATCATTGGTTTGATGCGGGCTTCTTCCATTTGTAGATGAGCAGTACAGTTTTTAAAAGCGGTTGAAATCCGGGGCTCCCGATTACCATCGGGATGCTCTAACGACTCAACTTTTCCCTAAAAACAAAAACCCCGGCAAAACTGCCGAGGTTTTTCTGTGATCCCGATGGGGCTCGAACCCATGACACCTTGATTAAAAGTCAAGTGCTCTACCGACTGAGCTACGGGATCGTAGCGCGCTTAAAAAGCGGGTGCAAAGATACTGCCTGCCCTACTAAAATTCCAAAAGCAAACCCGAATTTTTCCAACAATTATTTGGAATAACGTGGAATAAACGGCCGGTGCACCATAAAAGTTTCGGTTGATCGCCGAAACTTTAGGGTCTGCCTGGTCGTTTAGGAACAGTAAGCACAGTGTTTACACAAAAATGTCTCCTGCCCGAGGTGGTTTTGTGCTACCTTTGTTCAGGAGCCGTTCCCTTTCTTTCCGAAAAATACAATAATTATGGAAAGTATACGCCAAAAACAGGTAGGCGAACTAATTCGCCGGTATTTCAGCATGATCCTGACCGAAGAAGGCAGCCTGATCTATGGCCGCGATAAACTGGTGACCGTCACCAACGTCAAGATGTCGCCCGATCTGCTCATTGCCAAAGTATACATCAGCGTATACGGTACCGAAAATAAACAGGAAGTTATCCTGGAACTCGAAGACCACTACCCGCGCCTCCGCCAGGTGCTGGGCTCCAAAGTCGGAAAGAATATGCGCCGGGTGCCGAGCCTCGAGTTTTTCCTCGATGAAACCGTCGACGAAATGTACCGCGTCGAAGCCCTGCTCAACCGCGTTAACGAGGAAGATAAAAACATCAAAAAAGATAAATAACGCGCCTGCGGTCCGGACGGAATGGAAAAGGAAGCACCCGACCACACCAAGCTTTCGGCGGATAAACCAACCAAGATCGGCCTGTTCTTCGGCTCGTTCAATCCCGTACACATCGG
>SBHD01000180.1 GCA_006226345.1 Bacteroidota bacterium | reverse complement strand
AAGGCTACCGCATTCAGGTTAAACTGGACAATTACAATGAAAAAGAACTGGTGCTCGGCTTTTACTACGGCGACAAGCAGTATGTAAAAGACACCGTTGAGGCTGACGACAAAGGGTATTTCACCTTTGAAGCTGATACCCTGATGCCCTGTGGCATTTATTTGTTGGTCATGAAACCGGATAACAATTTTATCCAGATCCTGCTGTCCGATGAGGAACAAAGGTTTACTATTCAAACCGATGCCCGTGATGTAGTAAGCAAGATCAAGGTCAAAGGCTCAGCCGACAATGCGCTCTTCTATTCCTACATGGGATTTCTGGCTGACAAACGGGTACAAGCCGACAGCCTGAAGACGATGATGACAAAAGCCGGCGGAAACACAACCGACTCACTGCGCTTGGTCGATCAGGTCAACAAGCTGGATACCGAGGTGCGCAATTATCAACAGGAACTGATCAAAAAACACGCCGGGACCCTGACGGCAAAGATCATCAGTAGTTCACTGGAGCCCGAGGTGCCGGAATTTAAAGACGCAGATCCCCAAACCCTCCAGTTAAAGAAATACTACTACTACAGGGATCATTTCTTCGACAATATCGACCTCTCGGATCCCTGCATGCTGCGCGGCCCGGTGCTCTCCCAAAAAGTAGATGCATTCATCAACAAACTAACCCCGCAGCATCCTGACAGCCTCAATCAGGCACTGGACTACCTGATCCAGAAAACAAAAGGCTCGCCCGAGACCTATAAGTATTTCCTGATTCACTACCTGAACTTCTTTGCCAAGTCCAAGATCGTTGGCATGGACGCCTGTTATGTCCATATTGCCAAGAACTACTATTGTTCGGGCGGTGCCCCCTGGGTAGACCAGGTAGACCTTGAAAAGATCTGTGACAACGCGCAGCGGCTGGAGCCGATCCTAATCGGCAAGATCGCGCCCAACATCACGGTTAAGGACCGCAATAACCAACCCATGAGTCTATGGGACATAGATGCCGATTTTACGGTGTTGTTCTTCTGGGCACCCGATTGCAGCCATTGTAAAAAAGCGGCGCCATACATGGTTGAATTTGCGGAAAAATTCAAAGACCGCGGTGTAAAGGTGTTTGCCGTGTGCACTGCAGTAACGGACAAAGGCCCGGAATGCTGGCCAGGTGCGGAAGAAAAAGGCTTTAGCGATCATTTATTCCTCAATACCTATGATCCGTATATTCAAAGCCGGTATAAAACGCTTTACGATGTGCAGTCCACCCCCCAGATCTTCATTCTCGATCGCAAACACGAGATCCTGATGAAACGGATCAGTGCCGAACAACTGGATGCTGTCATGGAGGATGTGATGCGGTTCCAGAAGGAAAAAATGGAAAAAGGCAAGTAGAGAAGCCGCTAATAAAAAAGGCCGGTTGGAGGAATTTCCAACCGGCCTTTTTTATTAGCTTAAACAACCGTGACCAGCATTTCCTGCCGGTCGATCAGAAACCCGAACGGCTCAAGTTCCAACCCTTCTTTCTTTGCTTCGTCTTTGAAGGCCTCCACATGATCGGGATCGACTGCTACCAGCAAACCGCCGCTGGTTTGCGGGTCGGCAAGAATGTTGCACTGCCGATCATGCTGAATACCTGCGATCTTGTCGCCGTAACTGTCCCAGTTTCGAAGCGTTCCACCCGGCACGCATTTTTGATCCAGGTAGTATTCCAGCACATTGCGGTCAATGGTCGGCACCTCATTAAAGTGTACGATGGCGCTTGCATCACTCGCTGCACACATCTCGGAGAGGTGACCAAGCAAGCCAAATCCCGTGACATCGGTCATAGCCTGCACATAAGGCAACTGTCCGAAACGCTGCCCGACAATATTCAACTGTTTCATACTATTCGGGGCGATAGCGGCATGCTCGGGTTGCAATACCCCTTTTTTCTGTGCTGTGGTCAGAATCCCCACCCCCAACGGTTTGCTCAGAAACAGTTGTGCACCGGGCGACGCGCCGCCATTTTTCTTCAAGCCGTCGATACGCACCCGTCCGGTAACGGCAAGCCCGAATATCGGCTCCGGACTGTCAATACTGTGTCCGCCGGCCAGCGGTATACCCGCATCGGCACAAGCCTTTCGCCCTCCTTCGATCACCTGATTGGCAACAGAGGCAGGTAAGGTATTGATCGGCCAACCGAGCACCGCTATGGCGAGCAAGGGCTGTCCACCCATTGCGTAGACGTCACTGATCGCATTTACCGCTGCAATGCGGCCAAAATCCTCCGGATCATCCACGATCGGCATAAAAAAGTCCGTAGTGCTGATCAGAGCAGTTCCGTCTCCCAGGTCGTAAACTGCGGCATCATCGCGCTCTTCGTTTCCTACCAGCAATTGGGGAAAGGCCTGCGCAACTTGTCCAGACTTAAGTATGTCATCCAACACACGAGGTGCGATCTTACAGCCACAGCCAGCACCGTGTGAATATTGGGTCAGTTTATATGCGGTCATTTGCCGGCAGTTAGAATTGAACGGTCATACTCAAACTTGGCAGAATAGGCAACTGGTTTACCCGATCAAACCGGACACGGTCGAAGTAAAAGATGTTTTCACGATCATATACATTCGTACAGGATGCCGTGATCTCGATCCGGCCGTTTTTGGAAAACTTGATCGTCCGCTTGAGCGAGAGGTCCAGACGATGGTAATAGGGCAGTCGCCCGGTGTTACGCTCGTTTGCATAAATAATACCCAGATCGCCGTTTCCACTGAGGACATCTGAACCAATCCCCTGGTCGAAATCAAAGTTATTGAAAAAGCCCTGCGTCAGGGTGAAGGGGAAGCCAGAGCCAAAATTCCAGCGGGCGCCGAGTTCCCAGAGTTTGTCGCGGCCGAATTGATACGTAGAAACCAGGTTCAGGTTGTGCCTTCTGTCAAAAACCGGCGGATAGGATTGTTTACCGTCAAAACGGTTTACAAATCCGAGCGAATAGGCGCCCCAGATATAAAACTGCTTTCCTTCCAATTTTAGAGAGATATCTAAACCGTAGGCATCGCCGGTCTCTACAACATAGTCCGGATCCTGCGGGAGCAGTTTATTTCGGTTGAGCGCCAGCAATTGGGTAAAGTCCTTGTAATACCCCTCAATATTGATCTCGAAATTATTGGTAATATCTATTTCAAATCCTGCTACCCCATGAAGGGCTTTCTGCAAACGGTGGTCGACCTTTTCCGTGGAGGAACCCGCTTTATACACTGTCGATTCCGGGCCGGAAAGAAAACCGACGAACAGGTTGACGATGTCACGTTCGTTTACCGTCGACAACAAATTCTGGGAATACAAACCTCCTGCAGCCTTGAAGCGCAGGTTATCGGAAATATTGTATTTCAGGCCCAAACGGGGCTCCGGCGACACATCATTGAGCGACTGATAATACTGCAACCGGAAACCAGGCTCCAGGACCAAAGGACCGAATTTGCGTTTCCAGCGCAGGTATGCACTGATCTCAGTCGTGTTTTCAAACTGTTCAATCGTCAGTCCGCGGTAATTTTCAAAGGAAAACTCCGTGCGGAAACCGGTAAGTTCGAGACCGTATTTAAACTCATTGTTCCGGTCGAAGTTGGTAAAATTCAATCCGGCATAAAAACCGTTGATCCCGCTTTCACGGGGTTTCCGGTCCGCCTCCTCGATCCGCGAGTCATACCGGGTATAGGTAAGGGTACCACCTACAATTGTATTGGAGTTGGAGGGTACCAGTGTAAAATCAAAACCGCCGCCCGTGCTCTCCCAGCCAAAATCTGCGATTGCGTAGTTCACCCCGTCGTCATAACTAAAGCCGAAAAAGTTGAGTTTGCTACCATTTCCGGCCAGCAGGGATAGTTTACCGTAAACATCGCGATAGTTAAACGGGATGCCGGCGGAGTCATTTACATATTCATACAGTTTGGGTGCAGCCTGGTCGATCAGCGCCTGCTTACCCGTCAGCACGAATGAGACACTTGCCCCACCCTCTTCCTTTAACGGAACGATCGGACCTTCGATCAGGGCTTTGGCCTGGAACGGACTTACCGAGGCCAGGCCGGACAGGCGCCGCCGGTTACCTTCTCTGGTTTTAACATCTACAATGGCGGATATCCGGCCACCGTAATCCGAATTAAAACCACCCGTCAGCACATCCACATTCCGGATCAGTTCGGTCTCAAACACAGAGAAAAAACCGATACTGTGAAATGGATTGTAGATGGTCATTCCATCCAGCAGGATCCGGTTTTGCACCGGCGAACCACCGCGGATATACAATTGTCCGCCCTGATCGCCGGTAAAGATCACACCAGGAAGTACGGTCAGGTACTGCGCAATATCTGCCTGGCCACCGGTTGACGGCAAAGCCCGGATCTGCTTGGGTGTAACCGTCAGTTTGGACACCTGTACTTCAGAGCGCGCCTGCTCCTTTTTGCCACTGATGATCACCTCATCCAAACTGGTCCCGCTCTCTTCCATATAGATAGTCTGGTACTGGATCTCGGCACTTTTGATCATGACCAATGTGGTAAAATCCTCATAGCCCAAATACGTCACTTTCAGTTGGTACTGTCCAACAGGTATGTCTGAAATGGAGAAGAATCCATTAATGTCGGTAGAGGTCCCCATTGACGCCCCTTCGATCATTACGGTGGCGAAGGCTATCGGCTGAGCCGACTCTTTATCATAGACGTTACCACGCACTGTACCACCCCCACCTCGTTGCGCAAAAAGCAATACAGGCAGGGTTAGCAGAGCAAAAAACAGAATGTGCTTTTTCATGTATACCATATTTGGAGGCCGCAAAGATAGATGGCTATTGCCATTTCCAATGCCTCCTGAAAGATTGTTCCGGACAAACTCCAGCCTTTTAAACCAAAAAATTCAAATACAGCCCGCTATTCTAATATTTGCTGGTAGAAGCAGGCCCTTCAAAACGGAATCCAACGTCCTGAAATACCGGGTCTCCTTATTTTTTCGACCTTTGAGCATCTGAATACCAATCGACTCCCGGTATCTTGAAAAAATACGATGTAATCATTGTGGGCGGGGGAATTGTAGGGCTGGCCACTGCCTGGCAATTGCTCCGGCAATATCCAGCCCTACAACTGGCCGTAGTTGAAAAAGAGGACACCCTGGCAGCCCATCAAAGCAGCCGGAATAGCGGTGTACTGCACAGTGGCATCTACTATAAACCCGGAAGCTTGCGGGCCCTGAACTGCATTAAGGGCTATAAACTCATGACAACCTTCTGCGAAGAACATAAGGTACCATACGATGTTTGTGGCAAAGTGATCGTTGCCGTGGACGAGCAGGAACGGAAACACCTCGATCGCATCCTTGAACGTGGTCGACAAAATGGTCTGCAGGGGCTCCGGAAGATCAGCGGTGCGGAAATCCGGGAGATCGAACCACATGTGCAGGCCGTTGAAGGTATCTGGGTCCCACAAGCCGGCATTACCGATTACGGCACTGTCGCCCGCACATACGCCCGGTTGATAGAAACTGCCGGTGGCACGATCGTTACCCGAACGGCAATCCAACAGTATCAGGAAAGACCGGAGGCGGTTATTGTCAGCAGCCGACACTGGGAAGCGTCGGCTGCCCTCGTTATCAACTGCGGTGGCCTTTACTCTGACCAACTCGCCCGGTTATCCGGCGAAGTGCCGAATGTCCAGATACTGCCTTTTCGGGGGGAATATTATGAACTGAAGCCGGAGCGGCAATATCTGGTCCGGAACCTGATATACCCGGTACCCAATCCAAACTTCCCCTTCCTTGGTGTCCATTTCACCCGAATGATCCAGGGCGGCATCGAGGCCGGACCCAATGCCGTGCTCGCTTTCCGGCAGGAAGGCTATTCCAGGTGGGATTTTCACGCCGGTGAATTTTTTCATACGATCGGGTATCCGGGTTTTCAACGGCTGGCCCGCCGGTATTGGAAAGACGGCTGGGCAGAACTCCGGCGATCCTATCAGAAAAAACTGTTTGTTCAGGCCTTGCAGCGGCTGATCCCGGAAATTCGCGCTGCGGATCTGACACCAGCACGTGCCGGCGTACGGGCGATGGCCTGCACCCCGGACGGAAATCTCCATGATGACTTTTTAATCCTTGAAAAACAACGTGTAATCAATGTTTGCAATGCACCCAGCCCTGCTGCAACGGCTTCACTGGCCATCGGAGAGACCATTGCTGCACGCGCTGCCCGACAATTAAACCTGTCCTGAAACGTCCAGACCAATAAAACATGATCCTTATCCGGACCAGTCCTGCTTTCCAGGCAGAAAAGACGTATTGCTGCCAGGTACTTATGGGTGTCTTGTTAGACACGCCATATACGCTTCAGTTTGAGGCCGGACTACGGAATTATCATATTACGTTGCCGGATGGCCATAAACTTGTGGTTGAGGATCATTTTTTTGAAACATGTACAGCAGAAAACTTTCTGCATCCGGAGCATATCCCAACCCGGACATTTTCCCTTCGGCACCCCTATGAGCCAGGCAGCGAACTGACCGGGATTTATGGCAGGCCGGAATACCGGCAGGAAGCGGGCACGGTCCATTGTGGTCTTGATTTGTTTGCCGGAACTTTTTTCATGCTTACCCGCTGGGAGGAACATGTGCTGCAAGATCGGGACCAATATGGCCGCTTTCCGGCCCGAAAAACGTTAGCTTTCCGTTGTGGTTTTCTGGACCGGCCAGTGGTAAATGAATATGCCGGACTCTTGCGACATATATTGCTTCAGCATGGCTGGACACCAAAAGATTATCCCCCCGCTTTCAGATTACACCTCTCGCATGATGTTGACCACCCCTTCCTGTGGTGGAACCGACAGGACAAATGGCGCACCATTGCTGCCAGCCTTATAAAAAGGCATAATGCAAAAGAGGCAGCCTGGTGGTGGCGCTATGCCGGCACCACAGATACTGATCCGTACGACTGCTTTGACGAATGGATGGACTTGTACGAAGCACATGGCTGGAAGGCCTCCTTCAATTTTATGGGAGAACGCCCGCAGACATTTGATTGTTATTACCCGTTGTGGCACCCCGCTGTAGTGGGTCTTATACAACGCCTGGCTGCCCGTGGACATACGATCGGTTTTCACCCTTCCCGCGCAGCAGCCACGGACCCGGAACGATTTTCACAGGAACTGGAGTCCATCCGGGAGGTTGCCCCGGTACCGGTCCGCACCGGGCGTCAGCACTACCTGTGCTTTTCCGCACCGGCAACCTGGCAACAGTGGGCAGATCATGACATGGAGTGGGACAGCACCCTGGGGTATCCGGAAATGCCCGGGTTCAGATGTGGGATCTGCCATACTTTCCCGGTCTTTAATTTTCTTACCCGGAAAACCCTTCCCCTTCTGGAAAAGCCGCTTCTGGCTATGGACGTCACGTTTGCACACTACCTGAAGTACGAACCTTCGGTGGCATTGCAACAACTCATCCAGCTGCGCCGACAGGTCGAAAAACACCAGGGTGAGTTTGTACTGCTGTGGCACAACTCTTCCTGGAACACGTACTTTTGGGCCTCCTGGCAGCAGATGTTCCTCGATTTTGTTGAGTCCAGCTGACCCATATCTATGGCACCATTTACCCGCCATTCCTTTATCATACTTTCCTGCAGACTTGAGCTGGCAGGTCTTGTTTTACTCCTGACCGGTACCGCAGGGGCAGTTCAACCGGTTGCCCCGATATAGCCAGGGTGCTGACGCACTGGAGCGTCTGACCGGGATACCTATGATCGATTATACAGGCTGCTGGCAAACGGCGCTGCCAGGTTGATCTGGAACGAATGGGATACAGTATCCTGATCACTATTGATGCAACTTTTCTGCAAAAAATTCAATTTGCCAGCACTGTTTGAAACAGCCTGCCTGCCGGGCTTCGCCTGCAACCATTTATCCGGGGGCTTGTTACCTTTGCCCACTTAAACTGGAGTAACCCTTGACGCAAAATATACTTTCCACGCTAACCACTGCTGCCAGCCGCAACATCCTGATCATTGACGGTGCCATGGGCACGATGATCCAGCAATACGGGCTTGAAGAAGCCGATTTCCGGGGCGTGCAATTCCTGGATCACCATATCGATCTGAAAGGCAATAACGACCTCCTCTGTATCACCCGGCCGGATGTGATCGAATCGATCCACCGGGAATACCTGGAGGCCGGGGCCGACATTATTGAGACCAATACCTTTAACGCCAACCGGATATCGCAGGCAGACTACGATTTGGCCAACCAGGCCTATGCAATCAACTTTGCCGCAGCAGAAATAGCCCGAAAATCTGCCGATGCCTATACCCTGCTGAACCCGGAAAAACCGCGATTCGTTTCCGGTGCGCTCGGCCCCTTGAACAAGACACTATCCCTGTCGCCCGACGTCAACAACCCCGGGTACCGGGCTATGACCTTCGATGAAGCTCGGGAAGCCTATGGCGAACAGGTGCGCGGACTGATGGATGGCGGTGCCCAGATATTGCTGGTCGAAACGATCTTTGACACGCTGAATGCCAAAGCGGCACTGTATGCAATTGAAGAGGTCTTTGCAGAAAAAAACCTCCGGTTGCCCATCATGATCTCCGGAACGATCACCGATGCGTCCGGCCGGACGCTCAGCGGCCAGACGGTGGAGGCGTTCTGGATCTCGGTCAAACATGCACGGCCATTTTCTGTCGGGCTCAATTGTGCCCTTGGAGCGGAAGAGATGCGCCCGCACCTGGAAGCGCTTGCGGAAATAGCCGATTGCTTTATCAGTGCTTACCCCAACGCCGGCCTGCCCAATGAATTTGGCGCCTATGACCAGACACCCAAAGAAATGTGCGGATTTGTGGAAGACTTTGCCCGTTCCGGGCTGGTCAATATTGTCGGAGGTTGTTGTGGCACCCGTCCGGACCATATCCGTCATATCGCCAGCCATGTAAAGGATGTTCCTCCCCGGAATCCACACGCTGATAAGAACACGGAGCGCGGACTTGCAGCGTACACCATGCTTTCGGGGATGGAGCCGCTGATCGTCCGTCCGGATACCAACTTTGTAAATATCGGAGAGCGGACGAACGTCACCGGTTCCAGAAAATTTGCGCAGCTGATCAAGGATGGTGATCTCAATGCGGCGCTGAGTGTAGCCCGTCAACAAGTGGAAAGCGGTGCCCAGATCATCGATGTAAACATGGATGAAGGGTTGCTGGACTCAGAAAAAGCAATGGTTGAGTTCCTGAACCTGGTGGCCGCAGAGCCGGATATTGCCCGGGTTCCGGTCATGGTCGACTCTTCCCGCTTTTCAGTCATAGAGGCCGGACTGAAATGCCTGCAGGGAAAAAGCGTGGTCAACTCCATTTCATTGAAAGAAGGTGAGGCGCGTTTTATCGAACAGGCGGAGATCTGCCGGCGGTTTGGCGCCGCTGTCGTGGTCATGGCCTTCGATGAAAATGGACAGGCCGACACCATAGAACGAAAGGTTGTCATATGCCAGCGCGCCTATGCGATCCTGACCCGGCAGGTTGGCTACGACCCTACTGACATCATTTTTGACCCGAATATTTTTGCAGTCGCAACCGGTATTGAGGAGCATAATGAGTATGCGATCAATTTCATTGAAGCCACCCGGACCATCAAACAAACCTGTCCGGGAGCCCGGGTAAGCGGGGGGGTCAGCAACCTGTCCTTTTCCTTCCGCGGAAATGACCGGGTACGGGAAGCCATGCATGCGGCATTTTTATACCATGCAATTCAGGCCGGGATGGATATGGGGATTGTAAATGCCGGCATGATTGAAGTTTACGAAGCGATCCCCAAAGACCTTCTTCAGCGGATCGAAGATGTGTTGTTTAACCGACATCCCGGCGCCACGGAAGAACTGGTCCGGATTGCCGAATCGCTGAAAGGAAAAACCAGCCGCGCGCCGGAGAAAGACCTTGCCTGGCGCGAGACAGGAGTAGAAGAGCGCATTGCGCATGCCCTGGTTAAGGGTATCACCGAGTTTATCGAAACCGATACGGAGGAGGCCAGGCAAAAATATCCGAGCCCGCTTTCCGTGATCGAAGGGCCGCTGATGGATGGCATGAATATCGTTGGCGATCTGTTTGGCGCCGGAAAAATGTTTTTACCCCAGGTAGTAAAAAGCGCCCGGGTCATGAAGTTGGCTGTTGCCTATCTGACGCCCTATATCGAAGCGGAGAAAAACAAATCGGGTACAGGAAGCAGGGGCAAGATCCTGCTGGCCACCGTTAAAGGCGATGTGCATGACATCGGCAAGAATATCGTAGGGGTTGTGCTGGGATGTAATAACTATGAAATTATCGACCTGGGTGTTATGGTTCCGGCGGACAAGATCATGCAGGCTGCCCTGGAGCACCAGGTTGACGTAGTCGGCCTCTCCGGCCTGATCACCCCTTCCCTGGATGAAATGGTGCATGTTGCCAAAGAGATGCAGCGGCAGAACCTGCAAATCCCACTGCTGATCGGTGGCGCCACAACCTCCAAAACGCATACCGCTGTAAAAGTGGAACCACAATATCCCAACGCACCTGTGGTACATGTACTGGATGCAAGCCGAAGCGTGGCGGTAGTGAGCAGCCTGCTGACTTCAAATGAAACAGAGCGCCGCGCCTTCAGTGGAAAGATACAGGCAGAATACCAGCAGATCCGCGAAGCCCGGAAAGCACGCCAGTCCGGCAAACAGTACCTGCCCCTTTCCGAGGCGCGCAGGAACAAATGGACCACTGACTGGCAGCAATATTCACCACCCAAACCCCAGTTCCTGGGCGTCAGGACCTTCGAAAGATATCCGCTGGACACCTTGGCCAGGTATATTGACTGGACACCATTTTTTCAAAGCTGGCAGTTGAGCGGCAAGTTTCCTGCTATTCTCAATGACCCAACGGTAGGCACAGAAGCTACAAGACTTTATGCAGACGCCCAACGGCTGCTGGAGCAGATCATCAAAGAAGACTGGATCACGGCGAACGCAGCGATCGGCCTGTTTCCCGCCAATAGTGTTGGCGAGGACGACCTGGAGATCTATACGGATGAACAGCGTAGCGGTGTCCGGTGCCTGCTACACCATTTGCGGCAGCAAATCAAAAAGGCCGAAGGACTTCCAAATTTCTGTCTCAGTGATTTTGTAGCCCCGCGCACTTCTGGTGTTGCCGACTATATTGGGGCATTCGTAGTCACTGCAGGCGGTGGAATTGAAGACCACATTAAGAAGTTTGAAGCCCAGCATGATGATTATCACGCCATATTGCTAAAAGCACTTGCCGACCGCCTGGCAGAAGCCTTTGCCGAACACCTGCATGAACGCATACGGCGGGAATTTTGGGGGTATGAAACCAGCCCGGAGTTTTCCAATGAAGACCTGATTGCCGAACGCTATCAGGGTATCCGGCCGGCACCGGGATACCCTGCCTGCCCGGAACATACCGAAAAACGTACCCTGTGGCAGCTGCTCCCTGCTACGGAGCTGGGTATTACGTTAACGGAGACCTGTGCCATGCACCCAGCTGCATCGGTTTCCGGCTGGTACTTTTCTCATCCGGATGCCCGTTATTTTGCGCTTGGCCAGATCGGTAAAGACCAGGTAGAGCATTACGCCCGAAGCAAGGGGATGTCGATCGCAGAAGCGGAACGTTGGCTGGCCCCGGTGTTGAATTACGATGTGTAATTAATCCCGGATAAAATATTACCGAAAATTCGCATTGGCCCGGAAAAGATGCCGGCTTTGAGTAGTTTTGCGCCCTGACAAATGCAGGGGCTGATGCAGTTGGTTTTAACCGGGCACCTGTTGTATGTCAGGAGACCAAATAACCTCAAAACAAAAACAACCTGGTGCTGAACGCCATCTATTCGTATGCCATCTGTTTTTGCCTGAACACGAGAATGCTCCATTCAGGCAGGTTCCTGATGACCAGGCATGACTCAGCAACCGGATTCCGGTTTATTTTCTGGGCAAAAAAGGAACACAGGCAAAACTGCCCGGTATTCGAATACCTGGTTGGTCTTTATCAACCCAGCTAAAAGCCGTTTATGGGTGTGTACGGGAAATGATGAATGACGTTCGAGGTTATTTACGGGTTCGGAACATAAACAAGGTATGTTTCTGCAACATAATAAAGGCGAAGCCTTGCGCCAACCCAAAGTCCATGTTTAATGGCCGCTCCTGCATCCGAAATTTTTATTGCCAATAAATAACCCTCAAAAGGTAATATTGGAACACTGTTTGACAGCATAACAAACTATAAAATAACCCATTCGTTCACACACATACTCCACGCTTATGATTCGCATGGTTGACCTTAAAACCCAATATGAAAACATGAAGGCAGAAATCGACCAGGCTGTACTGGAAGTGATCGCCTCTACGGAATACATTAATGGCAGTGCCGTAAAGAAGTTCCAGGCCGAACTGGAAGCTTATCAGGGAATAAACCACGTCATTCCCTGCGCTAATGGCACGGACGCCCTTCAAATAGCCATGATGGCCCTCGGGCTACAGGCCGGAGACGAGGTCATTGTCCCGGCGTTTACGTACGTTGCCACCGCAGAAGTGATTGCCCTGCTGGGCTTGACCCCTGTCATGGTGGATGTCGACCCGGAGACGTTCAATATCTCCGTGGAACTGGCCGAAGCAGCAATTACTTCCAAAACAAAAGCGATTGTACCAGTACACTTATTTGGACAAAGCGCTGATATGGAGCCGCTGCTGGATCTCGCTCAACGGCACAACCTGTATGTGATCGAAGATAACGCACAAGCTACCGGCGGTGATTACCAGTTCAGCAACGGAACCCGGAAAAAGACCGGATCCATGGGGCATGTCGGGTGCACTTCTTTTTTCCCATCCAAGAATTTGGGTTGCTATGGTGATGGCGGGGCGCTCACGACTTATGATGATGATCTTGCAGCGCGATTGCGCATGGTTGCCAACCACGGGCAAAACAAACAGTACCATCATGCCATTGTAGGCGTGAATTCCCGGCTGGACTCCATCCAGGCTGCCATTCTGAGTATCAAACTGAAGCGCCTCGATCAATACAACAATGCCCGGCGCCAGGCGGCCGACTTTTACGACAAGGCATTTGCCGGAATGCCCCAACTAAAAACACCCTTCCGGCAAAACAATGTCAGCCATGTATTTCACCAGTATACCCTTGTGCTCCAGGAAGGTGACCGGGATGCATTTCGTCAATATTTACAGGCAAAGGAAATTCCGTCCATGATCTATTACCCGATCCCGCTCTACAAGCAGGAGGCCTTTCAAAAATTTTGGTCCGGCGCCGAAATGCCGGTAACAGAGCATCTGTGCCGTTCCGTGATCTCCCTCCCCATGCATTCGGAGTTGGATCCTGCTACCCTGGAGGTCATCGTTGACGGGGTGAAATCCTTTTTTCAATCTTAAAACAACTACATCACTTCAGTCAGAATTACTGACAGCACAAAGTGGCTCTACTTTTGCTACCTGCTGCTAAACGAAGATATTCTCATGTACAAGCAACTCGAAAGTAAGAAAAAAGCAATGGCCATTATTGGCCTCGGTTATGTAGGGCTGCCGATCGCCCTTGCCTTTGCCCGAAAATTCCGGGTCATCGGATTTGATATTAATAAAGAACGTATTGCTGCCATGCAGGCTGGTCAGGATCCTTCCCAGGAACTGCCAACTGAAGCATTTGAAGGTGCGGATATCACTTTCACTACGGATGAAAAGGATCTGAAAGAGGCTGCATTTTTTGTAGTCGCCGTTCCTACCGATGTGGATGCACACAAAGTCCCGGACCTTACTCCCCTGAAAAAAGCTTCTGCTACAGTAGGCCGGGCTTTGAAACGGGGAGATTATGTTGTGTATGAAAGCACCGTTTATCCAGGCTGTACCGAGGAGGATTGTCTACCCATCCTGGAAGAAGAAAGCGGACTCCGCGGAACGGCGGATTTCAAGATCGGATACTCCCCGGAACGGATTTCACCTGGCGACAAGTCCAGAACAGTGACGGATATTTTAAAAATCGTATCCGGCTGTGACGAGGAGTCCCTTGAAAACATTGCCAGGATCTACGGTTCGATCATTACAGCCGGTGTCTACAAAGCGGCAAATATCAAGGTGGCAGAAGCGGCCAAGGTGATTGAAAACACCCAACGCGACCTGAATATTTCCCTGGTGAATGAGCTTGCGATAATTTTTGACCGGATGAATATCGACACCATGGAGGTATTGGCTGCTGCCGGTACCAAATGGAACTTCCAGCCCTATTCACCCGGTCTTGTTGGGGGGCATTGCATCGGGGTGGATCCATACTACCTGCTGCATAAATCCAAGCAAATGGGATACGACCCACAGGTCATCCTGAGCGGACGGCGGGTAAACGACGGTATGCCGGCCTTCGTAGCCAAACGCCTGGTCCAGTTCCTGACCCAAAAAGGAAAAAACCTGTCTACCTGCAAAGTTTTGGTACTTGGTATTACCTTTAAGGAAAATGTGGCGGATATTCGGAATTCGAAAGTCGTGGATGTCGTTCAGGAACTCATGGACTATTCTATCCACGTCCATATTCATGACCCCCATGCTTCACCAAATGAGGTTGCACATGAATACCGGCTGACCCTGCAGGATGATATTTCCACGGGTTATGATGCAGTTATAATGGCAGTTTCCCACAACGAGTTCAAACAAATGGATGCCGCCTATTTTACCAGCATCATGAAAGACGACCCAATCCTCCTGGATATCAAGGGGCTCTATAACCGGAAGGATATGGAGCAGGCCTTAACTTATTGGAGACTTTAATTTATGCGCCAATTCTTTTCCAAATTATTTTCCAGCCCCGACCTGTCTGACTTTTCCAGGTTGGAGACGGATATGCACAGCCACCTGCTTCCCGGAATTGACGATGGCGTTCCGGATATGGCCGAGGCCGTGGAGATGGTCAGGGCTTTAAATGCTTTGGGTTACAAGCGGATAATCACTACTCCCCATATTATGTCAGAGCGCTACCCCAATACTGCTGCTGACATAAAAGCAAAGGCCACTGCGCTGAAGGAAGCCGTCCAAAAGGCGGAGATTCCCATGGAGATCCATGCTGCTGCTGAATATTTCATGGATGATCACTTTGGTGCGCTGATGGATAAGGAAGAACTGCTTACGCTGGATGCAGAACGGCATGTACTGGTGGAAGTGTCGTTTTTGCATGCACCGTTGGCGATGGAAAAATACCTTTTTGAACTGCAAACCAAAGGGTACATTCCAGTACTTGCGCATCCGGAGCGCTATCCTTACTACCACAACAAACTAAATGAGTACAAGGCATTGAAGGATGCCGGGTGTTGTTTTCAACTCAATATTTTATCGATTACCGGACATTACGGACCGGATGTTCAACAAGCGGCACAACTCTTGTTAAAGCATAAGATGGTAGACTATCTGGGTACGGATGCGCACCGCATGCGGCATGTACAGACGCTTCGGGCAGCTTTGCGCAGCGGACATCTGGAAAAAACGCTGACCAAATACGCTTTTGCAAATACCCGTATCGGGAAACCAGAAAGCTGATTATCTTCAAAATAATACAATGAGAAACAAAACTACACGCACCACATCCCTTATTGCACCGATTATGCTGGCAGGAACACTGCTGGCCCTGCTGTCCCAAACAGCCTGTATTCAACACCGGAATTTGGTCAATTTCGACACCGGCCCATCCTTCGACAGCCTGGTAGCTCCCATCGAAGGGCACTCCCTGTTGATCCAAACGGATGACCTGCTGGCGATCAGTGTCCAGAGCCAGACTTCGGACCCAAAGATCACCGCACCTTTTATGACCGTTGATCCGCTTGGAGGTGCGGGTGGAACAATAAATGCCCCCAAATACCTGGTTGATTTCAATGGCAAGATCAATATGCCTCTGATTGGTAAAATCCCTGTTGCCGGCCTCACCACACACGATGCCCGGGACACCCTTTCCCGGTATCTGAGCCAATACCTGAAAAACCCCATTGTCAATGTCCGGCTTTCCAATTTCCGTTTCTCCGTATTAGGTGAGGTCAACAATGCCGGCACCTATAACGTGGATTACGAGCGGGTCACTCTTTTGGAGGCGCTTGGACAGGCAGGCGATCTGACGAAGTATGGAAACAGGCAAAACATCCTGGTTATCCGGCAAACCAATGGCCAGCGCCGGTACGGACATGTGAACCTGCATCAACGTGACGTATTCAACTCGCCGTACTTTTTTATCGAACAGGGCGATATTATCTACGTGGAGCCCTTGCCCGCTAAAGTGGGTGAAACGGCTGACCGTACAACCAAATACCTGCAATGGGCACTACCGGTGGTATCCGTAATGGGTCTGCTTCTGTCGCTCCTCAGCACCGGCAATTAAGGCCGCCAACGAGGAAAATTTCCCCGGAATACAGAACGTCCGTTTTACAGGCAATCTGGTGATTGATGCATTCGGACTACAAACGCTCCTGGACTTGGTCAGGCGTATTGCCAGTTACATTCCGCTGGTCTATCCGGTGCACCCCAGGACTGCCCGGAACCTGCAGCGAACAGGCCTGCTACAACAATTTGACGACATACCCCACCTTATCCTGACACCGCCGCTTCCGTATGCCGACTGGCTGGGAGTACCCTGTTTTACATTTCGAAAAAAACCGAGCGCCCCCCGATGGTGGATTACGGCACAAATATCCTGGTTAATGACCGGCAGATTACTACCGTCGAACAGCATATCCGAGTACTTTTGGCCGGAGAAAAAAAACAAGGAACAATACCACCACGCTGGGATGGACAGGCAGCTGATCAAATTGTGGCAGTATTGACGCAATAACAGCAGGACCATCCCGATAAATTTTGGAAGCAAAAAAATATGAAAACTGCATTACTCACCGGCATTACCGGCCAGGATGGAGCGTACCTGGCCGAGTTTTTACTCCGGAAGGGATATATCGTGCATGGTATCAAACGACGCAGCTCGTTGTTCAATACTGACCGAATCGATCATTTGTATCAGGACCCGCACGTGTCGAACCGGAATTTCATCCTGCACTACGGTGACCTGACCGACAGCACCAACCTGATCCGGATCATCCAGGAAGTACAGCCGGATGAAGTGTACAACTTAGGTGCTCAGAGTCACGTAAAAGTGAGTTTTGAAACACCTGAATACACCGCCAATGCCGATGCGATCGGGGCGCTGCGTCTCCTGGAGGCGATCCGGCTGTTGGGAATGGAAAAGAGAACCCGGTATTATCAGGCATCCACGTCCGAGTTGTATGGCTTGGTGCAGGAAGTGCCGCAAACGGAAAAAACGCCGTTTTATCCCCGGTCACCCTATGCCGTAGCCAAACTGTATGCCTACTGGATCACAGTAAATTATCGGGAGGCATATCAGATGTATGCCTGTAACGGCATTCTTTTTAACCATGAATCCCCCTTACGTGGCGAAACATTTGTCACACGAAAGATCACCCGGGCAGTAGCCCGCATTGCACTGGGCATGCAGGACAAACTTTGGTTGGGCAACCTGGATGCCAAGCGTGATTGGGGACATGCTGCCGACTATGTTGAAGCGATGTGGCTGATGCTGCAGCAGGAAAAGCCGGAAGACTTTGTCATTGCTACAGGCAAAACGACCTCCGTCCGGGATTTCGTAAAACTGGCCTTCCACGAGGTTGGCATTACCCTGGGATTCCAGGGCTCGGGCGAACAGGAAGTGGGTATTGTGCAACGTTGTGAAAATCCGGAGTTCACAATAAAACCGGGTACAGAGGTAGTTGCGGTAGACCCGAACTACTTCCGGCCTACCGAGGTAGACCTGCTCATCGGTGATGCGACAAAAGCAAATGAACAACTCGGCTGGGTACCCAAACTCGGACTGGATGACCTGATCCGGGAAATGGTGGCTGCGGACCTGGACCTGTTCCGACGGGATAAGCTGCTGCATGAGTCCGGGTTTAAAGTGAACAAGCAGACCGAATAGCGTGCTAGTGCTGCGACATCTCCGGTCGCCATTCGGAATACTGGTCCTGCTCAGCCTGATTGTACTGGTAGTGCTCGGGCTGCTGTATCCCACACATACCCTCATCGCCGACGAGGCGCATTACCTGGAACAGGCACTTTACCGGGCAATAGCAATCACACCTGCGGGTTTGAACTGTGCAACGTTCATTCCGAAGCATACCCGCCCGGCAACTACCCTTCAGGCACTGCGTTGCTGGCCAGATTCTTCATCCGCTTCAGTACAGCGCCCGGTTGTGTTTTAGTTGGGAATAGGATACTGGCTGGGAGGCAATAAACCAAACACAACAAAAACTTACAGATGTTTTACTTGACCTGCCGACACCTGTACATTTGTCCTTCAGCATCGATGAAAGCCGGAAATGCCTGAATGCCCTGCAGGATTCCACCCGTTTGCTGGACTGAACCCGTTTGGCCCCGATGGCATTGAACTGCCGGGACCTTTGGTATGTTCATTTGATAATTCGAAACGATACGCCCAGCCGCCGGCAGACAGTCCGGAATATCATGCATACAAGCGCCACCGTTTTCCACGGTTGGGATAAAACATAAATAAAGAATGTCCGGATAGCCGGAAGAACCCGATTGCCAATTTGGCAAGTGAAACGTGTAACTAAACATGAATAAGAACGACCGCATATACGTTGCCGGGCATACCGGGATGGTAGGTTCGGCAATACTGCGCAAACTAAAGGCGGAGGGGTACCACAACTTCGCACTGCGTACTTCCCGGCAACTTGACCTTCGAAACCAGGAAGAAGTGTTTGAGTTTTTCCGAAAAGAAAAACCAGCCTTTGTATTTCTGGCAGCAGCTAAGGTTGGCGGCATCCTGGCGAACAATACTTACCGTGCGGAATTCCTGTATGACAACCTGATGATCGAGGCGAATATTATCCAGGCAGCCTGGAAACAACAGGTTGAGAAGCTGCTGTTCCTGGGCTCATCCTGCATCTACCCCAAAATGGCCCCCCAGCCTCTGAAAGAGGAATACCTGCTGACTGGTCCGCTGGAGTATACGAACGAGCCCTACGCCATTGCTAAAATTGCAGGGATCAAACTCTGCGATGCATACCGGGATCAGTACGGATGCAACTTTATTTCGGTCATGCCGACCAATCTGTATGGCCCGAACGATAATTACCACCCGAAAAACAGCCACGTTCTCCCGGCGCTGCTGCGGCGGTTCCACGAAGCCAAACAGGAACAGGCCCCCTCAGTAGTGCTGTGGGGCACCGGCACACCGCGCCGCGAGTTCCTGCATGTTGATGACCTGGCCGACGCCTGTTATTTTCTCATGGAAAAGTACAACGAACCCGGACTCATCAACATAGGAGTTGGAGAAGACATTGCCATCCTGGAGTTGGCTCAGCTGATCAAAAAAATAGTCGGTTACACCGGATCCATCGAACACGACCTGAGCAAGCCGGACGGAACACCGCGCAAGCTAATGGATGTAAGCAAACTTAATGCCCTCGGATGGAAAGCCCGGATAGGATTGGAAGACGGGATTCGAAGTGTATACGAAGAGGTGCGGGAAAACCTGGACGAAACCAGTCAACATAAATCAGACAACTAAAAGAATACAAAAATGAATAAGCAAACGTATGTTGCCATAATGGCTGGCGGGGTTGGTAGCCGGTTCTGGCCGGGAAGCCGGGAACACAGGCCCAAACAGTTTATTGACATGCTAGGAGTGGGAAAAAGTCTGCTGCGCCTGACCTTTGAGCGTTTTTTGAACATTTGTCCCGCATCCAATATTTTTATTGTCACCAACGCAGCTTATTCCGGGCTGGTTAAAGAGCAGCTTCCGGAGTTGTCGGACAATCAGATCATCGGTGAGCCCAGCCGGAACAATACTGCTCCCTGCATTGCTTACACGGCCCTGAAGCTGGCCGGACTGGACCCTGATGCAAACATGATTGTGGCCCCCTCTGATCATATCATTTTACAGGAACAGGCCTTTACTGAAAATATCATGAAGGCACTTGAGTTTGCCAGCAACCACGATGCCCTGGTAACCCTTGGTATCCGACCTTCCCGGGTTGATACCGGTTACGGTTATATTCAGTTCCGGAACGAGTCCGCACCCGGAGTTTTTAAAGTGGAACGCTTCACCGAAAAGCCCGACCGGGATACCGCAACCCGATTCGTTGAATCCGGGGAATACCTATGGAATGCAGGAATATTTATCTGGAGTATCCGGTCTATCCTGGATGCATACCAGCAATTGTCACCGGATATTTATACCATCCTGAACAAGGGTCGAGACCTGTACAACTCGCCGGATGAAACGGATTTTATTGCCCGCCACTACCCTGCCACACCCGATATTTCGGTGGATTTTGCCATTATGGAAAAAGCGCATAACGTGTACACGATCCCTTCTTCCTTTGGGTGGTCGGACCTTGGTACCTGGGCCAGCCTGCATGTTGAATGTCCCAAGGATGAACGAAAAAATGTGCTTCAGGGGGACTGTATTCTGGTAGAGGATGTAGAGAACTGCCTGATCCGGGCACCAAAGAAAAAACTGGTAGTCGCTAAAGGGCTGAACGATTATATCGTAGTAGATGAGCCAGATGTCCTTTTGATCTATCCCAAGTCAAAAGAACAGGAAATCAAACAAGTCAGGGCTGCTGTCCAGGATCGCTTTGGCGAAACATATATTTGAAATAATGAAATTTTTTAGGCGAAGTGTTTGCACCGTAAAAGAGTTTGCCTACATTAGCACCCGTAACATTTTAATCCACTTAATCGTCCGTTTCTCACTCACCTGAGTTGTTTCGGTCCCGGTCTGTCAAAATTTAATCAAAACATAAACAGCAGCACCGTGAGACAATACCAATCTATCACTGTCCACCCTGAGATCCAAGATGGAGCCCCGGTATTCAGCGGTACACGAATTCGTATCGAAACATTTTATGACTTCATGCGTATTGGCGTGAGTGTCAATGAGTTTTTGAATGAATTCCCGTCTATTACCCGCGACCAGGCAATGGAAGTTTATGACCT
>SBHD01000368.1 GCA_006226345.1 Bacteroidota bacterium | reverse complement strand
CCGGGATTATGCACCTTGAAGTTCAGGAAAAGCGTATAGGTGCTGTCACCGGTACAGGCGCCGGGGTCTACCACCAGATCATAGATCTCGCAGAAGTCGGGCTGCAGGCAGTCCGGCACATCGAACTCCACCGTTTCGCAACACAGCACCGCAATTGGCGAAATGATACACACCTTCACCACATCATGCGGTCCGCCGTTCCAGGGGAAATCGGCAATATGCAACGGCAGGGCACTCAACGGGAACTCGCCGTACAGATCGCCATTGGCATACACGGCAAAGAGCGTGGTATTGGACGGGTTGCTGACGTTAAAGTTGATCCACACCTCATACGTTGAGTCTGCAGTACAATTGCCCGTTTCCACCACCAGGTCGTGCAATCCGCATGGGTTACTGACACAGTCGGGGGCTTTGAATTCTTTCTTCAGGCAACAGGGAGGCAGGTTGGACAACGTGACCAGGCAAACCTCCACAACATCCACGGCATTGCCGCTTGCCGGGAAATTCTGGATATGTACCGGTAGATCGCCAATGGAATACACACCCAGGAATTGCCCGTTTCCGGCCCATACCCCAAAAGCGCCCAGGTTGGTGGACGGGGTCTGGAAATTGATCCAAATTTCATAGGTGCCGTTGTCATTGCAATCACCGGTCTCCACGGTCAGGTTGAAAATACCACAGGGGGCACCCAGGCAATCGGGCGCCTTAAACTCTTTCACCCGGCAGCAGAAAGTACCCGGAGTATTACCGATACAGATCTTGACTGCATCCGCAGCATCACCGTTCCAGGGGAAATCCTGGATAGTGATCGGCAGATCAGCCGTATTGAACGTACCCACAAAATCGCCGTTGGCCGCAAATACCGTAAACGGAATATTGGCGCCCGGCGTCGGGGCGATCACATGGAAATTGATGGTCAGCTGGTAGGTGCTGTCGGAGGTACAATCCCCGGTTTCTACCACCAGGTCGGTGATGCTGCAGGGCTGGCCGGCGCAATCCGGCGCGTTGAACTCCTTGGTTTCGCAACAGGCATTTTTAAAACAAATGATCACCTTGTCGGTGCTGCCGCCACTCGCCGGGAAATTCGGGATATAGATCGGCAGGTCAGATACGGAATAGAATCCCAGGAACTTGCCGTTACCTGCCCAGACGCCAAAACTGCCGAGATTGGCCGCCGGGGTCTGGAAGTTGATCCAGACTTCGTACGAATGATCGTCCAGGCAATCGCCGGTTTCCACGCTCAGGTTAAATATACCACAGGAGATACCCACACAGGGCGGCGGGGCAAATTCTATGATCCTGCAGCATTTCTCATTGCCATCGGCATCCAGCAGGCACACTTTGAGCGCATCCATCTGGTCGCCGTTCCACGGGAAGGCCAGTGCCAGCGGCAGATCGCTGGTGCTGTATATGCCCAGGAAATCGCCGTTATCAGCGTATACGGAAAACTTGAGATCCAGGTTACTGGGGTTGTTCAGGGTAAAATTGAGCGCCAGTTTATACCGGTTCGGGGTGATACAGGCCCCGACATCGACTTTCAGGTCGTCAATGGCACAGGGCGGTGCCAGGCAGTCCGGCACATTGAACTCTTTTTCCCTGCAACAGGTATTGCTGACACAGACCCGAATACCGTCCACCGAGCCCCCGTTCCAGGGGAAATCCGTAATATGGATCGGCATATCGGCAAAGGCAAACCGGCCGAGAAAATCGCCATTGGCGGCCCAGATACCGAAGGAGTCGGTCGGCGAAACGGCCGGCGGCAGGAATTTGACCCATATGGCAAACGTGCTGTCGGAGGTACAGTCGCCGGTCTCGATCCGCAGGTCCTTGATACGGCAGGGGTTAAAGCAGGGCGGAGCCGGGAACTCCACCGTGGTACAGCAGTCGGGGTTGTCGTTGATACAGATCTTCAGTTCGTCAAACTGTCCGCCGCCCCAGGGAAAATCCAGCACGAGCGGTAGTTGGTTGAGCGGGAAAAAACCGAGGTAGGCGCCATTGCCGGCCCACACTTCAAACAGGTCGTTGGTAGCACCGGTAACCTTGAAATCCAGTTTAACCCTGTACAAGCCACCAGGCAGGCAATCGCCGGTTTCAACGGTCACATCCGAGATGGCGCAGATGCCGGTACCGTTACAAGCCGGTGCCGTGAATTGTTTGATGGCACAACAGTTGGGATTGTCGTCAATGCAAATTTTTACAAAGCCCCCAATTGCACCGGAGGCCGGGAAATCGGAGATCTTTAACGGCAGGTCATTAAGAGCGTACGTGCCGATAAACTGGTTGTTTCCCCAGAGATCGAACGAATCGTTGGTGGAGTTGTGTACCTTGAAGTTCAACTCCAGAAGATAGGTACTGTCGGAAGTGCAATCGCCGGTTTCCACTACCAGGTCATAGATCTCACACTGGGTGGAGGAACTACAGCTGACCGGTCCCAATCCGACATCATCGGCACAGTCCTGGAAAACCACGTCCTGCACCAGGAAACCGTAGTTGGTCGTTCCGTTGGCCGCCAGCGGGCCAATAACCACCGGCACCTGGTCGTACTGGAACGGCCCGTAGGTCACGCCGTTACCCTGCACGACAAAACCGTCGTCGCCGGTATTCTGGTGATGAAAGTTGAGTTTGGCATAAAACTCGCCATTGGCACAATCCACCACCTGGGCGGTCAGATCAGAAATGGAACAGCTGTTCTGCGCTGGCAGGGACATAGAAAAGGCCAGCAGCAGCATCGGCAAAATGTTCGGGATGCGCATAGCAGATTACAAATGTTGGTGAGAAAAAAGATATGTTTCCGGATTAAAAAAAGTAATAACAGCGTGCATGCCGGCTCGCCGGCATGTTGCATGCGAACTAAGATACTTCAATTCAGTCAAACGCTTCCTGTAGCGATTTAATTTTTGTCAAAAGTAGTGCATCGTATTCTATCCCGACAGCACTGCGGGTTAATTAAAAATAACGTATACGGAAAAGCGGATTAATCTATCGCTCTGCCAGAGCACCGAACATCCTCCTCCGCGTCTTTGCGCCTCAGCGGTAAAAACGGCCTTCTGCATAACTTGGACTCAAAACCACACCGGATAGAACCGCCATTGCCCCCGGCTATTTACCTCCAGTTCCGGCGCCGGGAATTTGAATATCGAAACCGCCCCTAATAGCGAACGCAAAAACCGGTCGCGAACGCCCAGACGCGCAAGATCGACATCGAGGGAAAGGAAAAATTGCCGGATACGGGGAGAAACTGCCGGATCTGCCTCAAAGACGACACAATCGGGGCCTGTGCAGTTTTTGTCCGCCTGCCAGTGGTATCCGTTACCGGCGTACAGGTTTTCGGCGCCCATACCTACTGCTATGTTGAGCCACCGGGGCAGCCAGGCCGGCGGAGTGGATAAAAACGAACGCGGGTTGACCGACATCCACACCGTCAGGGCATTGTAGTTTTTCAGGAATAAGTTGACCGGTCCGGTCCCCTACAGCGCTTCCGCACGCGCCTCCAGGGTCGTCCATGCCGGACTGCCTGCCGGACGGACCGCATACAACCGCTCCGAACTGTACCGTACCGGCATCGCGCTCATCTTCATAGCGATGCGTTGCTCGCCCCACCCCAGTTGCTGCCCCAGGAAAAGGCCCCTTGACTGGAAAACCCGTCCAGCAGCTCAAAGGAGGTCTGGATCAACTGACTGCCGGCGAAGCCCAGCCAGGCAGCCGTCCAGGGCGACAAGCCGATCCAGCGCGCACCGCCACAGATCCAGCGGCTTTCGTTATAAGCCATCAGCCAATGCCCCATTTTATCCATCTGCATCCATTCGTTCAGGTCGTTGAACACATGAAAGCGCCCCCTGGGATAATCGGCGTACCAACTGTGGTTCAGGCCCGCCATGGTTGCGCCGTAGGCAACACTACCGGCGCCCAATGCCAGGTAAAAACGGCCCCGGTGCAGCGAGTCGGCAGGCTGCAGGGAAAACAGCCGGGGCGTCTGCGCCGGGCAGGATAGAACCAGCGTCCACCATAACAAGGCAAGTACGGATAGCCGTTTCGGGAAGTATATTGACAAGATAGCGGGTTTTGAGCGGCAAAGGTAGGAGATGCTGTTGTACTGTGCGAACAGGATGGAAAGGCGGATAAGGTTGCGCTTTCGAGTCCGCTGAATTTTCACCAAGCGTTCCATTTCGCAATTCATAGTGGCACTTGGTGAAAATGCCAGGGGAGGCAGTAACTTTTATGATTTTGCTGTTCTTCGGGTATATCGTTTTAATGTTAAAAATAAACCAAAACATATCCTTTCGACTTCAAACGGAACAACTCAA
>SBHD01000174.1 GCA_006226345.1 Bacteroidota bacterium | reverse complement strand
ACGGTATAGCCATTCCGGAAGCGCATGCGTTGTATGGACTCGTTAAGCAGCACAGATTTGCCGTCGGGATATACCTCGGTCAGCCGGAGGGCGACATCGGTATCCTTGCGATCGGAAGCCACATAGAGATGGGCAGTGATCTGGCCCACTACGGCAATACCGTCCGTCAGCACCGCCGTCGTGAACACCAGGGCATCGCTGCGCGACTCCACAGCGGTGCCCTGGTCATACGGTCCCTGTTCCAGCTGCGGCCAGAGGGTTTTGCCGCCGATGGTAGGTGACGGATCGTTAGGATCGTAGTTAAATGTCAGACTAGTCGCCGGCGCCATGGGATCGTCCGGTACCAGTTCCTTGTTCCCGGTCAGGTACAGCACCTGTTCCGTCAGGTTTGCGGGCGGAAAGGCCATAGAAGTTTTCCAGGTATTATCACCCATTTGGAAATACTGCACTAAAGGGGTGTTTTCCCAGCCGTTGTTTTCCCCCAGCAGGTAATGGGCAAAGAACTGGTTGCCGACAATATCGTCGCCGTTTTGAGCTTCCGGGAATTGCAGATCGCCCTGCGGCACCTGCCCGAGCCCTCCGTGCCGCCAGGGGCCGATCAGCAGGCGGTGTTGACCGGTTACGGGCGACGATGCCCGCAGTCCGTCGAACAACAGCATATCATCATTGATATTATGGTCGAACCAGCCGGCCACCAGGAGCATGGGCACCTCGATATCCTGCGGGTACCAGGTGGCGCCCTCCGCGATCTGCCAGACGAGATTGTAATGCGGGTTGTTGACAATGGGTCCAAACGAGTTGCCGAATAGCACGCCCAGGGTTTGCAGGTATTCCGTCCGGATCGCGCCGCCGGGATAATAATGCCGGTACGCCGTTTCCGGAGCAGCCACCATGGGCATGGCACACACCAGGTGCGGTGGTTGCTCTCGGGCGGTCATCCACTGGATATTACCGAGTGCCGACAAGCCCCAGGTGCCGATCTTTCCGTTGCACCAGTCCTGTCCGGCGATCCACTCTACGGCATCGTACCCGTCTTCCCCCCGGTTGGGATTGAGCGTGCAGGCTGCCAGCGAGCCGTAAAAACAGCGCCAGTCCATGACTACAAAGGCGTAGTTGCTGGCGGCGATATTTTGCCCGACATCCAGGGGCAGCCCCAGTTTAAAGAGGTTCTTGTTGTAAGGTGTCTGGATGAAAATAACCGGAAAGGTTCCCTGCTGGTTGGGTCGGTAGAGGTCGGCAGCCAGCATTTTGCCGTCCCGCATCGGGATCAGAATGGGTTCGGGGTTGAGTTGGGCGAACGCCTGCGCTGCGAACAGCAGAAGGAGGGCAGGTAGGAGGTTTTTCATGTGTATTTGTATTTAGGTGTTTGTTCGTTCCGGTACAGGAAAGGCATGAAAAGTTATAAAATGCTGTTTGGACAGGCATGGTACAGTTGAAAGCGGAATGGGAAATCTGGGGTTGTAAGTTGTAGGTCGACTAAAAGGAGACATCTGAAAAGGTCACAACTTGAGTTAAACAGAATAAAGCGCAGCACGAAAAAATTTTTCACCGCCAAGCCGCAAAGGCGCTGAGGTTAATTCTTGGCGTCTCCGCGGTGAATTGTACTAATCTACTGGGGTCAATTCGATAAACAGGCTTTTCAGACACCCCCGGACACCATTAAACAACTTCCAATGTTTGACGTTTTTTTGATTACATAGTTTAGCAGTAGAAAAAATAAAAATTGGACCAGCCGTTTCATATTTTCCTGTTGACGGAAGCCGACGTACCGAAGATCGCCGCCGCACCCGACGATCCGCACCACCACGATTTTGAGGAACTGATCGTCGGCATTGCAGGGACGCTGGAGCATTTCATCGATTTTAAGTCCACGGTCATCAAAGCGCCGTTCGTCAGTTTTGTGACGCGGGGCAAGGTACACCGGGTGGTGCCCGGGACCGAAAACGGTGTCTGCAAAATGTGGGCATTGCGTTTTAAAAGCGAGTTTATCGCGGAGACCACGTTCCAACTCTACTCCCGTTACCACGACCAGGCCAATATCGCCTTGCCGCCGGGCACCTGCTTCAACCGCCTGGTCACGGTGTGCGATATGATCTACGGGGAAATGCAGCAGGACGCCCCGGACCTGGCGGTCGTCCGGCACTTGTTGAGCGTGCTGTTTACCATGATCGAATCGGAGCGGCGGAAGATCGAGCCGGAGGATACGGCCAGCCGCTCTACCCAGAATACCACCTTCAAGAACTTTTTGGCTATCCTGGAGGAAAACTTCCGTCGCCCGGAAGGCGTGGAGTTCTATGCCGAAAAGCTGTTCATGTCGCCCCGCAACCTCAACCTGATCTGCAACCAGATCCTGCAAATGAGCGTGTCGGAAATTATCGAGACCCGCAAACTCATCGAAGCCAAAAACCTGCTCACCACTACCGACAAGACCATTGCAGAGATCGGTTTTGACGTGGGCTACCAGGACAAGTCCTATTTCACCGCCGTTTTTAAGAAAAAATCCGGGCAAACGCCGTCCGAGTTCCGGGAAGATATGCGGCGGCTGGTCTCCTGACCCCCGCTATTTCTCAAATTCACCACCATTCTTCCGAATTCTGATACCCACCCCCTGCTGGATGGGCTGACCTTTGCATTGTCAATTCTGACAAAGCGATCATAACATTCTAAAACATAAACAGATCATGCAAACTACAGGAGTAGCAACCGAAGCAACCACGAAAACTAAATGGGTCATTGACCCGACCCATAGCGAGATCACATTCAAGGTGAAGCACCTGATGATCTCCAACGTAAAAGGCGAATTCCGCGCGTTCACCGCCGGGATCAATGGCGACGATTTTACTACCGCTTCCATTCGCGCCAATATTGATGTTTCCTCTATTTTTACCAACGAAGAAACGCGGGACAACCACCTGCGCAGCGCAGACTTCTTCGACGTGGAAAACCATCCGGAACTGACCTTTGAAGGTACGTCCTTCACCAAACAGGACGAGGAAAACTACCTGCTGAAAGGCATGCTGACCATTAAAGGCATCAGTAAGGAAGTAACGTTCAACGTAGAGTTCGGTGGCCTCAACAAAGACCCGTGGGGTAACGTGAAGGCAGGCTTTTCCATTGAAGGCAAAATCAACCGCCAGGACTGGGGTTTGAGTTGGAACGCCGCTTTGGAAACGGGCGGTGTGCTGGTAAGCGATGAAGTGCGGATCAATGCGGAGGTGCAATTTGTAAAACAAGGATAGTCAGGCATAAGAATGGACAGAAAAACGTTTTTAAAGGCATTGGCCGTACTGCCAATAACAGGAGCAGTCATGAAACTCAATGAATTAAACAGTATAACAGACCGTATGAGCGGCACGGAGCGTATGCCCGTGCTGTTCCTCGGTCACGGCAGCCCGATGAATGCCATCGAGGAAAATGAATTTGTAACGGGCTTCCGCAAGGTGGGCGGGGAAATCCCCCGGCCCAATGCCATCCTCTGCATTTCAGCGCACTGGGAAACGCAGGGCACGTACGTCACGGCCATGCAACAGCCCCGCACCATCCACGATTTCGGTGGCTTCCCGAAAGCCCTCTTCGATGTGCAGTATCCCGCCCCGGGTGATCCCGAACTGGCGAAAGAGACCCAAACGCTCATCAAAAAAACGGAGGTCGGCCTCGACGAAAAATGGGGGCTCGACCACGGCGCCTGGTCGGTGATCAAGCATATGTACCCGGACGCCGATGTGCCGGTCATTCAGATGAGCCTCGATTACCGGCAGTCCGGCCGGTGGCACTATGAACTGGCCCAGGAACTCAACGCCCTGCGCCGCAAAGGCATCCTGGTCGTCGGCAGCGGCAACATGGTGCACAACCTGGGCCGGGTGGCCTGGGACCGGCTGAACGAAGTCGGTTTTGCCTACGAGTGGGCCACTGAAGCCAATGAAAAAATGAAAAGCGGCATCTTATCGGGCGACCACGACCCGCTCATCAATTTCCGTTCCCAGGGCAAGGCATTCGATCTCGCCATCCCGACTCCGGAGCACTACCTGCCGCTGCTGTATACGCTGGCCCTGCAGGAAAAGGATGAGGAGGTATCCCTGTTCAACGACCGCGCAGTAGCCGGCGCGCTGACCATGACGTCGGTGAAGGTGGGTTGATCTGCTGCCTCCAACTACTTTGTGGAATGGCACACTCTACGGAATCCTGTTCACCTGGCTGCAACGGCTTCCCGAGAGTCCTCCCCGTCAAGATTAGCCCAAAGGCAAGACAACCATCAGAACCTACAGATACGTATCATCATTAACAATGACAGGGTTCATGCTGGAATT
>SBHD01000244.1 GCA_006226345.1 Bacteroidota bacterium | reverse complement strand
ACATGTCTGCCGTGTCAACGACCCTTCATTTAGCCGCCCCCTGACATTTCACCGGTTAAAATTGTTTTAAACACCCATACTCCGGCATCCAACAGATAAAAATGCTGTTTCTTTGCAGTCAGCAATTTAGAAAATCCGAGGCATGAATGTTCGCTCACTCTTTTTGACCCTACTCACCCTGTCCCTGTTCTCTTTCCTGACCGCCCAGAACCCGGTAAAATGGACCTATCAGTCCAAAGATGCCGGCAATGGGGAGATGGACCTGATCTTTACCGCCACCATCGAAGATGGCTGGACAACTTATTCCCAGTTCCTGGAAAGTGATGAAGGCCCGGTAGCCACATCTTTTACCTTCCTGGAAGGGCCGCATTTCGCCCTGAAAGGCAAGGCCGAGGAAGGCGGGGAGAAATTCACCAAATACGACAATGTATTTGGCATGAAGCTCACCAAGTTCAAGCACAAGGCAATCTTCACCCAAAGGGTCAAGGTCAATGATTTCAACACGCCGGTCACAGGTTACCTGACCTATATGGTCTGTAACGATGAGATGTGCCTGCCGCCGAAAGATGTGGATTTTGAGTTCAAACTCACGCCACCTGCCAGCTCGACGACTCCCCCCGGCGAAGCGGAAACGCCCAAGTCCGACGGCAATACCAACATTGCTCCGGAAGGCATGCCCGACGGCAATGGCGGCGATACAGGTGCTGCGGAGCCTGCGGGCGAGCAAACACCCGAATCTACAGCCGGTACGCAGGAAACAGTTCCCGGCGACCCGCGCCAGACGCCGAACGACCCCAAATTCCAGGGGTTCTTTGATGCCAAGCGGGAGATCAATTCCGCCAAGTTTATCAACTCCTGCTCTACACCGGAGGAAAAAAGCACCTCACTTTGGTGGGTGCTGATCGCCGGTTTTCTGGGTGGCCTCGTGGCGCTGCTCACTCCATGCGTTTTTCCGATGATCCCGCTAACGGTGAGCTTTTTCACTAAACGTTCGCGCGACCGGGCTACGGGTATGCGCAACGCACTTTGGTATAGTTCGAGCATCGTGTTGATTTATGTGAGTATCGGTATTGTCCTGACCTCCGTATTTGGTCCGACCATCCTGAACCAGATGAGCACGGATATGTACTTCAACCTGCTCTTTTTTGTCGTTTTTGTGGTGTTTGCGCTGTCCTTTTTCGGACTGTTTGAGATCACCCTGCCTTCCTCCTGGGTAAACAAGAGCGATAAAATGGCTGACAAAGGCGGGATGCTTGGCATTTTCTTCATGGCCTTCACCCTGGCGTTGGTTTCATTTTCCTGCACGGGCCCGATCGTGGGTACGCTGCTGGTAGAAACTGCCAAAGGGAACGCCGGCGACGCCCTGTTCGGTGTTGTCCCGACACGGCCACTGGTGGGCATGACCGGTTTTGGCCTGGCCCTGGCCCTGCCGTTCGGCCTGTTTGCCATGTTCCCGGGTTGGCTGCAAAGCCTGCCGAAATCCGGCAACTGGATGGACAACATCAAGGTTACACTTGGTTTTGTGGAACTGGCCCTGGCATTTAAATTTCTCAGTACTGCCGACATGGTCCGCCACTGGGGTGTCCTGAAGTTCGAGCCTTTTATCGCCCTTTGGTTCATTTGTGCGCTGCTGCTCGGGCTCTACCAGTTCGGGTTGTTGCCGAAACTCAAAGGTGCGGAAGGTCGACCCGGACCGGTACGCGCCATTTTCGGTGCACTGGCGCTGATCTTCGCAGGCTACCTGGGCGACGGCCTGATGAATTACAAATCCCTCAGCCTGCTGAGTGGGATCGCCCCTCCGGTGCATTACAATTTCTTCCAGCCGATGAACTGCCCCCATGGCCTGGAATGCTATAAGGACTTCGACGAAGCATTGAAGGTCGCTCAGGACGAGAACAAACCGCTCTTCGTTGATTTTACCGGCTACGGTTGTGTCAATTGCCGGAAAATGGAAGAAACCGTCTGGAACAAGCAGGAAATCCTGGAGCACCTGCGGGACAACTACGTAGTGGTATCGCTTTATGTGGATGACCAGGCACGCCTGTTTCCCGACGATAAGTTCAAATACCTGCTTGACCCGCACACCGGCGAAAAAATGCGTACGGTCGGCGATAAGTGGAGCAGTTTCCAGATCAACAACTTCCACCGCAACTCCCAGCCCTGGTATGTGCTCATGCACAATGACGGCAAAACCCTGCTGAACGAACCCCGGGGCTATACACCGGAAGTAGATGAGTACAAAGCATTCCTGGACTGTGGTTTTGATGCGTTTGCACAAATGAAACCCCGGGATACAGACAAAACGCTCATTGGCGCAAAACAGTGAGAAATGTAAAATGTAGAATGTAAAATGTAAAAGCAGAAAGGTAATTACCTGGGGGGCTGTCCGAGACATCATTACTCCTCCGAGACGGTACATGTACAGAACCTTTCTACTTTTACATTTTTCATTTTACCTTTTACATTTGCTATGGATTCGCGCCTGCTTTCCCTACTCCTTCCCTGCTACAACAGTGCGCAACGGCTGCGCCCGGCCTATTCGGCCATTTGCCGCGAGCTGGAAGCCGCGGAAATTCCGTTCGAATTATTGATCATGGATGATGACTCCGGTGACGACTCCTGGGCCATCGCCTGCGAGCTCGAACAGGCAGACCCCCGGGTCCGGGCTTTCAGGATGGCACGCAACGTCACCCCACCCTATCTGCAGTTTGCCGCCTTTTCCGTATGCCGGGGCGCCTGCATTACCTGGATCCCCGACGATCTGCAGTTCCCCGTGTCTATGGTAATTACCCTGTACCGGAAATGGGAGGAAGGCCATAAGATCGTGGTCTCCTACAGGAGTTCCCGCAACGACGGCTGGTTCAGCGATCTGTTCTCCCAAACCTATTACCGGATCATGAACAGCCTGTCGGAGATCGACTTCCCCCCGGGTGGCACCGATGTATACCTGGCCGACCGGGAAGTCATTGATATCCTGAACACCCGCATTCATCCGATCCACACCTCCTCCGTAGTAGAGATGCTTCGACTCGGGTTCCGCCCGGAATTTGTTCCCTATAACAGGCCTCCGCGCCCGGGAAAGTCACGCTGGACCTGGAGGAAAAAGGTCCGCCATGCCAAAGATACCTTCTTCGCATCCTCTTCCTTTCCTATCCGTGCCATTACCAATCTTGGTCTCTGGATCTCACTACTCTGTCTGCTGGCAATTCCGGTGTTGGTCTACGCCCGTTTTTTTGCCCACAGCCGGCTGTTCGGCTTTCCGGTTCCGGGCTGGACGACCATCATTACCCTGGTTGCCTTCTTCAATGGCATCACGCTGTTTTGCCTGGGTGTGGTTGCAGAATACATTTGGCGGATCTACGAAGAAGTAAAGGACCGGCCGGGGTTTATTATCCGGAAAAAAGAGTAAGAGGCTGTGGCCGGGCAGAATATATCAGTTCAACCGCCGCAACCAATCGATCATAGCCTCAATACCGGCCACTATACGCGGACAAAAAGTTTCTACAAACGTATCATCCGGCTGCTTCCTTTCCGGTAGTTTGCGACATGCCTTGAGGACCAGTTCTCCGTCAAAATCGACGTAGGACAGCCGCGCCTGATAGGAAGTGGAAGCACAGCCAAATTCAGAGCCGGGGAGTAAGGCCACGCCTGCTTCATCCAGAAGCCTGCTGCACAACTCGCGGTCTGTCGTGATACCCTGCCGTTCCAGACCCGAACGGTAGTGCTCAAAGTCCGGGAACAGATAAAAACCTCCCTGAGGCTCCGGCATAACGATCGAGGCTTCCTGCAGCCGATCGAAAACATAACGGCCGACTGCAGCCAGGACACTACGGGTGTCATCCAGATACCGGTCAATTTCAGGATTACCGAGGAAGGCACTAACCGCAGCATACTGGATCGGTGCAGAGGTGGAGGTAAAGGTTTCACTGGCACATATCGCCATGGCATCCTGTAACCGCTTCAAACTTTCCGGGAAGACAAAATATCCCAGCCGCCATCCACCGGCACCACACCACTTGCTCAGCCCGCCGCTGACAATGGTCCCCTCCGGATAAAACTGCGTGATGGATTCATGCTGGTTCCGGTGGTCGAGTTCGCTGTAAATCTCATCAGACAAAATAACCACCTTGTACCGGCGGGCTACTTCAGCCAGTCGCATCAGGGTACGCTTGCTGTAGCTGGTGCCCGTCGGATTGGCCGGATAGTTAAGAATCACAAGTCGTGGCCGTTCGGGGTCCTGCTTGCAGATGGCTTCCAGTTGGTCCGGCATAAGCAACAACCCGTTCTCCATATTGGTCTGTACCCGCCTAACTTTCCGGCCCAGCAACTGGGCCTGTGGTGCATACGAAACCCAGCAAGGGGCCGGTATGACGATCTCTCCGTAATACGACAGCTGCAACAGGAACATCAGTTCCTTGGATCCGGGTCCAACCAGCACCTCCTCGGCCGTTGAAAAGCCCCCCTTACGTTCGTTCGTGAACTCGGAAATGGCTTCTCGCAAGGCAGGCAAACCCCGTACCGCAAGGTAATCTTTTTCATGGGCGTGTTTTTTCAATGCCTGGACGACCAGGTGCGGAACAGGAAAAGGAGACTGACCGAAGCCAAGTTTGTATACCGTTTTCCCGGTTTTTTCCAGTGCCCGGGATCTTTCATTAATCGCTACCGTAGCAGATGTGCTCAGTCCAAACAGGTTTTGATTGATCACAACAGGGATCGGTGTATTGGAAAGCATACGAACAGGTTTTAACCAACCGGCAACCGGCTGTCCGGCCAAAATAGGTTGGTTTGGAGTAATTGCAGCAGTTCCGCAGAAAAATTCTACTTTGGCGTTCCGAAACTAATACTGGTATTTTATGTATCCCGGCGCTTTCCGGGTTGCCACATCATTAAAAAACTACCGCTGCTTATGCCCTGGTACAAACAAGTGCACTGGCAAATCATTATCGGCCTGATCCTGGGTCTCATTTATGGTATTATCGCTGCTACCATGGGGTGGGACAGGTTTACAAAAGACTGGATCTCCCCCTTTGGAACCATCTTTATGAACGCCCTGAAATTGATCGCCGTTCCGTTGGTGCTGGGCTCATTGATCACCGGTGTGGCTTCTCTTTCCGACGTCCGCAAGCTCGGCCGTATTGGAGGAAAGACCATCACGATCTATATCGTCACGACAGCGGTGGCCATAACGATCGGGCTGGTGCTCGCCAATTTTATACAGCCCGGAAAGGCCATCCCGGTTGATGTGCGCGACGGTCTGATGGCCAGTTACAGTGCCAATGTAGACGACCGTATGGCTGCTGCCCAGTCGGTAGGTGAACGCGGGCCGTTGCAGATCCTGATCGACGTGGTCCCGGAGAATATTTTTGGTTCGGCATCAGACAACCGGAATATGCTGCAGATCGTCTTCTTTGCCATATTTTTCGGTATCGGACTCTTGCAGATCCCCGAAAAGCGCGCCAAGCCGGTGCTGGATTTCTTTCATGGTATCAATGATGTGACCATCCGCTTGGTGGATATCATCATGCTGATCGCCCCAATCGGGGTATTCGCGCTCATCGCGGATATGATCGCCACCGTTTCGGAGGGCGATTTACATAAACTAACCGGGCTGCTGGCGGCGTTAAGCGTCTACTGTATCACCGTGGTGGTCGGATTGGCGATCCAGACCTTCGGTGTGTATCCTGCCCTGCTTCGGATCTTCACCAGTATCAACCCGCTCCGTTTCTTCAAGGGGATCAGCAAAGCGCAATTAGTCGCCTTTTCCACCAGCAGCAGTGGGGCCACGCTACCGGTCACAATCGAATGTTGTGAGGAAAATATCGGTGTATCGGAAGAGGTCTCCTCTTTCGTGCTGCCGCTTGGCGCCACGATCAATATGGACGGCACTGCCCTTTATCAGGGCGTCGCTACGGTATTTATTGCACAGGCTGTCGGTATGGACCTGAGCATGGCGGACCAGTTGAATGTGGTCTTGCTGGCCGTTATGGCATCCATTGGAACCGCAGCCGTACCGGGTGCCGGCATCATTATGCTGATCATTATCCTGGAAACCGTCCATGTACCGAGTGCGGGCATTGCGCTTATTCTCGGTGTCGACCGTATTCTGGATATGTTACGAACCGTAACGAACATCACCGGTGACTCGGCGGTGGCCACCAGCATAGCTGCATCGGAAGGGCAGCTCCGGGCAGTACATCCCGCTCCGGATAAGGACAAGGTGGTCTGGAAAGGTGATGGAGAAGAGGAAGACTAAGATTGTCTGACGGAGAGCGGTATTGACGATCAGGCGATTACATGAATACTGGATTATGGAAGCACGCTTTGTCGCCTAAAAACGGCGTTGCTCTAACCCTATTATCCTGTATTCATGCAATCTGCTGATCGTTCATCAGGAACAGCGAAATATTTTACAACACCCAAGGAGCTGCCGTTCCTGAAGCACAACTGTTCAGTTCACGACTTTTATCACCGGCTTGAGGATAAACTTGCCATTGCCGGTTTTAACGATTGATTTCTCCGCGTCAAAGTCGAGCTTGAGCGAATCTACAACCACGCCCAAGCTTTTATTGATCTTGATCTTCAAGCCGGATTGCTGGGCACTTGGAGTATCCAGGTCGTACAATACACTGTCGATCATGACCGTATTATCAGCACCGAGGACCAACCGGACCTCTTTCAGAGTATCTGTAGGTACCGGTCCGGATGCAATGAGCGTATCGACACCATTCTGAAAGTCAAGCAGGTTATAGACACCCGGGGTTGTGGCCAGCGTCATCCATTGACTGCTGTCATTAGCCAGTTTAAGCCGCACTTCCTGGACATCGACATTAACCTGCTGGTAATCGCCCGGGCCATCCGTCAGGTGCACATAAAGCGTTGTGGATGACGTAGGCGGATTGGGTTCATTGGCATCTTTCTGACAGGCCCCGATCAGCAGTGTGACAATAGCGAAATTGCGAATCAGCGGGAATAGTTTCATATAAATCGGATTTTGAATGAAATAAATAAAGATTAAGAAGTTGTTTGAGTTGGACTTCTAAGTTACGCCACAAATATACCGGATGTATTCAATCCGTATATCCGGGGTAATACTGAATTCCGACTAGGGTAATCACCTACTAAAAAAGGGCTATTGCGCCAAAAGCGGCGGGCGTTACCCCGGTTGGCACCAGAACAACGCCCGCAAATGAAAAATGGAGGGACTACAAAAATTAAATGTTGTATAGCAGGATCATGGATTAAGGTTATCCTGCTTTTCCTGGGCTGCCTTTTCTTTAAAGATCTCTTCCCGTGTACGGTAGGGCACATCGTTCAGAAGTTGGATCAGCCGGTCACGCTCAACGTTAAACGCTTCCAGCAGGTCACCGGTGATCGGTTCAGGCTGTGGCAGGTCCAGGCGAAGATGATCCACCTGTTGTCCATTTTTCCAGAAGCGGAAACAGACGTGCGGACCGGTGGCCAGCCCCGTAGAGCCTACATAACCAATAGTCTGTCCCTGTACCACCCGGGCGCCCGGACGAATGCCACTGGCAAAGCCCCGCATGTGTAAGTATTGTGTTGCGTATATCGCGTCGTGTTGGATCTTGACGAATTTTCCGTTTCCGCCGCGCCGGGTAGCCTCGGTTACCACACCGTCAGCCACTGCGATGATCGGCGTGCCATAGGGTGCTGCATAGTCCGTTCCGCGGTGCGGACGGCGATACCCCAATACCGGGTGCAGGCGGTTGCGGCTGTAGCGGCTGGAGATCCGGCTGAACTTGACAGGTGCCTTCAGGAAGGCTTTCCGCGCAGGGCGGCCTTCATAGTCGTAATACTGACTTTTCTCTCCTTCAGGCTGGAAATTAAAGGCAAAATACTCCTTATCGTCGCGCTGATATACAGCTGCGATGATCTTACCCGTTCCAACCGCCTCGCCGTCGACATAATGCTGCTCGTACACTACCTTGAAGCGGTCACCCACTTTCTGGTTATAAAAGTTTACCGAAGCGGACAGGACATCAATCATGCCGTCAGCCAGTTCATAGCTAAGGCCATTATCCGTCAGGGCCTGCCAGAAATTGGTTTCCAGCACGCCGGAGTTTGCCTTGACCTCTGTCACCACATCCCGCTCAACCACTTCTACTTTATACGGCTCTTCCAGTTGAAAAAGCGTATAGCGGTAAGGGGACGGCTCGTAGATCAGGTAAGCAGGCTTTTCGCCTTTTTCCCGGGAAAGAAAGTACAGGCTTTTCCCTACACGCATGGTGGTGATATCAAACACCCCTTTGGCATTTTCCACCAATGCAGCAACTTCGGGATAGACCAAGCCCTGTTTGATCAGAATCTCCCCCAATACATCTCCATAACGGAGGTCGTCTTCAAACAAATGGAATTCGTCGATCGCAAATCCCCAGCGCATGTTATCCGGAACGACCGGAAGCGCATCCAGTTCGGGCTGCGCCAGGACCAGGCCTGCGGCCTGACGGGTTTCATTAAGATCGAGGGAGGTAACCAGTATGGCAGCGGATGCGGCAAATGCTCCGGCAAAAACCCAATTACGGTAGGACGATTGCCAAAAGCGCCGCAACACTGACTGCGACTTCGTGTCGTCGGTCTTCACAAGTAAAAAAACGGTTTAGCACATGAATGGTCATTGGCCGGGGTATAGGGCAAAAATAGCAGGGGTTTTGGATATTACTGTTAAAACGAAAAGAAATTAACGAAAATCACCATTTAAGGGCCGTTTTCTCATGGAAAAAGCCGAAAAATAAAAATCGGGCCCTGCTAAAACCAGAATACAGGCCTTTGTATTCTAATAGAGCAGGGCATATAACCCGGGACCTGCCAGACTGTGTCCGGTAGCCAAACCAAGCCTGAACGGGCTTGTGACGATCACCTTCCTGGCAACTTGCGGGGTTAAGATTGCATAAAAGCCAAAAATCAGTTTGTTATTGTTTACCATGGTAATTCCCTGTGGCCTCAGTGATATCAGCGGTTCTCGGCATTAATAGCTTCCAGGGCCGACTGTCCCGGACACAGGTCCTGTTCTGTAAGGGTATTCAGCGGCTGACCCACCGTATCCAGCATTTCATGCAGGTCCTTTCGGTTGGGGTCCAGGTAGATCAGCCCGGTCAGGATCTCGTTATTGGACCTCGACTCCTGCAGGCGGGCAAATGCAAGCCCCCGGTCGGTGGGATCCCAGCCGGAAGCCAGTTTGCGCAGCCGGATCTCGGAGTCGTCATGCAGGCGGATCGTCTTCCCGGTCCCTTCCGGATAAGACGCCGTGATCTCGGACTTGAACGGGACATAATCGACCGCCGCAGTAGCCTCTAGATGAGCGCGGACATAATCATATGATTTGGTGGAGCCGGGATTGTTATTGAAGGTGACACAAGGCGACAATACATCGATAAAAGCAAATCCGCGATGTGCCATTGCCGCTTTGATCATTGGCACCAGCTGTGCCTTGTCACCAGAGAAACTCCGTCCCACGAACGTAGCACCCAGTTCCAGCGCCAGGCCGACCAGGTCAATGGTCGAAAACTGATTGGCCGCTCCGGACTTGTTTACCGAGCCCACATCGGCAGTGGCAGAATCCTGGCCTTTGGTCAGGCCGTAACAGCCGTTGTTCATAACGATATAAACAATGTTCAGGTTACGCCGGATCGCGTGGACGAACTGGCCCATACCAATGGACGCCGAATCGCCGTCCCCGGAAACCCCCAGGTAAATAAGGTCGCGGTTGGCCAGGTTGGCGCCGGTAGCCACTGAAGGCATACGCCCGTGTACCGAGTTAAACCCGTGTGAGTTACCCAGGAAATATGTCGGGGTTTTGGAAGAACAACCAATGCCCGACAACTTCGCCAGCCGGTGCGGCTCCAGGTCGATCTCAAAACAAGCCTGAATAATGGCGCCGCTGATCGAATCATGGCCGCATCCGGCACAAAGCGTAGACAACGCTCCTTCATAGTACTGCCGGGTATAGCCCAGGTTATTTTTCGGTGATTCAGGATGGCGGAATTTTGGCCGTAAATATGTCATAACCGGATAGTTGTTGAATGTGTGGATCGAATCAGTTGATTGGTGTATTATTCCATTAATTCCCGCGATTGGAAGGTTCTCCCAATACATGCGTACGGATCCGGTCTGCAGTAATGGGAAATCCATCGTAGGCAAGTACCGAAACGAGTTTTTGCGGATTGATATCCAGCTCATTGATCAACAGCGTACGCATCTGGGCATCCCTGTTTTGCTCAACGACATAGATCCGGTCATGTGTGTCAATAAAGTCCGACACCGCCTTTCCAAACGGAAAAGCCTTCAGCCGCATGGCATCCAGTTGATGGCCGGCAGCCCGCAGGTCATCCATGGCTTCCATAGCCGGATAGGATGAAGTACCGAAAAACAGGATCCCGTCCCTTGATTCGTTTTTCTGCTGAAAAAATTCCGGCGCCGGCACTGCTTCCTTTGCAGTCCCCCATTTTACCAGCAGACGGTCCATATTGCGTACATAAGCATCGCCATTTTCGGTGTATCGGGCGAATTCATCCTTTGAGGTACCCCGGGTAAAATAGGAGCCTTTGGTCGGGTGCGTCCCCGGAAGCGTCCGGTAAGGGATGCCATCACCATCTATATCCAGGTAGCGGCCCCATTCCTGCAAACGGTCCAGATCCTCGGCACCGAGGACCTTCCCCCGGTCATACTGCCGTGCTTCATCCCATTCAAAAGGCGGGCTGATATGGTCGTTCATGCCCAGATCCAGGTCTGTCATCACCAGCACCGGTGTTTGTAGGCGTTCGGCCAGGTCAAATGCATCTGCCGTCATTTCAAAGCACTCTTTAGGCGTGCTGGGAAACAGCAACGGGTGTTTGGTGTCGCCATGAGAGGCATAGGCCGCCAGCAACAGATCTGACTGCTGGGTGCGGGTGGGCATACCGGTTGAGGGGCCGCCCCGCTGCACGTCGATCAACACCACCGGGATCTCGGCGAAATACGCCAGCCCGATAAATTCATTCATGAGGGATACCCCCGGGCCACTTGTAGCCGTGAAGGCCCGTGCCCCATTCCACATCGCGCCGATCACCACCCCAATGGCAGCCAGTTCATCTTCCGCCTGAACGACGGCATATTTGCGGCGGCCGGTTTCCGGATCGGTCCGCAGCCGCTGCGCATATTTTTCAAAGGCCTGTACAACGGAGGTGGAAGGCGTGATCGGGTACCAGGCTGCCACTGTCGCGCCGGCGTAGATCGCGCCGAGCCCGCAGGCTGTGTTCCCGTCGATCATGATATGACCGGGCACCTTGTCGCGCCGTTTGACCTGCAGGCCCAGCGGATATTCATAGTGCGCCTTGATATACTCCACACCCAGTTCCAGTGCCTTGAAGTTGAGCGGAATGAGTTTTTCCTTTTTCCGGAATTGTTCGCTGATCAGGCTTTTGACCACCTCGATCTCCATATCCAGCAAGGTTGCCAGTGCGCCGACATAGATCACGTTTTTCAGCAATTGCTGCTGCCGCGGACTTTCAAAATTCTGCTGGCAGAGCCGGATCATCGGGATACCGATATAGTGGATATCCTCGCGTTGCAGGCTCTTGTCCAGCGGCCGGCTGTTATCATAGATGAAATAACCGTTTGGACGGACTGTTGCCACATCCTCTTTCATGCTCTGAGGGTTGACACTGACCATGATATCCACGCCATCGCGGCGACCCAGGTATCCTTTTTCACTTACCCGCACATCGTACCAGGTTTGCAGGCCCTGGATATTTGAGGGGAAAATATTCTTAGGTGCAACCGGTATGCCCATGCGAAAAATGCTCTTGGCAAACAGGTTGTTCGCGCTGGAGGATCCTGTGCCGTTTACATTGGCAAACCGGATGACAAAATCGTTGGTGGCGGTTAAGCGCATTTATTTGTGCTGATTTTTGAGTTCTGATGGTAAAAACGTCCAGTTGCAAGGTGATTTACAGTTGCACCGGCGCCATAATATCCCATACCTGGCAGGTTTTAGTGACCTGATAGAGGTATTTCTTCATATCCCAAGCAGCGGTCGGACAACGTTCGGCACACAATCCACAGTGCAGGCACACATTTTCATCCTTGATCATGACCCGGCTGGTCGGCAGCGTGTCTGAAACATACAGGTCCTGGCTTAACTCCTCGGCCGGAGCATTCAGACGGGCACGCACCTCCTCTTCCTCCCCATTCAGGGTAAAGGTGATACAGGACGTCGGACAGATATCCACGCAGGCATCACATTCGATGCAGAGCCTGTCGGTGAAAATGGTTTGTATATCGCAGTTCAGGCAGCGCTGGGCCTCCTTAAAGCCGGTATCCTGTGAAAAACCCAGTTCAACCTCCAGCTTACGGTCCTTAAGGGCCACTTCATTGGCTGCATGCGGCACCGCGTAGCGCAGGTCTTCCACTACCTGGCTGTCGTACATCCATTCATGGATCCCCATTTTCTGATGGAACAGGTTGACCGTTGGCGCCGGGCGCTCCCGCAGGTCCTGGCCCTGGCAGAACAGGTCGATCGAAACGGCCGCCTGATGGCCATGTGCCACGGCAGTGATCACATTCTCCGGCCCGAAAGCGGCATCCCCGCCAAAAAACACCCGTGGATTGGTGGACTGGAAGGTTAGCCGGTCTACTACCGGTATATCCCATTTGCCAAATTCAATCCCCAGATCGCGTTCGATCCAGGGGAAAGCATTCTCCTGTCCGATCGCCATCAGTACTTCATCTGCTTCAATAAACTCATCCGGCTCACCGGTAGAAACCAGGCTGCGTTTTCCGTTTTCATCGTACACCGCCTCTACTTTTTCAAACAGCACACCTTTGAGTTTTCCGTTTTCCACAACAAACTGCTTGGGGGGCATACAGTTGCGGATGGGGATCCCCTCCCGCTGTGCATCTTCAATCTCCCAGGGGGAAGCCTTCATATCCTTGAACGGACTGCGCACTACCACTGTAACCTCCTCTCCTCCAAGGCGTTTTGCTGTTCGGCAACAGTCCATAGCCGTATTACCACCACCCAGCACTACTACTTTTTTCCCGATCTTGTCGGTATGCTCAAATGCCACATTGGCCAGCCATTCGATACCGATGTGAATATTGGCATCGCCTTCCTCCCGGCCGGGTATTTTTCGCAGATCGCCACCTTTGGGAGCACCTGTCCCGACAAATACAGCATCGTAATCCTGACTCAGGATATCCTTCATGCTGCTGACATAGGTATTGAAATGCCGGTGAATACCCAGATCCAGGATAAAATCCACCTCTTCATCCAGTACCGACTCCGGCAACCGGAACGCCGGGATCTGGCTGCGCATCATACCGCCGCCTTTTTTATGGTCGTCATACAAGTGGAGCTCATATCCGAGCGGTGCCAGGTCACGTGCCACGGTGAGCGATGCCGGTCCGCCGCCGATCAGGGCGATCTTTTTGCCATTTGACGGAAAAGGTCCTTGCGGCATCAGCTGCCGTACAGGACCTTTATTATCGGCGGCTACGCGTTTCAGCCGGCAAATAGCAACGGGTTTTTCCTCTACCCTGCCCCGCCGGCAGGCAGGTTCACAGGGCCGGTCGCAGGTACGGCCGAGCACCCCGGGAAAAACATTGGACTCCCAGTTGACCATATACGCCTCCGTGTAGCGCTCGGCGGCGATCAGCCGGATGTACTCCGGCACCGGCGTATGTGCCGGGCAGGCGTACTGACAATCAACCACCTTGTGAAAATATTCCGGATCCTTGATGTTGGTAGGTTTCAAAATAGATATCTGTTATACCCCAGAGAATAAAATATGTCGATGCGGGGTAAATATAGGAGCAGGTTCCGGAAAAGCACAAAGGAGGCAAAAAAAATAAATTGCAAGGCCGGCAAATGACAAACGTTTACCGGAAAAAGGGGATAAAACAGAAATCTGGCAATATGCAAAAGGAAGCCACCCTACCGCAGTGCGACCCGAAACCCTGTCAGGTTATCCTGGTAGCCCGGAATTGCCGAGTTGCGGTAGGTGATCCGTTGCTGCAGCGGATTTCGTCCCCACGGACCGCCCCGGACCACCCGCTTGCGGGCAATTGGAGGTCCAACCGGATTATCGGTATCTCCCAGGGAGTAACTGCCGTAATTATCATGGCACCATTCCCGCACGTTGCCGGTCATGTCGTACAATCCGCAGGCATTCGGCGTCTTGTGCTCCACCGGGTTGGTCATATTGCCGGAGTTTTCCAGGTACCAGGCTACCTCGTTTAGGTCATCACTGCCACTGTACAGGTGTGGTTTATTACACCGGGCGGCGTATTCCCATTCGGCTTCCGTCGGCAACCGGAAACCATTGGCAGACGCATTGATCTTCACACTTCCGTCAGGCCGAATGGAATAGACCTGTGGGAGACCGTTCTGCTGGCTCAGCCAGTTGCAATACGCCGCCGCATCCAGCCAACTGACATGGATCACCGGCCGGTCGCCTCGCCCCCAGCCTTCATCATCCGGTTTGGCCCGGTTGGTTTCCGCACAGAAGCGGTCATATTCATCGAAAGTAACTTCATGCTTCGACAGGTAAAAACTACTGACCTGCACATTGCGGACGGGTTTTTCATCCGGCATGCCATTTTCCGTGCCCATGGGAAAAACGCCACCCCGGATCCTGATCATATAATCCGGCATTGCAGCAGTTGGGGTTGGATGGGACTTCGGTGGTGTAGTTTCCACAACGGGTTTCTCGACCGGGCCGACCGTATCCGGCTGTTCCACCTCCAACACCGGAAGCGGCAGTTGGGAGTCTGGCGCTTCATCCGGAGGCGCCGGTTTCTTACATTCTTCGAGCCGTTGTTCGATTAGCGGAAGGTAGTCTTCGCGCAAGGCAGAATCCTGCTCCACGATCTCCAGCACGCCATCCAGATCACTGCAGTCGGGAAATGTGTTCATAAACCGGTGCAGTTTGTCGGCAGAAGGCGCCCGTTTGAAATCTTCCAGGGCATCCCGTTCCAGCCGGGCCAATGCCTGCCGGGCTTCATCCCGGAACTGCCCCTGCGAGAACTCATACAAATAGGAACGGTATCCTGCCGGAGTATCCTCAAATTGCATTTTTTTATAGACCGCGGGGTCATAATACGGACAACGCTCATCGTGTTTGGCGATAAACCGTTCATAGCCCTCCTGGTTCTTGTCCAGGTATTCCGCTTTCCACCAGTCCCTGGTACATTCAGATGTGAGCAGCCAGGTGCCGGCCGCACCGGTGGCTACCACGCCAATGACGGCGGCGACCTTCTGAACCAGCGTCCATTTGGCTGCGCCAGCGCTTTTGGCAGCAGCACCCGACTGCGTCGCTTGTGCGCCTTCTGCCTGAGGTAATTCAGCAGCACCGGCACCGCCACCGATGGCGACCAGGGGCGGAAAGGCCAGTGCAATGCCGGCTTTTTTCATACCTATCTCGTCCGAATCCGAAACCGGGCCATCGGTCACTATATCCACCACCTCTTCCATGACCAGTTCCTTGCTGCTCGGCTGGCCATTGACCAGTTCAATGATCGAGATCTTGAGCACCAGCGGATAGGAGCCTTCCTGCTGCGGCGTCACGTAGTACCACCATTCGGTATAGCCTTCTTCGTCGATGAGTTGTACTTTTTCACTTACCGTAGAGATCTCAAACACCTTACCCCCGGTGGGGTCTACGATCTCCGCCTCCATAGTCTCGGAAACCTTGTAGAGCTGTTTTAACTGTACCTGATCGTCGATGGTGATATTTTCAACAATCGCGTCTTCCCTGATCGATATCCGGATCACGCATTTTGTCGGTTTTTTGACCGGCATGGTATTCGGAATCCGGTACAGAATACTGCCCTGCCGGGGCGCTGCGCTACCCTTTGTACCGGCAGGCTGAGCCATGCCCAGATCAGCCTCCTCCAGGTCTTCGATCAGTTCCAGCATGGCGGCGCGGATCTTATTGTATTCCAGCTGTAATTCGTCGTTGGACAAGGTACCTAATAGTTTTTCCTTGTTCGCCGAGTTCAGCCGCGCCAATAATGACACCACAATGGTGTGTTTTTCTGACTGTTCCGACAACAGTTCCTGGAAGGCTTTTAACGCTGCGGCGATATCCTCCACAAGCTGAGCCTGCAGTTCTTTTTTAATACCCTCGATAGCATTGGTCGACGACATAGCAACATTGATTTAGGACCTGTAAACGTAAAAGTTCAGCTTAAATTTCAAACCCGTAAACCGGGAACGCTACCGAATTTTAGCAAAATAATCCAGTACGATATAGCAAAACGTCCGGACACCCAACTGCATGCCGCTGTCATCGACATAAAAGTCGGGTGTATGGTGCGCGCCGGTTTGTTCCGGTGACAGGCCGGGGGGCATGCCGCCCAGAAAGAAATAAAAAGATGGAATACGCTCGGCAAAAAAGCCAAAGTCCTCTGCTCCGGTCATCGGTTTGCGCTCGATCACGTTTTCCGCACCGGCCGCGGCCAGCAGACTCGGCAAAACCTGTGCAGTCAAGGCTGGATCATTGTACGTGATCGGTGTCTTGTTCTCAATACGGACATCAGCCTGCGCACCGGCACTTTCAGCAATTTTCTCTGCGGTGCGGATTATGCGCTCGTGTATTTGCCGGCGCATGGCCGTGTCGAGCGTGCGGATCGTCCCGGTCAGTTCCGCCTTCTCCGGCACAATGTTAGCCCGCACCCCGCTTTCTATAATACCTACCGTTATCACGGCCGGTTGCTCGGTCAGGTTGGTCTGCCGGCTTATAATGGTTTGCAATCCCTGTATGATCTGGCTTGACACCACGATCGGGTCAATACCCTGCCAGGGTGACGCCCCGTGTGTTTGCTGGCCGGTGACGGTTATGTAAAACCAGTCGGATGAAGCCATGATACCACCTGCCCGGTACCGGATTGTGCCGACCGGAGTTTGTGCATTGATGTGTAATCCGAACATCGCTTCCGGCTTATACCGCTCTAAAAGCCCTTCTTTCACCATCAGCTCCGCGCCGCCTTCCTCCCCTGCCGGAGGCCCTTCCTCCGCCGGCTGGAAAACAAATACCACCGTGCCAGCCAGATCTGCTTTCATGGCAGCCAAAACCTCTGCCGCGCCCATCAATATTGCCACATGGGTATCATGTCCGCAGGCATGCATCACATCCACTTCGGCACCGTTGTACTCACCTTTTTCCGTTGATTTGTATGGCAGATCCACCCGTTCCTGCACCGGAAGGCCATCCATATCAGCCCGCAGGCCGATGACCGGTCCGGGTTTATCGCCCCGTAGCACACCGACCACACCGGTATGGGCTATCCCGGTCTGCACTTCCAGTCCCAATGCCTGGAGATGTTGTGCTACTTTTGCAGCGGTACGGTATTCCCGGTTGCTCAATTCAGGGTGTTGATGAAAATCATGCCGCCATTCGATCATCCGGGGTTCAACAGCCGTAATGAGCCGGTCGGTCTCTGCTTTGTCCGGCGACTGCAGTGCTGATTGTGCCTGTACTGATCTGATCGTAAACGCTAAAACGAGAAGGATAAGAACCTTGTGCATGTGCCTTTTTTAGGTGAATGTAAGCAATAGATGAGCCAAAAAACGAATCAATCCGGTAATTGTATTGTTAAAGAAGGGATTTAGTGCCAACTGTCTCACAAGCCTGATGCGAATAATCATTCCGGGCTGCAACGAAGGTCAGCTTATCTGGCAGTGAAATTCCCCAATTTTGCGCCGCTTTTTCAAACCGATCTGCTACCCATGGTCATATTCAAAGAATTCACGTTCGACGCTGCACACCATTTGCCTGAAGTCCCGGAAGGACACAAATGTGGCAAACTGCACGGCCATACCTACCGGCTGCGGCTTTACCTGGAAGGCCCGGTTGATAAAAAAATGGGTTGGGTAGTGGACTTTAGCGTGGTCAAAGCAGCCTGGAAACCACTGGAAGACCAGCTGGACCACCATTACCTCAACGATATCGAAGGGCTTGAAAATCCCACCGTAGAGTGTATGATCCGGTGGATATGGGATCAATTGAAGCCGGCCCTGCCTCTGTTGTCCAGGCTTGAATTATATGAAACCCCTACCGCCGGTGCAATCTACCAGGGCGAAGATAGCTGATGCGTAACCCGCAGTATCGGTTCGCAGGACCTGCTTTAACTATAAAAGGCACAGCTATTCCCCGCGATTACCTCGACATCTCCAACAGATTCCCCCGCTCGACCCGGAGATCCCGCAGGAGCACGATCAGTCGATTACCGGCACGGTCATGGTAAATCCCGTGCCCGAACGCTTTCAGGGCATCCTCGGAGGCGAATATCTTGAGCCGCTGGTTGTTAAAGGTCATCCTGGGGAAACGGCCCAGACCATGAAAAACGATCATGTACTGCCGCACATTTACAGCCTCGGGATAGGTACCTGTTGCAGGGAGTATCCTGAGCTTATTTCCGTTTTCCACATATTGAAAACGGGTCGTTCGCTTCTCCTCCGCCGTCCGGAACTTTTCCGAAACCCCGTCATCTTCATACAGTATAAACCGCCCATCCTGGCCGGCATACACATCCAGCCGGAGCCGGGACGGGTCCTGATCTGCCGTGCTGGCGGCAAACGGAAAGCGGGGAAGAATCCCTCCTGCTTTAACGAACAGGGGGATCCGGGAAACCGAAGCCGGATACTCGATCACCTGCCCGCCTCGGAGCAGGCTGTCGGTCCAGAAATCATACCAGTCCTGTCCGCCTGGCAGCCAGACCGACTTCGTGGTATCCGATGCGGAACAGACCGGCGCCACTAAAAGCGCATCGCCCCAGAGGTACTGCAGGTCGTATATCCAGGCACGCGCAGAATCCTGGTATTCCAGCACCATTGCACGCGCCATCGGTTTTCCGGTCTCATAGGCCTGATAAGCGTTGGAATACACATAAGGCATCAGTTCGTACCGCATCCTGCCGTACTGCTGCGCTGCATCCTGGCAGGCGGATGACCGGTCCAGCGGCCAGCGTTTGTTCGGGCCTATACCGTGCGGACGCCAGATCGGCGACAGACTTCCCAGTCCCATTGCCCACTGAATATAGAGCGGATCGGACGGGCCGGGTTCCCGGAAGCCGCCGGCATCGTGGTTGAAATACGGAAAGCCGGACAAACCGGCTACCTGCATAGCCCGGACTGTCGACCGCATCCAGTCGCAGGAACAGGGAATATCGCCGGTCCAGTAGGTGGCATAGCGCTGTGCTCCGGCAGTGGCACTCCGCATCCACACCATCGGCCGTTTGGCCGGGCTGAGCCCCGGCGGCTCGTTTTGATTTTCATTGTCCCAGCCTTCCTGCACGATCGCTTTGGCGATCAGGAACGGGTAGTAGTTCTCGTTCTCGGCCCAGGCCCTCCCGTTTGCGCAAATGACACTGTCGTTGAGCGGCATGAGTTCGTCCGTTTCATCGATCCAAAGGGCATCGCCCGGATATCCGAGGGCCGGATCGAAGGACTGTTTCCAGAAGAGTTCCCAGATCCAGTTGCGCATTTCCGGGTTGGAGTAATCCGGTGCGCTGGCCGGATGTTTAATACCGTTTTTCTCCGCATCCGGCAGGTTATAGACTGGTTTCCAACCTGCACAGTCCGCGATATTGTTTCGGTTCAGGTCGAGGGTCACCGTCACGTTGTTTTCCCGGCACCAGATATTAAATGCAGCAGGATCCGGATAACGGGTGGAATCCCACTCAAACCAGGATTCTGACCAGGCCCCGCTCCCGGCCCGCCACCGGTTATCGTTGACGATATGGTCGAAAGGCAGCCCGGCAGCCCGGTGCGCGGCAATTTTCTGTTTCCACCACTCCGCACCCGGATGATCGGGATAGCCCTTGTCGGACAACTGCAGTCCAAAAAAGGAACGCTGGGGCAGGCGCGGCCGGCCGGTCAGCTGGGTATACCGGTTCAGGATATCGGAAAACGAGGGCCCGAGGATAAAATAATAGTCCATCTGCCCCTTAAAGCCCTTGGTATCGATCTTAAAGCCGTACCGGCCTTTTTCACCAAACACGAACTGGTGCGGAAAGGTGCTGTTCAGGAAAATGCCGTATCCCTTTCCGGACATGTAAAACGGGACGGTCAGCACACCTTGTGCTCCCCAATCGGTCATTGCTCCTTCCCCGTAGTTGCACGAAACCGTTTTACCCCTGAGATCAATGCCGCCCACCAGCCCGTAAGCCTGATGCCCCAGCCCGCAAAAATGCTCGGTGGTGTCGGCCTGAAAGGACTCCGATATCCGGCTGCCTTCCCACCGGATGCCTTCGCTTTCAGTGAGCAGTGGCTCCGTTGTGCCGACCTGAAATATCCGGAACCGGAACGGGGCTTTCTGCAGGTCGATGCGCAGCGCCCGCGGCCCGAAGGTGGTGATCGCATAAAAATCGCCGGCATCCGCAACTTCAAACGTACCGCCCAAGGTGTGGTCAGCTACCATTTCATACTGATCGTCCGGAAGGAATACTTCCCCGGGTTGTACCCAGGAAAACCGGACAATCCGGTTGGAAGGGAACCGGATCCGGAGCTTGTGGCCCGAGTCCGTGGTGACGGTAAGTTCATGTTCGCCTTTTTCGAGGTACTGAAAATTGCCAGTTTGAGCCGTAACAAGCAGGGGAAACAGCAATAATAACAAGATCGTCTTCACCGGTGCAGCCATGAGCATTTGAACACGTTTGGTCAACATTATGGTCGCTATTTACGTCTTCTCGGTCGCGTATGGAAACTTTTTGAGGATTTGTCTGCAAAAATACGCTCACCTCCCAAATGTATACACCGCCCGTGCCAGCACCTGCCTGCCAATGCCCGGCAAACCGGGAAACCGGTATTTGTCGTTCAGGACATTGGTTGCCGTCACATCAAGGGAAAGATGGGGCCATTGGTAGCCGACACTGGCATCCACAACGGTGCGGGCAGGCATCACACCCTCAAAAAATCCGTCAGCCACCTTCCACTTGGCGATATACTGCATGTTGACATTGGCACGAAAACCCAACGCCGGCAATTGCCAATAGTATAAACCCAGAATGAATTTGTCTGTTGGTGGGCCA
>SBHD01000171.1 GCA_006226345.1 Bacteroidota bacterium | reverse complement strand
TGTGTTGGCCGCACGGCGACAATACGCATGAGGCCCACGGGTTGGCTTTGGAAAATGGCTACCTGGCCACCACGGCCGGCAAACTGACCGAAGAAGAGCAAAAACCGGATCGCATCCCGCGGATCGGCGCAGTCTGGCACCTGGGCACCTGGCTGAACCGGCAGAAGTTTCACTACAAGATCTCCAGCCATTACCACAAACAACCCTATTACACCCTGTGGCTGGCCAATGAGCTTAAAAACAAATTACTCAAACGCAGCTGATGTTTTTTTTCCTGGACTATACCCGTGCACCGCAATCCGGCACTGTATCCCTGCAACAACTGAAGGACAACACTCCTGTTGGCAATGCAGCGAACACCCTGTATGTCCGGACCGGGCGGCAGCGGCTGGTCACCATTCCGGCGATTGACGGCAGCGTCCTGCACCTGCTGGGCGACCCTGTCTTTCTGGAGGACCCGACCCTGGGAAGCCGGCTTTTCCGGGGCCGGGAGCTGGATCAGGACCAGCTGTATAAAACCATTCGGGGGCATTATTACTGGTTCTGGATACAAGCGGACGGAATTATAACAGGGAACTCATTTGGCGCTATTTTCCCGGTGTATTATCAGGTGTTGCCAGAACGGACACTGGTTTCCTCGGCATCATTCTTCCTGGCTGAAAAAACCGGTAATACTTCACCGGACCGTCGTAATCTGCTGGAGCGCCTGTTGTTCAACTACCCGTTTTTCGACTCCACCTGGTGGACCGGGATCAAATTGCTGAACGCGCATGAAACCCTTGGTCTCTCCGGTGCGGAAATGAAAACACGAAGCGGTTTTCGGCTGGAGCGTCATTTTGGCTCCGGAAACGATCGGTCACAAGCAGCGCTGGAACACCTGTGCCGGTTGTTTGAAGCCGAAACGACCCTTTTCCTGCCTGAAACCCCCTTTGGTATTTCCTTCACCGGCGGTTTTGACGGCCGCACCTTGCTCGCTGCTGCCCGCAAAGCCGGCCGGAAACAGTTTATTACCTACAGCTTCGGGCATCCGGAGTCGGCTGATGTCACGTTTCCCCTGGCCCAGACCCGTAAACTGGGCATACCCTATAAACCCGTCAACCTGGATGCCGGCTATGTGCAGGAAGCTTCCCTGCCGGCAGCACTCGGGTTTATGGAGCAAACAGAATACAACGGCAACCTGGGCAGGCCGCACTACCAACATGCTGCCCGGCAACTTGCACAACAGGTGGATTATCTGATCACCGGCAATTTCGGCAGCGAGCTTTTCCGGGCCCTGCACCAGCCTGGCGTGATGATGACCGAAAACCTGATCCGGATCTTTTCAAGTCCGGACGAATCCTGGAAAGATTTCCTCCGACAACCAGCGGACGGTTGGGACAAAACCTTTTTCCGGGAGGAACTGGATGCGCTGATCGCCGACGTGGAGGGGTACCTGCAACAGTCTGGGATCACCGACCCCAATCAACGGTTCTACTATTTTGTGATCAATGATATTTTCCGGAAGTATTTCGGCCCTGAACTGGTTATGCAAAGCCAGTTTTTGAATAACCGGACGCCGTTTCTTTCCCTTCGCTTTGTTCAGGCACTGAACGACACCATGTGGTCCGGTGTACATGCCCGGTTGTTTGAAAAGAAGAAAAGCCGGCGCATGAAAGGCCAGATGTTTTACGCCGCTTTTATCCGGTCCGCCGATCCTGAACTTTACCGGATGCGGACCAGCAAAGGCTACAGCCCGGCAGATGTACTGAATCCGCTTCGCTTACCCTTGTTGCTTGGCCGCGTGGCCCGGCAAAAATTCCTGCAACGGGAAGAGCAGGATTCTAACTCTGTGGATGCCTTTTTCCGACAGTTCCACGACATACTGCTGCACCGGATCAACCCGGAAGCGGATTTTATCCTACAGCAATCCGGTTTGGCCAACTCTTTGCATGCGATGGGTGCAGACCTTGAAACCGCCGTAAAACTGTATTCTATAAGTATGGGCTGGACTGCCGCGCAACGCGCAGGTCAGCAAACTGCGCCACCCCCTTCCGCTACCATTATTCACTAAAACCTGTCCCAATCCACCATGTACGCTACTATAGACTTTGCTATTCCGGAAGATCGGTTTTGGGCCGACTACAGTGATCTGTGGCACAACAGTAAGGGTAAGCCTGTTTTTCAGGCGCCCAGCCTGTTACAGTATTTTATAGATAATAGTAAAGGAGTGGTAGGCATTTTTAAATGCTTCAAGGAAGACCGGCTGGTACGCTTTCCATTAAAGGCCGGAGACAAACATATTGCCTTTGTAATTGGCCTGATCGAACAGCGGGCGCTTATCTACCATTCCCTGACCTACAATCCGGATTTCAACAAATACAGTCCGGGAAAAGTCCTCATTCTGTTCCTGGGTGAATGGATGAAAAAGAACAACCTGCATATCCTGGATTTCGGAGATAGAAACGAACCGTACAAATACAGTTTTGCCAATAAGGAGCGCAAACTGCACTCTGTTTTTATTTCCGGGAAAAGGGATATCACATTCATCCTGAATGCACGGCTTGTCTCTTTTTTCCGGTCTAACCCTGCCTTGATCCGCTTTTACCGCGAAAAAGCACGTCAATGGTTCCAACGCTTCTCCCGCCGGATATTCAACCTCTAAATATCCCTGTTAGCGCAACCTGTAATTTACGAATAAGATGAATAAGATTAAACTCGCCATATTAAAGAACGAGGTCGTAGACGACCACCTGCTCTGGATCGACGCCTGCCAGGAATACCGGGACAGACTGGACTATGAGATTATAGATATTACCCGGAACGACTGGCTCGAGCGCATCCGGGAGGGTAATTATGATGGCCTGCTGGCCACACCTCCGGGGTGGACCACACCGTTCAAAACCCTGTTTGATGAGCGGATGATCATCCTGGATTCTGCAACTGACATTCCGATCTACCCTTCCCTGGAGGAAATGCTGATCTACGAAAACAAAAAAATGTTGTCGTATTGGTTGGAAGCGCATCGTATCCCGCACCCAAAGACCTGGGTGTTTTACCACGAAGAGGAAGCGCTCGACTTTGTACAGAATACACCGCTTCCGCTTGTCGCCAAAACCAGCATCGGGGCGTCCGGTAGCGGGGTTTCGATACTACGAACTCATAAGTTAGCGGCAGAATATATCCACAACACATTTTCCGGAGTAGGAACCAGCCGGCATGTAGGACCCAAATGGCGGCAAAAAGGCTTTTTGCGCAGGGTATTGCGGAAGATGTCCCACCCAGGGGAGCTCAAGGCAAAGCTGCAACTTTACCAGCATCTGCGCACGGAGGTACAAAAGGACTTTGTCATTTTCCAGGAATATATTGAACATGATTACGAATGGCGTTGCGTCCGGATTGGCGACTCCTTCTTCGGACACAAAAAGATCAAAGCGGGCGACAAGGCCAGCGGCAGCCTGATCAAAGGGTATGAAGCCCCTCCTTTTGAACTGCTGAACTTTGTTCGGGAAGTGACCGATCTGCGCCACTTCCTTTCCCAGTCGGTCGACATCTTCGTAACCACGGATGGGCAATACCTGATCAACGAAATGCAGTGCATATTTGGTCAGTCAGATCCTTATCAGATGCTGATCGATGGACAGCCCGGCCGGTACCGGTTCCTTGACGGGCAATGGGTATTTGAGCCTGGCGATTTTAACCGGCACGAGTCTTTTCAGCTACGGGTAGAGCACTTTATTGAACTGTTAACCAATAAAAACCAGGAGGTACCGGCGTGAAAGTTCTGTTTGTATCCAGCGGCAACTCCAGGTTATTCACCGTATCGCCTTTCATCCGGGCGCAGGGTGAATCGCTGCGTGAAAAAGGAATTGAACTGGAGTTCTACTCTATCACAGGTAAAGGATTGCTGAATTACCTGAAAAACGCAGGCCCACTGCGCCGGTACCTGAAAGCGCATCCCTGTGATGTGATCCATGCGCACTACTCCTTGTGTGGCTGGGTAGCCGTACTGGCATCGGGCAAAACACCTGTAGTGCTTTCCCTCATGGGAGATGACGCCCAAGGAACGTTCACGGGTAACAACCGGATCGCGCTGAAAAGCCGGCTGTTGATCCTACTGACCAAACTGGTACAGCCATTTGTGCAGGCGATCATTTCCAAATCGGCCAACCTGGAGCAAGCCGTTTACCGCAAAGAAGTTTCCTACCTGGTTCCGAATGGTGTCCGGCTGGACCAGTTTAAACTGTATGACGGCGGTTGCCGGGAGGCACTTGGGCTGGACCCTGAAAAACGGTATGTCCTTTTCCTCGGTAATACCGAAGACACCAATAAAAACTATGCACTGGT
>SBHD01000063.1 GCA_006226345.1 Bacteroidota bacterium | reverse complement strand
TTGCCGCCCCGTTTCTGTTCCGCACCTGACAGGTTTTTTGAAGGCATCCCGGTTCCTGGAAGCAACCTTCCTAAAAAATTTTAGGGTTACCTGTAACCTTCCCAAATATCGTGCTGTCTGAGTGGGCAAACAACGACGGAAGACCGCGCTTTACTCATTAAAAAAACAACTTTATCATGCACGAAGGAATTGTTGCACTGTTTATCCCCATTACCATCAGCCTCGGTGTATTCCTCATGATCTGGGGGATCCGCTATCTGGAGAACAAAGAAAATATGGCTATGATCGAAAAAGGTATGGAACCGGTTCGTCGCCGCCGGCAAGCCGACCCTTCCCGTACCCTTAAGAACAGCCTGATGTTTATCGGCGCCGGCCTGGGTTTATTGCTGGCCCTGGGTATTAGTAATACGTTCGGCCTGCAGGATGGCGAACGGGTTGCCACCTTTTTCTCCCTGATCGCTATTTTCGGTGGATTGGGCATGTTGTTCGCCTATATTTACGAACGCAAAAATCCGCCGGCTGATCTGTAAACCTTTGGGTGCTGCATTAAACAGTGCTCTTCAAAACAACCTGAATGCCTCTGCTGCTTCGTGCAGCTGAGGCATTTTGTATTTTTATCAATACCTCTGAATGTTCCGGGAGTTGGGTTTGTTTTTAAGGGGGGGCGCAGTGCTCGGGGAACCCGTTTCAAAACCTGTCAGGTGCGGCAGCGCAAACGGATTGCGATTCGCAGTCCGTTTGCGCTGCCGCACCTGACAGGTTAGGCTTAAAGGTTAGACTCAAATACAAAAAACGGACGCCCAACTTACGTCGGGCGCCCGAAAACCTCCGTGTTATTGCTCTGCTATGGTATACAAGTTTGAGTTTTGTCGCTGCAACCGCAATTCGGCTTCTCTATTTCAGGCAGCGCCAGGTCCAGGGGTTTGTCGGTTGTCCGGTCAAGTGTATCGGCCGGAAGGGCCGGCTGTGGAATGGACGGTTCCACAAAGTTGAAAGGGTAGCGTTCCAATTGAGTGGCGTAGGCATTTTCCATCCAGACCAAAAGTGTAGCGAAAGACAGGGTGGCTATGCCTGCGACCAGCAGCATATTCTTCATTGTGGTTATGGGTATTAAAAATTAAATGGAAAGTAGATTTGGTAGTGGACATACAAACCGAACAATTTCACTAAAAAGGGTTCGTGTTTCGTTTTGATGTCGCTATAATAGACATCCCTGAAACGCCATAGGTTGCAATGACAGGCAGAACAAACTGCCGTTCGGCGATCGGGAACAGATTTTAACAGGTGAACGCCCGGATTTTCTGGACGAATCCCTACCCGGATCTCCAGGCCGTATTCGGAAAATTATCGGGTTCCGGCGGTTTTTTCCTGCCGGTAATAATGCAAATACAAATATTTACGTTTTCAGAATATGATGATAAAACAAATGCCCATGTTCCGATATACTACATTTCTATTGACGCTGTTATTCCTGCTGGTGCAGGCGGTTGCTTTTCCCCAGGCTTCCAACAAGAGCAAATCCAAAGACCGGTATCGTGAAAAGACGATGCCTTCAGAAGAAGCAGTACAGGAAGCGGCGGACCAGTTCGGGGCCTTTCGTGCCCTGGCCGAGCAGGAATTGCGCCCAATAACCAATGCGGTTTCCGAGGTGCTCCTGCAGGACAAGGTTAATGGCCCGGCGGCGAGCCGGGTGCTGGCTTACTCCTTGTTGGCCGGCTATGAAACTACTGCACGGTATCAGCGAAAGGTGTCTTCGCTGCATGATCTGCTGCCGGGTATGCCGATGATGCTTACGTTTATGCCAGCCGATTCGGTGTTTTACCCCTTTGCCTCCCTGTACGCTATCCTGGAAACGGCCAAGTCGCTGGTGCCGTCTGGCTACCTGCTGACTACGCGCCAGCAAGCGCTGGAGCAATCTTTTTTACAGCGCGGGCTGCCGGCGGGATTTATACAGTATTCTAAAACAGCTGGTCAGGATATTGCCCGGCTGGTTTTGCAATATGCTGCCTTTGATGGCTATGTGCGCTTGAACGATTATCCGCCTTATCAGGCTGTTGAAACGCCGGATGTATGGAAACCGGCCGGTTTCCCTGCCATAGAACCATACTGGGGTACGCTGCGTACCTTTTTCCTGCAATCGGCTCAGGAATATATGGCGCCGGCGCCGTTGGCCTACAGCACTGCTGCAGACAGTCCATACCCGGCGCTGGTCCGCGAGGTGTACGACACTGGCCGCAACCTGAATGACGTACAGCGGGCAGTAGCGGCCTTCTGGGCCTGTGACCCGTTTATCAGTACGCCATCCGGTTACAGTCGTTTGACACCTGCCGCCCGCTGGATGAACATCTGCGGACTGGTTTGCGAACAGCAGCGCACACCTTTTATCAATGCACTGACCGTACACACCATACTTGGCCTGGGTATGGCCGATGCGTATATCAATACCTGGGATGCCAAATACCGCAACCGGCGGATACGGCCCGAACAAGCTATACACCAGTTGATCGATGGTAACTGGAGCCCCTTGTTGCCTTCCCCGATGTCGCCGGAATACACCAGTGAACAGGCTGCTGTTTCGACGGCCGCGGCAGAAATATTGTCGGTAATGATAGGCCCCAATATTGGGTTCATTGATAACTCCGAGATCGCCAGGGGGGTGCAGCCGCGGCAGTATACTTCCTTCCGGCACGCTGCCGAGGAGGCGGCCTGGTCGGGGCTTTATGCCGGTACCCAGTTTCGCGATGGCATACAGATCGGGATCAATGTCGGCCGGCAGATCGGCTTGGTTGCGGTGCGGAAGTGGCCAGCCGGCCAGTGACCCCTTCGGGATATCCAATTGGAAAAGAAAACCTGAGGTTGTAAAAAGCGGACAGGCTGTGCGTTGAAAAAAACTCTGCGCAAACCAGGTCGCATGCCCGGCTGTTTTCCGTTATTTACGTGCAAACATTGAAATTAATATATGGAAAACGCCCTGACCGCTGCCACCGAGCAGACCCGATTTGAAAAGATCCCGACCCGGATTTTCGAAACCTCGGCCGATGCCTCCCAAATGGTCGCCCGTGAGATTGCTGACCTGATCCGGGCCAAGGCCGCAAAAGGCGAAATGTGTGTGCTGGGCCTGGCTACCGGTTCCACACCTACCAGTGTATATGGTGAGCTGGTGCGCCTGCACCAGGAGGATGGACTGAGTTTTAAAAATGTCATCACGTTCAATCTGGATGAATACTATCCCATGCAGCCGGATGCCTTGCAGAGCTATGTCCGGTTCATGCAGGAGTATTTGTTTGACCTGGTCGATATTCTGCCTGAAAACGTACACATCCCGGATGGTACGGTGCCAAAAGAACAGGTCGCGCAGTTCTGTCGCGATTACGAGGCGAAAATACGGGCTGCTGGCGGACTCGACCTGCAGGTACTCGGCATCGGCCGTACGGGCCATATCGGGTTTAACGAACCGGGCTCGGGCCAGCATTCCCGGACCCGCCTGATCACGCTGGATCACATCACGATCACGGATGCGGCAAGTGATTTTTTCGGAGAGGAAAATGTACCGCGGAAGGCCATTACCATGGGTGTTGGGACCATCCTGGAAGCACGCCGGCTGATCCTGATGGCCTGGGGTGAGGGTAAATCCAATATTATCCGCGAGGCGGTGGAAGGCCCGGTCTCCGACCATGTCCCCGCCACCTACCTGCAAAATCATCCATACGCTACCGTGATCCTGGATACCGCGGCAGCGGCCGAGCTGACCCGGATCAAAACGCCCTGGCTGGTCGGGAGCGTTCAGTGGGATCATGAACTGATCAAAAAAGCCGTGATCTGGCTTTCCCAAAAACTGAGTACGCCCATTCTCAAACTGACAAACCGCGACTATATGGATAACGGTATGGGAGACATTATTACCGAGTTCGATACTGCCTATAACATCAATATCAAGGTATTTAACGACCTGCAGCGCACGATCACCGGCTGGCCGGGCGGGAAGCCCCATGCGGATGATTCCACACGGCCGGAGCGCGCAGAACCGCCACAAAAGCGCTGTATTATCTTCAGTCCGCACCCCGATGACGATGTGATCTCTATGGGTGGGACGTTTATCCGCCTGGTCGATCAGGGGCACGAAGTGCATGTTGCCTACCAGACTTCGGGCAACATCGCGGTGTTTGACGATGATGTGGTGCGCTTTGCCGACTTCGTCAACGACTTTCACGAGGCATTCGGGCTGGAGAAAGCCGTGACCAGCATGATGTTCGAAGGGATCAAACGCAAGATCCAGGAGAAAAACCCGGGGGAAGTGGATGCAACGGAGGTGCAGCGTATCAAAGGCCTGATCCGGCG
>SBHD01000064.1 GCA_006226345.1 Bacteroidota bacterium | reverse complement strand
TAGGGTGTGTCTGAAAAATATTTACCGGGCATAAAACGCATCTTTTGGAACCTGCTCTTCCTGTCTTTTTTAAGCAATAGCGCCCACTATTCCTCAAAAAAGGACCGTTGCCCAGAACCCAAAATCTGCTGTTTTCTGCTCCGGCAATATTTTTCAGACACACCCTATGGCGTAACCGAAAAACAAACAGCCCCGGGCGAAATTCGCCCGGGGCTGTCCATGTATATGTGGGATATCGATCTTATGCACCCTCCAACGCAGCCGCACCACCAACGATCTCACCAAGTTCGGTAGTGATCGCTTCCTGACGGGCTTTGTTGTAGTTGATACGCAGTTCTTTCAGGAGTTCATCGGCGTTGTCGGTGGCCTTACCCATGGCCGTCATCCGGGCGCCGTGTTCACTGGCATGTGTATCGAGCAGCGTTTTGTGGAATTGCAGTTTCAGGATACTGGGCACAAGTGTTTCCAGCAGTTGCTGCTTGTCTGGTTCAAAAATGTAGTCGGCGCGCATCTTCGAGGCGGCGCTGCTCTCCATTTTCGGGACCGGCAACCACTGTTCCACCGTCGGGAACTGCATGGCGGCATTTTTAAACCGGCCATAAACAATATCAATAGCGTCGTATTCGCCTTTGGCAAATGCATCCATCATCTGTTGCGAAACCGGGCTGGTAAATTCATACTCCAGGTTGTTGAACAGGGCAATGGAATCCGTATTGTATTGATATTCCCGGAAACGGCGCCGGAAATAGTCATACCCTTTTTTACCAATGAACAGGACCGTCACATTACCCGCATCGCGCTGTTTGGCATATTTCGCATCGATATGTGCCAGTGCCGTTTTATTGATGTTCGTATTGAACGCACCGCAAAGCCCCCGGTTGGAGGTCACCACCACCAACAATACTTTTTTAACCTCGCGGGCCACACCAAAAGAGGTTGAGGCATCGCCGTCCAGGTTAGAAAGGATGTTGGACAACATGCGGTTGAGCCGGTCGGAATATGGCCGCACCTGCACAATGGCATTCTGTGCTTTCCGCAGCTTGGCCGCCGAAACCATTTTCATGGCTTTCGTGATCTGCTGCGTCGAGATGACCGACTTAATGCGTTCGCGTACTTCTTTTAAACCACCTGCCATTCTAGTGCGTGATTGAGTGATTAGGTGATGGAGCGATTGAGTGATTGAGTAATAAAAAATAAATCACTCAACCACTCAATCGCACAATGTTACTTACTTCTTATACTGTCCGGTCAGGCCGGCAGCCAGTTCTTTCAATTTGTCCAGGCTGGCCTGCTCCAGTTTGCCTTTACGGAACTCTTCCAGTACCTCCGGCAGATCCTGTTCCATCTTCATCAGGAAGATATCTTCGAACTCCCGTACCTTATTGAGCGGCACGTCGCGGAGCAGGTTGTTGGTACCCAGGTAAATGATCGCCACCTGTTTTTCCACCGATACCGGGCTGTACTGAGGCTGCTTCAGGATCTCCACGTTACGCGCGCCTTTAGCCAGAACGGCCTGGGTAGCAGCGTCGAGGTCGGAACCGAATTTGGCAAAAGCCTCCAGTTCGCGGTACTGGGCCTGGTCGAGTTTCAGCGTACCGGCTACTTTTTTCATCGATTTGATCTGGGCGTTACCACCTACGCGGCTTACCGAGATACCTACGTTGATAGCAGGGCGGATACCGGCGTTGAACAGGTTGGACTCCAGGAAGATCTGACCGTCGGTGATGGAGATCACGTTGGTCGGGATATAGGCCGATACGTCACCGGCTTGTGTTTCGATGATCGGCAGAGCAGTGAGCGAACCACCACCTTTTACCAGACCGGCCTGAACCAGGCTGGGCGGCAGGTCGTTCATATTTTCAGCTACCTTTTGGTCGTCGATCACCTTGGCCGCGCGTTCCAACAAGCGGCTGTGCAGGTAGAATACGTCACCCGGGTATGCTTCGCGGCCCGGCGGGCGGCGCAGCAGCAGGGACACCTCGCGGTAAGCCACAGCCTGTTTGGACAGGTCATCATAAACGATCAGGGCCGGACGGCCGGTGTCGCGGAAATATTCACCGATGGCAGCACCCGCAAACGGAGCGTAGAACTGCAGCGGAGCCGGATCGGAGGCAGAAGCCGACACGATCACAGTGTATGCCATAGCACCGTTTTCTTCCAACTCACGGGCTACCTGAGCTACCGTGGAGGCTTTTTGTCCGCAGGCAACATAGATACAGAAAACCGGTTCGCCACGATCGTAGAATTCTTTCTGGTTGATGATCGTATCGATAGCGATCGCCGACTTACCCGTCTGACGGTCACCGATGATCAGCTCCCGTTGGCCACGACCGATCGGGATCATGGCGTCAATAGCCTTGATACCGGTCTGCAGCGGCTCGTTCACCGGGCGGCGGTAGATCACACCGGGCGCCTTGCGCTCCAGCGGCATCTCATACTTTTTACCGCCGATCGGGCCTTTACCGTCGATAGGCTGTCCCAGGGGATTCACCACACGACCTACAAACTCCTCCCCTACTTCGATAGAGGCGATAAGGCCGGTGCGCTTGACGATCGAGCCTTCACGGATTCCATCGGAGGAACCCATAAGTACCACCCCGACGTTGTCTTCCTCAAGGTTAAGTACGATAGCGCGGGTACCGTTTTCAAATTCAACGAGTTCGCCGGCCTGTGCACTGTTCAGTCCGTACACGCGGGCGATACCGTCACCGACCTGGAGCACCGAACCTACCTCTTCCAGGTTGGTCTCAGCGCCGAAGCCGGACAATTGCTGTTTTAATATTGCCGAGATTTCTTCCGGTCTGACGTCTGCCATATCTCAGTATTGAGTTTAAAGTTTTGAGTTGTGAGTTGGAAAACCTGAATGAATCAGTTACACTGCTCAGAACTCGCGGATATAAGTATTTTTCAAAAAGTCTGCTTTCAATTCGGCCAGTTTATTGGCCACGCTGGAATCGTAGCGTTTGTTGTCGAACTCGAGCACAAAGCCGCCGATCAGTTTGGGGTCGACCTTCACATCGATTTCGAGGTTTTCAGTGGTCACACCGCTGGCGAGCAGTTTTTTCCGCAGGTCGGCCAATACGGCCTCGCTCAGCGGCGCTGCGCTGGTCACGCGTACGGAAGTGATCTTTTTCAGCACCTTGTACTGGTTGATAAACTCGGCGGCGATTTCCGGAACGTACATTTCGCGGCCTTTGTTTACCAGCAGTTGCAGGTAAGCCAGGGTCAGCGCATCGACCTTATCCTTCAGCAGCGCGTTCAGTACAGCCATTTTTTTATCGGCATGCACGATCGGGCTTTTGAGCATCAGGTAGAGGTCGCGGTTCTGGGAAGCGGCCTTCAGCGTATTGATATCCGCAAATACCGGCTCGAGCTTTTTCTGGTCGATGGCCAGTTCCAGCAGCGATTTGGCATAGCGTGTTGCAATTCGGGTAACAGACATAATTTGTCGGTTGAGGTAGACGACCGGAGCCGCCTGCCGGAATTAGTTCATTTTAATACTGTCTACCAGGCTTTTGGCGTAGGCTTCCTGTTCGGATTTGTTGCCCAGTTCTTTGGTCAGCACCTTTTCGGCAATTTCAATAGCCAGGCGACCGGCATTGTTTTTCAGCTCTACCAGGGCTGCCATTTTCTGGTTCTCGATATCCTGCAGGGCGCTTTCCACCTTCCGCTTGTATTCGGCGTTGGCTTTTTCTTTCGCCTCGGCAATGATCTGGTCTTTTGCCTCTTTTGCCTCTTTCAGGATATTGGCGCGTTCTTCACGGGCCTCTGCCAGCAGTTTTTCATTTTCAGCCTGGAGGTTGGCCATTTCTTCGCGGGCCTTCTTGGCCTCGTCCAGGGCATCCTGGATATCATTTTCACGTTTCTTCAGCGATTCGGCGATCGGTTTGAACGCAAAACGGCTCATCAGAAACCAGAAAATAAGGAAGATAACGGTTGTCCAGAACAACAAACCCGGTTCGGGCCGGATCACAGAAAAATCACCAAGGAACAACATATGTATGACTGCGATTTTGGATGTACAACTAATTTAGAATCTCGCGCAAAAAGAAAGACCCGGGTCATTGCGTCGCCAACCGCTTCGCGCCGACCCGGAGTGTCATTTCTTAGCCGGCGGCTTTTACGAAGAAGGCCAATACCATGGCAACCAGAGCAGCACCCTCTACGAGAGCGGCTGTCAGGATCATGTTTGCACGGATATCACCAACTGCTTCGGGCTGACGGGCGATGGCTTCCATCGCCTTACCACCGATTTGACCGATACCGATACCTGCACCAATTACGGCAAGACCGGCACCAAGAGCTGCGTAAGACATGTGTATAAATTGAGTTTATGAATAATCAGGTTGATGGTTTGATGGGTTGATGGTTAAACTATACCATCCGGGATTTATCATTTATCATTCATCATTATTTAATGATGCGCTTCTTCTACTGCCGAACCGAAGTATACAGCCGACAGCATGGTAAAGATGTAGGCCTGCAGGAACGCCACCAACAACTCCAGCGCCATCATAAAGAGCGTGAGCGGGATGGAGGCTACGATCCCGGCGATGGAGCCGTTGAGGCTTTCACCGGCTCCGCCGAAAATAAAGATCAGGCTTACGAAACTCAGCACCACGATGTGTCCGGCAGCGATGTTGGCAAACAAACGCAGCAGGAGCGTGAAAGGCTTGAGGAACAAGCCCAGTATCTCGATCGGGGTGATGATCAGGATCTTTAAAAGGGCCGGCACGCCAGGCATCCACAACGCATGCTGCCAGTAATGCCGGTTGCCGCTTACAGTGGTGATAATAAAGGTCAGGATGGCCAGCACCATCGTAACCGAAATATTACCGGTAACGTTGGCACTGCCAGGGAAGAACGGAATTTGTCCGATCAGGTTAAGGCCGAGGATAAAAAAGAATACTGCCAACAAAAACGGCATGTATTTCTCGTATTTGGGACCGATGCTCGGTTTGGCTACTTCGTCGCGAATAAAAATAACGAAAGGCTCCAGGAAGTTCTGCAGGCCTTTGGGAGCCTGACCGTCGCGGCGCACGGCAGCACGGGCTGCAGCGCGGAACATCAGGAACAGGAGCAGCGCCGTCAGAATCATGGTAAAGACGTTTCGGGAGATCGAAAAGTCATAGAAACTGGTGATTCCGCCCCCCATAACACCACCATCGAACGTGGTTTCTACATCCAGCGGTTCGCATTGACCGTCAACGATAGCATAGTAGTTGGTTTTTGTTTTACCATCTACCGTAACCTCTTCGTGGGTATAGTCACTAACTTCAACTTCAGCGGATGCCAGCGCCGGGTTCTGGAAACGCAGGACATTTCCGTGCACTAACACATAACCGTCCTTGCTGATGGCGCCGTTGCCGTGGTGATGCGCGTCAAAAGCAGCCGTAGTGGTGATCGTCCAGCCATGGTCGGGAGCATACAGGAAACACGGCAGGTGCAGGTAGGTATCGCCGATGATATGGATCGCATTGGCATCGGAAACGTGGTGCACGGCATTATCACCTGCGTTGAACTCCGATTCAGCGTTTACCGAATGACCACAGGCATACGCATGACCGGCAGAATGCTCGTCTTCTGCCGTACCTTCCGGATGGGCCTGGTGTTGTTCACCGGAGTGAGTGGTCGTTTCCGGTTGGTTTGATGAATGATTTTCATGGCCGGCCTGGGCAAATCCAGCCAGGCTAAAGGCACTGAAAATCAAGGCAATCCAAAACTTACGAATGACTATCATATCCACGTCAGGAAAGGCTCTTTTGAAATCGGCTGCAAAAGTACGACGTGGAATCGGTTTAAAGAAGTCCGAAAAACTATTTTTCCAAAAAAAATGAGGAAAAGACGCAGGTTGACCAGGCTCTTCGGAATTTAATTTGGCTATTTGCCAATTAACACCCGATGGCAGCGCGACCGAAACCCAGGTTTAACGCAGGCGGGCGGCATATAATTTTGCCGGTACGGATCGAACGGATTAATACATCATCAGCTTACGGCTTGCGATACCGTAAACTGTTTCAAGCTGATAGGAATACAAACCGGGCTCCTGAAGATCGGAACGCCGCAGGATGATGTGGTTCTCACCGGCGTCAAACGAGCCGGCTTTGGTGCAGATCTCCTGGCCCTGACTGTTGTAAATACGCAGGGTTACGTCAGTGGTTGCCGGCAGATCAAACCGGACCAGCGTCATTTCGATGAAAGGATTGGGTGCGTTCGCCATCAGCTTTAATCCGATATCGGCGTTTGGTTCACCCTGATAGGCATATGTGGGTCGACTACTCATGAGAAGATTACAGGTGGAAAAGCGATTAATAATATTGTCTTATAGATTATTACGATATGCCGAAACAAATGTCAAAACTTGTGCCAGTTGTGCAGCCGTGTTGTTAATAGTATTAAAATACAGGGCAATCCCGTATAAAAAAGCTGCAGTGCAGCACGAATCTACACCAGACTCTGTATTTTTGTAGTCGTATTTGCGGGATTAGCTCAGTTGGTAGAGCGTCAGCTTCCCAAGCTGAAAGTCGCGAGTTCGAGTCTCGTATCCCGCTCCTGAAAACAGAGGCCGGTACAGTATTGGTACCGGCCTCTGTTTTTCCGAATACGGTAAAAATCGAAACGCTCTTCTATCAATCAGAAAACCCTGGTTTATCAGGCATTGACCGTTTTATCTCAAGGGATTGAAAGCACCTGGCTGGAACCATTTCAGGCCGCCGCCGCTTATATTGAAAAATCCGCTGGCCCAGTCCAGTATCTTTGCAGGCAAATGCACATTGGATCATACTGTTTGAGTGCACTTACCCTTGTATGTACGCTCCTGCTCCCCGGATGTATGTCGCCGGAAGCCCCCGATACCCTGCCTGACCCGGTAAGTCAACAAGCTTATTTCCCCTTACAGACCGGCCGGTATGAGGAATACCAGGCTGACAGTATTATATATGACTTTGCACCGGGTGGTGGTATCCTCCAGGAATCCTCACGGACCCTGGTCCGGCGTGAACAGCGGATCCTGGACTCCCGGTATTGCAACCAGATCCCGCTCCCAAATGATTGTCGCAGCAACCCCTGGCAGGAGAAAGCCGAAACAGGCTATATCCTCCGCCAGGTCATCACCGGATTTAACTGAACAGAGACCATGGAATATATACAGATCGGGTTCACCCGTAAAACGCATGGAGTAAAAGGCGAACTAAAAGTTGCCATCGAAGAACCCTACGAAGACGTGTTCCTGGAAGCGGACCGCGTGTTCCTTGAAATCAGAGGTAGCAAACAACCTTTTTTTATTGAGAGTATTCGGGGCGGTGGCGACCTGATCGTTCATTTTGAAGACATCCCGACCCGGGAAGACGCCCTGCTTCTGCAATCCAAGCCTGTTTTTCTGCCTGCGGACGAAGTGCCTGAAACAGCGCCTGAGGAGGAATACACCCTGCAATACGGCTACCTGACTGGTTACCGGATCCTGGACAAAACGGCCGGACAGATCGGAGAGGTACGGGATATTCTCGAATTGCCTCAGCAGGAAATGGCAGTGGTGGAGGTGCAGGGCCGGGAGGTGTTGATACCGCTGAACGAACAGTTTATCCAAAGCATTGACGACCAAAAACGGGAGGTACACACAGACCTTCCGGAAGGCTTGTTGGAATTGTAACACATCGTACCACAACCCGGGTACACCCCAGACATTAATATCGTTTTAAGAAAATTTTAAATGTTTTTTAAATAACCCCGGAAACTAAAGCCCACCGGACGAGCGTTTTGAGAGAAACAGAAACGCAACAACCACTTTTTCGCCATGTATAATCAGATCAATGAACGGAATGCTGCCCGAAGACGCCGCTCTGCATTGGTGTTGGCGATCTTTGTACACCTTGCCGTGGCCGCTGCCCTGTATTTGGGAGGCTCCGGACATTCCGCTCTGAATGACCTGCTCGCTCCCCAAAGCCACGAAGAAACCCGCCCTGCCCCCCAGCCTCAGGCCGTAAAACTACCCTGAGTCCGGACTTTCGCGTGCTGGAAAATGACCGCGTATCGTCCTGCCCCAAAAACTTTTTTAACCTTTTTGTGGTATTTCGCATAATTGGCACGCTTTTTAGCAATAGGTAAAGCATACCAAATTTTCAGTATTATGCATCGTACCAGTTCCCCTTCAAAACGTTCAAATTACCCACTGACTGCAGTGCTGATCCTGCTCGTACACCTGGGCCTAGGTTATATGATCTACCAGGAAGTCATGAAGCCGGAAAAAAGCGCCGACGGTACGGAACTGAAAGCAATCTATCAGCAGGATCAACCTGCCATACCTTAAGTATGTCCCCTTCTGTAAAAACCTGAACGGCCGTCCGGATTTCCGGGCGGCCGTTCTGCATTAAAACCGGTACTGGTCCTGCAACCCAAAATTGCAGGACCAGCAGGAGTTTTTATCGCATGATGATCGTAGTATCCCGATCGTACACCAGGCAGGTGAATATCCCGATCGGGTTGGCGTCGCCAGCCACATTGCTTTTTATTGGCGACGGTTGTGCAAATGGATTCTGATTACCGAAAACAGCCAACTGAACGCTTTCGATATAGTCGTAATACGCGGGAGTGATGTGAAACAGGGTATTGAAAACGGTATCTCCTTCTGCCAGTTCATATCCCGTACCAAATGCGATCAGCTCGGTAGTGGCAGCCCGGTCATTAGCCAAAAAATCCTGGTCTGGTATACTGTCCAGTGTCCCGTAGTTTAACATCCGGCGGTAAAAATTTTCCGTATTGCGGTCATCGGTGATGTACGTCAGTACACGGGCCAGCGTATCGGCCGTTTCGCTCCACTCCACAACGACACTGTCGATCGGCACCAAAGGTAGCATGGTGGTCATGCCTGTGATCGACCGGCCATCCGGTAAGGTGATCTGCAGGGAATAATCCATCCCCGGATCGGCGGGTACGGTGTTCAAACCGGTATAGTTAAATATTTTCAGGGGTGACGGTTCAAAAGAGAGTTGATTGTAAAGCGTATCGGTTTGTCCATTGTAGGAAATGGTGACGATGGCATCATCCACTAATGTTCTGTTCAAAAAGGTCGAATCCAACCCCAACGGATCAAAAAAACCATAGCTCCGGGTCAGGAGCAGTCGGAAAGGCTTTCCCGGCTCGAGGTAACATTCCACTACCGGCTGCGATTCGTATTCCGGCAGCACGATGTCAACTTCCTTTTCCAGATTGCAAGCGCCCAGGAGCGCAAGCAGGGTGATCGGCAGGATATATTTTGCGTATTTCATAAGTCGTATGCGAATAGTTTGGGACGTATAAAACCCGGAGCGGTTTGTCAGAATTTAAAATTCCAGGTTATTGATGGCAGGATCGGAAACAGCGAGACCTGCTTAGCCTTAATAGCCGTGGGGACTTCGATCGTCTGGCCGTCCTGTCCAACTTCCTCCAATTCGGCGTCCAGGTAGATAAAATAGGGGTTACGGCGGTCGGTGGCGTTGTAGATACTAAGGGTCAGGTCCTGTTCGCTGCGCTTGGTTTTCCATTTGTATACCACGCCCAGGTCGAGCCGCATGTAGGGTGGATAGCGGAAACTGTTCCGGTCGCCGTAAACCGGCACCACCGGTTGAAAGGGCGCTCCTGGAACGTCCTGGAAAGTATATCGCCCCAAAGGCAGCCAGGTGACATAGCCTGAAGTGAACACCCAGGTCGCCGTCAGCTGCCATTTCCGGCTCAGGCTATACAGGCCGACGATGCTGAGATTATGGCGGGTATCGAACCGCGGCGGAAAGTAGTCGCCGCCATTGATATCCTTGAAGTCGCCCCGTTTTACCCACGACAGGGTATAACCGATCCAGCCGGTCAGCCGGCCGTCTTTTTTCTCGATCTCCAGTTCCAGCGGACTATAAGCAAAGCCCCGCCCAATGGCGAGTTCGCCTTCCAGTTCATCATTGCCAAACAACTCGGCACCGTCGATAAAATCCACCTGGTTTTGCAGCCACTTATACCAGGCCTCCCAGGTGATCAGGTACTTGTCGCGCCACAGAAAGGACGTGCCAATCGCCAGCTGGTCGCTGATCTCCGGCTTGACATTCTCTGTGCTGGGGTACCAGATATCAGTCGGCAGCGACAGTCCGCTACTGGCCAGCAGGTGCACATATTGGTTCATGCGTGCATAGGAACCTTTGACCGACCAATTTTCATTTATCGAATAATTGGCGGCCACGCGCGGTTCTACTCTGGCATAAAAAGCCGGATTGTTCTGCCAGGCGGACAAGCGGGCACCGTAGTTGAGTTTCAACCGGTCGGTAACCGCCCATTCGTCGGCAAAATAGAGGCCGTATTCCATGCCGTCAAAACCCTGCCCTGACTCAAAGTTGATCTCTCCGTCGTCACTGCCGAATTTGAGACGCGCCACGTCAAACTCATGATATGTGGCATTGGCTCCAAAGCGGATAGTATGCTGATTATTAGGCTGGTAGTAAAAATCCAGTTTGGTATTGGCATCCTTTACATTGGAGCCAAGGTTGAAGGAGAAACCCTGGAGAATATTCCGGATGCGATACCGGTAGTCTGAAAAAGTAAAGGTGGCGTTGGAAAACAGTTTGGGACCATAAATATGGTTCCAGCGCGCAGTACCGGTTGCATTTCCCCAATCGAACAGGAAGTTGAAGTTCTCATCGTCAAACTTAAATACATCGCGCCCGAAGTATCCACTGAGATACAGCCGGTCTTTTTCACTTAACTGAAAATTGACTTTTGTATTCAGGTCGTAGAAATAATAGTCCGGGATCGGATTGTACTCCGGATCATCGGCATTAGCCCGGTTGATGCCGCGGGTGATCAGGTCGGCATAGGTCCGGCGCCCACTGACAATAAAGGAGGATTTATCCTTTTGGATCGGCCCTTCCACAGTGAGGCGGCTGGCAATCAGCCCCAGTCCACCGGTCACGTCGTAGGACTTGTTATTGCCTTCCTTCATCCGCACGTCGATAACCGACGACAACCGCCCTCCATACTGGGCTGGAAAGCCGCCTTTGTATACTTTCAGGTCTTTTAATGCATCGGAGTTAAACGTGCTGAAAAAACCGAACAGGTGGTTGGCATTGTACACGACAGCTTCATCCAGCACGATCAGGTTCTGATCGCCGCCGCCACCGCGGACGAAAATACCGGTTGTCCCTTCCGATCCGGCCGTTACGCCGGGCTTGAGTTGCAGGATCTTAATCACATCCACCTCCCCAAACAGGGCAGGCAGCGCCTTGGCGTCCCGGGTATCCAGCGTACTTACCGACATTTCTGTGCTCCTGACCCGGTCTTCAAATGGATTTGCTTGGATGACCACCTCTTTCAGTACCGACCCTTCCGGACGCAGGGATATATCCAGGCGGATAGCGACAGTATCCGGTTTGATCTTCCGGAAAGTCATCTCATAGCCCAAATAGCTGAATTGAAGGGTAACGGAGTCCTTCCCCAAAGGCAGGGAAAAAGAATAAAAGCCGTACTCATTACTGACGTTGCCTTTCTGCAGGCCTAATGCCTGTACGGTAGCACCGATCAGGGCCTCACCATTTTCAGCGTCGGTCAGCCGGCCGCTGATCGTAGCTGTTTGAGCATATAAGGAACACGTACTGAATACGAACAGCAGGACGGGTAATAGATTTTTCATGGTTCTTACAATGATAAAAAGCGCTGTCTAAACAGGGTCAGACAAATAATGTTCTGCAAACCTGTCAATACCACACCGCCAGAAAGATTTTATTCGACAAAGCATACCAACCTATAGACTGCAAAACCTGCAGACCTGTTGGCCGAACGCGATTATTTTAACATAAATTTCGCATGGCCATAAACGAAGTCCCTAAAACCAAATTTTCTAAACAGGCTCAAACTCAACGACCGGGCTCTTTTTATCAACGACCGGGCGCCCAGTGACCGGAGAACAGACTTCAGGATAGTGTCTTGTGTTGAAATTTGAACCGGACAGGAATACAGTCCCCTGTTTTTACTCGAATGCAGGGTTCTTTCGCCTACCTTCGCCGCCGATATTTTTACATATGGACTACCTGAAATACAACATCCGGGTTTCGGCGGACCTTTCCGAGATCCTGATGGCCTTCCTCGCAGAAGCCCCTTTTGACACGTTCGAAGAAACCGAAGAGGGCCTGAACGCCTATCTACCAGCCGGCGCGGGACCGCAGGCAACAACCGAAACAGAACAGCTGCTGGATCAACTCCGGGAGCAATACCCCTTTGAATGGTCCAAAACCCTGCTGCCGGCACAAAACTGGAACGAGATATGGGAATCAAACTTTGAACCGGTGGTAGTGGAAGATTTTTGTGCGGTCCGGGCAGATTTTCACCCACCTGTACCAGGCGTGCAATATGAACTGGTGATCAATCCCAAAATGGCGTTTGGTACCGGCCACCATGAAACCACCTGGATGTGCCTTCGGGCTCTGCGCGACCTGCCCTGTCAGCAAGCCCGGCTACTCGACTTTGGCTGTGGCACCGGCGTGTTGGCCATAATGGCAGCCCGCCTGGGAGCGGCACACATCGAAGCAGTTGACATCGAAGAGGAGTCGTTCCGGAACACGCTGGAAAATGCTGAAATAAATGGTGTCTCCGATCAGATAACGGCGCGCTGCGGCACACTAGATTCCGTACAGGGCACTGCTTTTGATGGCATCCTGGCCAATATCAACCGGAATGTAATTCTGGATACGCTGCCCCGGCTGTCCGAACTGGTCCGGCCGGGCGGCTGGCTTCTGGTCTCAGGCATACTGGAACAGGATGGCACATTGGTGCAGGAACAAGCCGCCGCTGCAGGCTTTAACCTCCAGCACAGCGCACAACGGGGCAACTGGCTTTGCCTCCGTTTTCATCGTTAAGTCTGTACTTTTACCCCCCCTTTTCGCGTTACTAGTGCCTGTACGATTTCATCCTGTATACACCAGGCCCGGAGCACAAGCAGGTAAAATTTAAAATGTAAGATGTAAGATGTAATATTCAAAATGTAAAAAGGAGGCACACGGCGCATAGCCTCACCTGTCCGAACCTTTTGCATCTTGAATTTTACATCTTACATTTTAAATTTTGCCCGCTTCCCGGGGTCAATGCCAAACACAATATGCTTCAACGGTTTACCATCCTCCTTCGCTTTATTCTCCTTAGTTCTTCTCTGTTTCTTTTCTCCCAGCTTCAGGCCCAAACCGAACCCGCCTTTCCGGAAGAGCCCAACGAGTTTGTGGACAAACTGGGTGATTTCATGACCCGGTCCAAGCGGCCGGATATGGAAGAATCTTTTGCCGTATTTAAACGACAGTATAAAGAAGGGCGCCTGAGCCGGGAAGACATTGCCCCGATCGCCCGCGTAACCAATATCCTGGCCAGCCAGCGATTATCCCCGTACCCGTATTATAAAAGTTATATAAACGCAGTCACTGCTGCAAAAATGGACCCGGACACAGCGTTGTTCCGGAAATGGAACACATTTGTGGAACGGGCACTGCAGGATGTCGATCGGGGCCGTACCCGTCCGATCGCTCAGTTGCTCGACTTTTCGGCGGACTTCATGGAGCAGCGCGCATTCCAGGCCCGGGAGGCAGGCCTGATCGTTTGGAAAGTTCGCGGCGGCTCCTTTGAGTTTTTATATGAAGATAAAATCCCCTCCCTGCACTGTACGGAGGTAGACCTGGTCGGGGTGCGGAAAACAGACTCGACTGTCGTACAACAGACCACCGGCACCTATTTCCCGTACGAAGGCATCTGGAAAGGTGAAGGCGGCAAGGTTACCTGGGAGGCAGCCGGCCTTGATGCTTCAGTATATGCCCGTCTGACGGACTATAGAGTGGAAGCTAAAAAACCCCTGTTCAAATGTGATTCTGCCGAGTTCTTCTACCCGCTTTATTTCCCGAATGGCAGCATCTGGGGCTTTTTTGAGGAAAACGTCGTAGTGGCCAATAAAGGGGTTGGCTCTCAGTACCCCCGGTTCGAATCCTTTGACAAGTCGTTGAAGATCGCCAAGATCGGTGAAGGCATCGAATATGTAGGCGGCTTCAAACTCTGGGGGACCTCGGTTTTTGGATACGGGAACAAGCGCACCCCTGCCCAGCTGACTATTTACAATAAAAAAAGGCAGAAGATCTTCTTTGGTACTGCCGAACTGTTTATCATCAAACGGGAGGTCAGTATCGTGGCAGAGGAAGTAAACGCCAAGTTGTACATGGACAGTGACAGCCTGTTCCACCCGGCTGTTGATTTCCGGGTAGAGATCCCTGACCAGATCATACACCTGTCCCGCGGGGATAAAGGATCGGAACGTAACCCCTTTTTCTCCTCCTTTTACAATATGAACCTCGAGGCGGAGAAAGTATCCTGGTATGTAGCCCACGATTCGCTGGAAATTGGTTCCCGGACGGGGCTGGCCAAAGGGGTGATGCAAAAAGTGGAGTTTGAGAGCAGCAACCGGTTTGACCCCGGCGAATATATCCGCATGCAGAACATCACCAGCGTTAATCCGATCTCCGTACTCTACCGGCTGGTACTGGAAACCCCATATGACAGCAGTTTGCAAAACCGGATCATTTCAGACGATGCTTTTGCCGTCGCATTGAATCCCAAGTTCGATTACTCCAATATTCAGACGCTGTTGGCCGAAATGGTTGCGGCCGGCTTTATCAACTATTATTTCGACCGACATGAGATCGAGCCCCGCCCCAAACTGGCCCACTATGCCCTCGCCAGCCAGGGCAAGAAAGATTTTGACTCGATATTAATCGAATCGGAAAGTTTGTCGTCCAACGCCAAACTCGACCTGAAAAACAAAGAAACGACGATCTATGAGGTCAAACGGATTGAACTCAGTTCCAGACAGAAGACCGGATTTATTCCCGACCAACGGGCTGTCACCCTGCTAAAAAACCGGGATATGCGGTTCGGGGGACGCTTGTTTGCGGGCTTTGCTCTGTTTGAGGGCAATGACATGTACTTCAACTACGAAAAATTCCACGTTGAATTTGACTCGGTCCGCCACCTGGACTTTTACCTCCCGACCGGAGCAGAAGACAAGCGCGGTCAGCCCATTGCCGATGCTATGAACTCCACCGTCGAATATGTATCGGGTGTTCTGCTTGTCGATGCGCCCAACAACAAATCCGGTAAAGAGGACCTGTCGATCTTCCCCTCCCTGCAATCAAAGAAACATTCCTTCGTGTTCTACGATCGCTCCGGCATTCAGGGCGGTGTGTATACGCGCGACTCGTTCTATTTCGAACTCGATCCGTTCTCCTTCAATGGCCTGGATAGTTATACCGCCGATCAGCTACGGTTTAAAGGCGAAATGTTCCCGTCCGGTATTTTCGCACCGTTTCGGGAAACAATCGAAGTGCGGGAACATGATAAATCATTCGGCTTTATCCACCGCACTCCCAAAGAGGGGTATCCGACCTATTTCCAGAAAGGGAACTATACTGGGCAACTGGACCTCAGCAACAAAGGCTTCCTCGGGAAAGGCACGGTGGAATACCTGACGGCCGATATTGAATCGGAAGATATTGTGTTCCGCCCGCGGCAAATGACCTGTACCGCCCGGAAGTTTTTTATGGAAGAAGACCGCCAGAGCGATGTAAAAGTGCCACAGGCACAGGGCGAAGACGTTAAAGTAAACTGGCTGCCGTACCGAGATTCCATGTACGTGGAAAGCAAGGCAAAAGACTTTGAGCTTTTTGTAGCACCCGGATACACCCACAAGGGGGTACTGGTACTGACACCATCCGGTCTGAAAGGCCGTGGTGAATTCGAATGGTTCGGTGGCAAGCTCACCTCGCGGATCATTGCCTACGGACCGTTCCAGGCAAGTTCGGATACTGCCGATCTGCAGATCAAGGCCCTGAACGGTTCAGATATTGTCTTTGACTCGCGAAATGTGGATGGTGAACTGGATTTCGATAAACAGACTGGTGTCTTTAAAGCCAATACGGCGGATGCCACCACCACCCTCCCCCTCAACAAGTACCGGACCTCCATGAACGAATTCACCTGGGACATGAAGGAGCAGACGGTAACTTTTAAAAGTGATGAAAAGGAGCCCGGGCGTTTTGTATCTATTGACGCCAATCAGGATACTCTTCAATTTTTGGGTAAAACGGCCCTGTATGATATGAAAAACAGCCAGCTGATGATTGGTGGCGTAGAGGTGATCAAATCAGCTGATGCATACATTTACCCGTCTGACGGAAATATTGAGGTAGAAGCCGGGGGGAAATTGAAACAATTGCAGGATGCGCGCATTGAAGCCGACACGGTCAGCAAATACCATACGATCAACCGGGCTACCGTAGATATCCTGGGTAAGAAATTGTACAAGGCAACAGGCTATTATGAGTACAACATCCCGGAACACACACAGGAGGTGTTTTTCAACAACATTGTGGGAGAACGACGCGGACCAGGTACCATGTCAACCAAAAATGTATTGACCACTGCCAGCGGTGACGTCAGCGAGTCCGACAGTTTCCACATGGATATCAAAACGCTCTTCCAGGGCAAGGTTATTCTGAGTGCCAACCAGCAAAACCTCCGGTTCGAGGGTTTTGGCCAGCTAAAAGCCAACTACCTGAGCAATCCCTGGTTCAGTGTGTATACGGAAGTGGACAAGAACGATCCGACCATCCGGGTGAAAAACCTGAAAACCTTCAACGGCGACCTTCTCTTCCTGGGCTTTTTCCTTTCCCGTGAATCGGGGATGCTCTACCCACGTACCATGGAGGTACCCTTTGCCCGGGTGGACCGGCCCATCATCAACTGCGAAGGAGTTTTCAAATACGATCCGCAAAAAGATCAGTTTATCTTCGGCGACTCGACACGGGTCACGACCAAAGGTATCTACAAGGGCCCTAAAATGGTATATGAAAACCAGACGGGCGTACTGCAGGCTGAAGGGCCCCTCAATATTGGTTCAGGACTGGAGTATATGAAAGTAAAGGCCGCCGGCCGCATTAAAACGGATTACAATATCCCGGATACTGCCATGTTCAAGGTCACTGGAGAGTTTATGACCGGTATCGAGATGATCATACCCAAATCCCTTATCGAAATGGTGGTCAATGACATCCGGGCTTCCAGTTTTGATGCTGCTGTACCGCCATTCAACAGTTTGCAGGCGTTCTATCAGCCGGCACTGAATGAATTTATCGAGGATGGAAAAGACCTGGAAGAATCCATGGCCAACCTGCGCAGTAACTACCTTACCCTGCCCCGGAACGACAACAAATACGCCTTTGTACTGGGCCGCCACCCGGTGATCTGGAACCCGGAATACCAGTCCTTCCTGAGCCTGGAAGACCGCATCCCGATCGTATCCATCAATGGAGAACCCATCCAGAAAATGCTGTCGGCCTATGTCGAATACAAAATGCCCGGCAACCAGGATGACCGTTTCTACCTCTATATCAAGGCTTCGGCCGACCTCTGGTATTTCTTTGGCTACCAGGCTGGTGCGCTTAATGTGGTGTCCAGCAGTACGCGTTTCAACGACGCCCTCCTAAGCCTGAAATCAAAAGAAACCCAGATCAAGATGCCGGACGGCGAACTGTACGAGATAGTGGCGGCCAATCCGTCTCTGGCCAACGCCTTTGTCAACCGGGTGCGGAATGGCCGGAAATGGGGAACAGAATAGGGAAGGTAAAATGTAAGATGTAAAAGTTAAAAGGGACTCTTGTGGCGACTGGATCTCCAGCCGAAAGTGCCACCAAGACACATTACCCGAAGAACTCCCTTTTAACTTTTACATCTTACATTTTGCCTTTTACATCAAAAAGCGATAGGTCATTTTCACGAGGAAAATATTCTGAGGCTTCTGTCCCCCAAGGTTGGTGAACAGACTTTTCACCAGCGGTGTTCCCAGATCGCCATATGCATCCGGAAGGTTCCCCTGCGACCAGACCAGGTAGACCTCCGAGCCGGGAATGTATTCCCAACGAATAACCAGGTTGGAACGAAACTGGACGAAGTTGAAGTCCGGAGTGTTAAACTGATAATCCACCGTTCCGTCACCGTTCTCATCTACTGCATAACCATCGCCTGCTGTCGCGATCTCACCCGGCTGAAACCGGTGAAACCGTTCCTCAAACGACTTATGTAACGGATCGCGCACATACCCGAAATTTTGATAAAGTGCCCGGAAAATGAAAGGCTGTCCATAAAACTGGATGGTCAGATCCGGGGTGATATTATAGTTCAGGCGGGTCGTCAGGGAAAAACTGCGCTGGTCTACCTCACTGACGATCGTTCTTCTGTTGCCATCATAGTCAACCTGGGTAACATATTGATCCTGCCGGCGCCAGGCCCGGTCATATTCCGGAAAGATGCTGATGCCCAGAGCATCCAGCGGCTGCAGATTAATCCCGACGCCATATTCCTCCTGCCGAACAGTATTCCCTATTCCCCAGGCGAATCCGGTTTCAGCAATAAAGGAAACAGTTTTCCGCCCGTCAGTTTCCAGATACACAAAGCCACCGAAACCGTTTGGTGTGCGCAAGGAAGAACCGCCCCGCAGGGCATTATTGGAAATCTCGAGCGGATTCCAGGTTATCCCGGTACCCACCCGCCAGTTATTTTTAAACCAGGCGTGGGAGTTGACATTGAAAGCGGCATAAATAAACTGCCCTCCAAAATCCCAGCGCGCCCAGTGGTTATAGTGCAACCTCAGGTTGCGGAATGGCCCGAATGGTTTCTGGATCTGGTATCCCGCCCAGGAAAATTGGTTGATCTCGTCGGCAGCTCGCAAAAACCCGATGTCATTAAGTTCCAGCTCGGGCGAGCGCCAGGTAATTCCAGATTCAAATTTGAACACGCCTCCCAGGCTGTCCGGCCGGCCACCGATCTTGCCGATACGGAATGTGCCACCGGTACCGGTCAGGGAGGTCCGGCTGCTGTCAACGGACAAATGGGCAGCATTGGTCCGCTGGAAAAAATGAACAAAACCGGTCTGGGTTCCTAATATCGCGGCTTCACTCCCCGTCACATGGCTGAAAAGGCCATTGGCCTTCACGTACCACCATTGGTTTTTCCAGGACCGCTGAAAGTCTACCCCGCCGGAATAAGCACCCCGGTGCAGCTCATCCAGACCGGCATTGCGGTTTACGGCGTTGAATGCCATACCCAGCACGGTATTCCCCTGATCGTAATCTTTCAGTAACCGGCCGACAAAATAATTGGTCATGGGTTCGACGAGTTCTTCCCTGCGTTCGCCATCATGATCGATCAGCGCATTTTCACGCCTTGTAACACTCTCCATCAGGCCAACGGACCAGCCATTTTTGGTCTTGCCGCTAAATTTGGCTGCGCCCAGAATACTGGTTTTCTGGGGCAGGTCGGCATACTCACCGTCAGACAAATGGGGCCTGCCATGTGGAGCCCCCCCGATCCGGCGGGAATAGAACAACAGGTCGGAGTCATAACCACCACCAGCGACCGAACCGGTCAGCTGGTAGTCAAACAGGTTGCGGCTTTCAATAAAAAAGGGTCGACGCTCTTCAAAAAAGATCTCGTATCCATCCAAGCGCACTGCACCAGGATCGGCTTCCACCTGACCAAAATCGGGATTGATCGTAAAATCCAGGATCAGATCGCGCGTAACGGCCAATTTGCCATCCAGGCCGACATTCAGCCGGCTATCCGAACCATCGGCAAACGGATTGCCTTCCTGCTTTTCAAACCGTTCAACCTGCGCGACAGCATATGGCGCCAGTTCTACCTGCTTTTTGGTGGGCAGGTTTCGCAAACCCAGGAGTTCACCATACCGGCTTACCCAACCACCGGCATTTTGTGGAATATATTGCCAGGTGGACCGCTCTTCCCGGCGAAAGATCCGCCGCATTACCTGGATACCCCAAACCGGGTCGGCTTGATTGCCATACCGGAGCTGGCTGAACGGGATCTTTACTTCCGCTGTCCATCCCAGGCTGTCGACCTGTGTTTTGGCGTACCAGATCGGATTCCAGTTAGTGTCCCAGTCGCCACCATTATTGGAAACGAACTCATCGCCTTTTACCCCGCTTACTGATAACGTAAATGAAAAGGCAGTACGCAGGTCGTGGTAGCTGTCGATATTAACCTCAACCCAGTCGCCGGGGAACTGATCGCGCCTGCTCATCCGCTGTACAATGCTGTCGGGGTCGGTATCAAAACAGCGATACCCCAAATACAGGAATTTGTCGTCGTACAGGATCTTGAACTGGGTTTCCTGGGCAGGCTCGGTACCTTCATGGGGCTGGTACTGGATAAAATCACCCGACCAGTCTACGAGATCCCAGGCCGGCTCGTCCGGTACTCCGTCAAACGTAATGCTTTCATTGCCCAGTGCATTGGTGAAATACTGACGTCGGGCAATATCGATTTGCGGGGCTTGAGCAAACAGGGAAACTCCACTCCACCAAAGGATGCAGAGGATTGGGAGGATTGGCTTCATTCCAGTAATGATTTGGTAAGGATGTCCGTCCGGGCCAGGAAGCAGGCATTTAGCAGCCTTCGGGTTAAAAACTTTTCAAATTGATCTTCTGACTTCCATTACGCAAACCTGATTGGTAAAGTTCCTTTGAAGTCAAAATTGAAAGTTGAATTTGAATTTTGAAAAGCAGGTAGAGCTCCAAAGCGCTAAATAGATACTCCTTAGATCAAACGTCTACAGGAAGGACAAGCAGAACATTACCGGGTTGCAGATGGTAAGTATTTCAGATATGGCAGGGCTCCGTTACTGGATCGGGGCACACATAGGTATCGTACCGTCGGCCTTTTTGAAGACCAGTTTCTTCTGTTCCAGAGTTTCATAATCGTCACGGCCTTCGGTAATCCGCAGGAACTGATTGACCGGTACGTTTTGAAACACCTGCCGGGTCTTGCTTGCGGGCCAGAAAATAGAAATCTCATCAATGACCGTCGCCTGCCCTACTCCGATCTCCCGGCGAAAAGGTGCACAGCCGAAACTGCCGCCAGCGTTCACTTCCCGGTAGACCTGCCGGACTTTGCCATTTTCCCTGAATTTGAGGGTTAGGCTGGCGCCGATAGCGGCGCGGTTGGAAGTGGTGCCTTCCAGTTTCAAACATATCCAGTTATTGGTTGTCTGGCCGGGATTCAGGTAGAAAGCAGAAGGATATGCATCTCCAAGAAATGCCCCACCCATTTCGATAAAAATATCCTGATCGCCGTCGTTATCCAG
>SBHD01000284.1 GCA_006226345.1 Bacteroidota bacterium | reverse complement strand
GATTTCAAGATCCTGAATGCCGTGATGGAGACCAATACCATCCAGAAATCCGTACTGACCCAAAAGATGCAGGCCCACTTTGGCAACAAACTGGCCGGCCGTACGATCGCCGTCTGGGGGCTGGCCTTCAAACCCAACACCGACGATATCCGCGAAGCTCCGGCACTGGTGATCATTGACGAACTTCTGGCTGCCGGCGCCAAAGTACAAGCCTTTGACCCGGAAGCCATGCCCAATGTGCAGGCTATTTACGGCGATCGCATCCGCTTTACTTCCAGCATGTATGAAGCGCTGGAGGGTGCCGAGTGCCTGGCGATCATGACCGAATGGGGTGAGTTCCGTACGCCGGATTTCCAGCGGATAAAAAGCCTGCTGAAAAACCCCGTCATCTTTGACGGCCGGAATGTCTACGACCTGGAACAAATGAAAAGCCTCGGCTTTCAGTACCTGAGCATCGGAAGGCCGGTTGTGAAATAAAAACCGGAGGCCAACTTATAAAAAAGGGCCGCTGATGGAAGACTAATTTAACGTGGGTTTTGAACAGGTCATCTTCTGGCAGGCTTAATCAACTCTTAGCGGCAGCGCCGCGTAATATTTGTAGCAATTGGACGGAGCCTTCCCGGTGTCCGATACCGGCATTTTGAAAAAAAATTGGGACGGCTGACCACAACAAAACCCGATTTCAACGTTTTACAGGAACACTCCAACCAGCCCGAATCCTCTTCTCCTGATTTTTCCCGCGCTGGCCCTGGCAAGGCGGGATGCTCAAAACGTATTACTGCCGTATGGCGCAAGTCGGCTGGGTATTCCTGGATGATTTTGGCAACCGGAATCGAATCGGGTTGTATCACGGTGACCGCACTGGTCACCTGCTCCTCCATTGCGACCTGCGGATCATCCAGGTTGATTTTGCCGTTAAAGAATCCAGGACCTATTCATTTTTTATCGAAGACGAACTCTGCGAGGTCCATGTGATCAAGGAGCCCAAGGGTTTTTCCTACGAATTCGAGGTCAACAAAAAAGTAGATACGCCGCGCAACCGCCTGCGCCGGAAGGATGACCGGCGCAACCTGAAATACATCGCTATTCTGGTAGGTGCCATGGTGCTTGTGGTGTCCAGCCTGTTTTTTGGCCTGCGCTGGTGGAATCAGCAGCAGATCGAAAACCGCCTCGTAGGCAGAAGCATGGTCAGCGGCCTGTCACCGGAAAACGAACGCCTGCTGGCAGCCGAAGGCCGTACTGCCATCGCCCGGCTGGTACTGGTACAGGAAGACGTCCAGCGCCGTGTCTTTTACGGCTTCCTGACCGAAGACAAGGAACAGGTGTCCGGCCGGTTCTATGTACGCGACACGGGGCAGGTCATCCTGCCCAATGGTTTTCCACTGTCCGACAGCGATGCCTTTACGGTTCGGTACCTCCCCGGCCAACCCCAGATCCACAAGGTCGATTTCGAACAGCCCACCGCCAATACCCTGGCCGGGTACCTCGAACAGGCCCGCCTGGCCGAGGTCCGGGCACATCCAAAAGCATCTCCCGGGCACAGCCTGTGCGTGGCAAAGCTCACCCTGGAACAAAAAGGCTGGCATCAGCTGGCCGACCTTATCTTTCAGTCGGTGCCGCCGGACCAAAACCCGGAGCATAATCAGAATTCCTACCTGCGGCTGATCCGCGAGCCGGAATTTGCCCAACAGATCGCCAAAGGTTGCTGGGATCAGTAAGGAATGATAAAGGCTAAAAATCGGAAGTGATCAGCAGGTCGATATCCGTACTTTTCAACTGGAATCGCTCGCCAAGGTATGCATTGGTCAGGCAGCCCTTATAGGTATACACGCCGTTGCGCAGGCCTTCGTGGCTGGTAATGAGCGACAGGATACCGCCGGTTTCGGCCCGCAGCAGCAGGGAGGTGATGATGTTGGAAATGGCATCGGAGGCCGTCCGGGCTACCCGTGAAGGAATATTCGGTACGCAGTAATGGATCACCCCGTGTTTGACAAAGGTAGGTTTGTCGAGCCGGGTGGTCTCGGACGTTTCGAACACACCGCCCTGGTCAATACTGACATCGATGATCACAGAGCCCGGTTTCATTTGCCGGATCACCTCCTCCGAGACGACAACCGGCGTGCGGCCGTGACCGGAATGCATGGCGCCGATGGCCACGTCGGCATTGACCAGTTGTTCGCGCAGGTGGATCGGATTGATCACAGAAGTATGCAACTGCCGGCCTACATGTTTTTGCAACCGCATCAGTTTGTACACATTGTTATCGAAAATACGCACTTCGGCACCCAGGCCGATCGCAGTGCGGCAGGCAAATTCTGCGACCACACCGGCGCCCAGCACAATCACCTTGGCCGGCGGTACACCGGCGATTCCGCCCAGCAACACGCCCTTGCCACCCCGGGCAGTGGACAGCAGGTCGGCAGCGATCAGGATGGCACTGGTACCCGCAATTTCACTCATCACCCGTACGATAGGGAACACGCCTGTTTCGTCATCCCGGATATATTCCATGGCCAGGGCAATGACACGTCGTTTCTGCAGCCGGGTGATGTATTCGGGATTGAGCAGGGGCAGGTGGATCGGTGAGATCACGACCTGATTGGGCCGCATCAGGTCCACTTCTTCCAGGGTAGGGGGCGCTACCTTCAGCAATACATCGGCTTTGAACACCTCTTCCCGGCTTTTGGTGATCATAGCGCCTGCTTCCGAATAGTCGTGGTCACTGAACCGGGCTTTTTCACCAGCGCCTGCCTCTACCACTACCCGGTGTCCGTGCGCAGCCAGCGTAGTCACCGAATGCGGCACCAGGGCCACGCGGTTTTCTTCCAGGGTCGTTTCTTTGGGAATACCGATAAACAAATGTTGTTGTTTTCGGCCAACCTCAAGTTTTTCGGTTTGGGTAGCGTACTTGTCAAAGGTGGTGGCGAGCGTTTCCATTTCTGCAGCGTAATAGCGAATCCGGGTAGCCGGGATGTTGTCAGCCTACAAAATTAACAGACGGCGGGCGGTTTCACTCAAGATATCCAGCTGAATTTTCACAGTTTCTTCCGGCAGCATGGCTTCGACGACCTGCGGCCACTCGATAAAACAATACCAGGGGTCGTATAACACCTCTTCGATGCCGATATCAAATGCTTCCTGTTCGTTCTTCAGGCGATACAGGTCCAGGTGGTGTACCAGCGCGAGTTTGCCGTCGGTATCGCGGTAGCCATACTCATTGATCAGGGAAAAGGTCGGACTCGTCGGCGTATCTTCCACACCCAACCAACGACAAAAAGCCTGCACCAGGGTCGTTTTGCCCGCCCCCAGGTTGCCATACAACGCTATTTTCCGACGGGAGCCCAGGGCATCCGCCAATACAGGCATTGCATCGTCGAGTTCGGAAAGGGAGTGGATCAGGATCTCCAAGGTATACTTTTTGACAAAGGTAAGGGCTTTATACGTGATTGAAAACACTGCGCATGCTCCGTAAACACCCCTGAAACAAAGCCCGGATTGGCCGGGGGTTAATCTCCGAAAACCAGTAACTTGGGGCGTAATCCAGACCCGAAATATGGCCTACACCATCGAACACATACACCGGATCACACAGGCGCGCTGGCTCCGGAAAGTTGCCCCTCAGGCCGCGATCGAGCAACTCCTGCTGGACAGCCGGACGGTCACAGCGCCGGCACATGCCCTGTTTTTTGCCCTCACCGGTGAGCGGCACGACGGCCATCGCTTTCTCGGCGCCTGTTACGCCGCCGGTGTACGGCATTTCGTTGTCAGCCGTGACATAGATACCGCCGACCTGCCGGAAGCCAATATCCTGCAGGTTGCCGATACACTGGAGGCGCTCCAGCAGCTCGCTGCTTACCACCGGGCGCGATTCGCCCTGCCGGTGATCGGCATTACAGGCAGCAATGGCAAAACCATCGTCAAGGAATGGCTGGCCCAGCTGGCCCATCAGTTCCAGGTGGTGCGCAGCCCGAAAAGTTACAACTCCCAGGTCGGCGTGCCGCTGTCGGTGTGGCAGATCCGGCCGGAACACACACTGGGTATCTTCGAGGCCGGCATCTCCCGGACCGGCGAGATGGAACGCCTGGCCCGCATCATCCGGCCCAACATCGGCGTGCTCACCAACATCGGCCCGGCGCACCGCGAAGGCTTCCCTTCCGATGCCGTCAAACTGAGTGAAAAAATGCGGCTGTTCGATTCCGCAAGTACCCTCGTGGTGTGTGCCGACCAGGAGACCGTCGCCACAGCGGCGCAACGCTGGGCACAGGAAAAACCCGGACGGCAGTTATACGACTGGAGCCTGGACGACCGCCCCGCCCGGCTACAGATCCGGCAAATACAGGCCTCCGATACCGCGCACACCCGGCTGAAATGCCA
>SBHD01000110.1 GCA_006226345.1 Bacteroidota bacterium | reverse complement strand
CAAGCCATCCCGGCGCCCTATAACCATTCTAACATTGATTCAGACGAACTCTTGTACTATGTCGACGGGGATTTCATGAGCCGTAAGCATGTTGAGAAAGGCATGATCACCCTGCACCCCGGCGGCATTCCGCACGGCCCACACCCTGGTACCGTGGAAAAAAGTATTGGTGCCAAGGAAACACGTGAACTTGCGGTAATGGTGGATACCTTCCGGCCACTATTGATGACCGAATTTGCAACTGGTATTGAAGATCCGGATTACTACCAATCCTGGCTACCGGAGAAAATGGGAACCAACGGCATGCAATAACCGGCTCAGGGGACAATAAGCTCCACATCAAACCCACTGACATACAGTTCTTGTTCTCCGTATAATACCTTGTACACGCAACTTTTACGGTTGCGCTTTTTATTAAAAAGCACGATATCGGTCTGTTCCAGCATTTTCATCGGAACAGATTCCCGCACTACCAAAGCCATGTTACCAGGACTCGTGTCTGAAGTTCGGTATAAGGCAATTTCGTCCTTTCCGGTTCTTTTCCGGAGGTAACGGGTTTTTTGCTTTTCCTGTTCCTGGGCCAACAATTTTTTATAAACGTGGACGGAGTCTTTCAGGTTCTCATCGTACACAAAGGCAACAGCCCGAAAAACGGTGGTATTTACTTCAGGAGAGCTCTCCCAATCCCTGTCCCGGAGATTCCGGACCGGATAGACCGGGTGCTCTTTACCTAATACATAAATTCCGTCTGCACCCAATGACTGTGCCGCTGTTTTAGCATGTTGCAACAGAAAGGCCTCAGAGACATTGCCGGTATACGGCAACCGAAGTAAGGCAAGCTCCGTGAGTGTTTTTTTCTGAAGGCTTTCCTGCAGGTAAAACACTTCCAACGGTCGCGCATGGGCCGGCATTTCCAGGCCAGGTGTAAGCTGGACGGTTTCAATGACCTGATTGGCTGAGAAACAGCCAATCAGGAATATCAACAGTATCAACGGCAATAGGAGAATTGATTTCATGGAATGGGTTTAAATATGATCTTTGGACGGCTGTGCCGGCTAGCCCCCGGAAAAGTTTTGTAACTTTCGGACCGGAACCACTCCATAAAAATAAAAGTCCTGCAGCAATGCTGCCATATTCTGGATTACGCTAACAAAAATTTAACTGCGCGGGATCTCCACGGCATCCTGCAGCACCTATTTAATACAAAAAAGCCCTGGCACTTTTGCCAGGGCGGTAACCAAATCAAACTTTCTGTGAAGTTTATTCTCAGACACCGGTAGCGGGTCCGCTACCGGTAAATGTCTTTAATCGAAAAATGGAAACGAAAAATCCTGGAAGAATGGCTGTACCCGGCTTGTCGAGGCATCAGGTATGACATAGCGGCGGGGCGGAGGCCCGGCCGGTTGTTCTGGTCCGGAAAGGACACTTAGAGCACACACAGGAAATTTTGTTTTCATAGCAAAAGCCATTAAAAAACGGCTTCCGGGATAAAGACTCCCGGAAGCCGTTGACGTTGCATGAAAACCGCAGGCAACCATTTTTAACACCCGAATTGCCAATATTTATCGGCGAGTGTAATGAATGCCCAAATAAACTATTACTGGACTTCTTCCGTCATATATTCCTCTGTAGGCGGACAGGTACATATCAGGTGGCGATCGCCATATGCCTGATCAATTCGTCCTACCGTTGCCCAGAATTTGCCACCTTCCCGCAAATATGACAATGGGAAGGCTGCTTTTTCACGGCTGTACTTGTGCGGCCAGGCATCCGAAGACACTTCCGCAACAGTATGCGGCGCATTGTGCAACACATTATCCTCTGCGTCATAGGCGCCGGAAGCCACCTCATCAATTTCCTTTCGGATACTCAGCAAAGCATCGCAGAAGCGGTCCAGTTCAGCCTTGCTTTCGCTTTCCGTCGGTTCGATCATAATAGTACCGGCAACCGGGAACGAAAGGGTCGGTGCATGAAAACCGTAGTCCATCAGTCGCTTGGCTATATCCTCGGCACCGACGACATTTTTGAATGGCCGCAGATCAACGATCAATTCATGGGCTGAACGACCCAGCTCGCCGCTGTACAAAATCGGGTAGTCCTTTTCCAGACGCGATTTAATATAATTAGCGTTCAGGATTGCATACATGGTAGCCTCCGTCAATCCACTGGCGCCCAGCATCTTGATATAAGCATAAGAGATCAGCAGGATACTGGCACTGCCCCAGGGCGCAGCACTCACGGCATTGGTACCTTCAGCTCCGCCGGTTTCAGCAAACACGTGGCGGGGCAGATAAGGCGCCAGACTGGCATTACAGCAGATCGGTCCCATGCCAGGGCCGCCGCCTCCATGTGGTATTGCAAAAGTTTTGTGCAAATTAAGGTGACACACATCGGCACCGATGGTAGCCGGGCTCGTCAGTCCGACCTGGGCATTCATATTCGCCCCGTCCATATAAACCTTACCGCCGTGCTGGTGTACGATGGAGCATATCTCGCGAATGGCCGTTTCAAAAACACCATGCGTGGAGGGATAAGTTACCATCAGGCAGGAAAGTTTGTCCGAATACTGTTCTGCCTTTGCCTTGAGGTCTGCCACGTCGATATTACCACGCTCATCACAGGCCACCACGACCACCTGCATACCAGCCATGACCGCACTGGCGGGGTTGGTACCGTGTGCAGACGAAGGGATCAATGCCACTGTGCGATGATCTTCATTCCGGGCATGGTGGTAAGCCCGGATGATCATCAGCCCTGCATATTCACCTTGTGCTCCGGAGTTCGGCTGTAAAGAACAGGCCTCAAAGCCCGTGATCGTGCATAGGTATTGCTCTAACTCCCGAATGATCTTCTGATAGCCGGCCGTCTGCCCGGCAGGGGTAAACGGGTGGATTCCGCCCCAGAGATCCCAGCTAACCGGGATCATTTGGGTGGCCGCATTGAGTTTCATCGTACAAGACCCCAGAGAGATCATGGAATGGGTCAGTGAGAGGTCTTTGTTTTCCAGATACTTCAGGTAACGCATCATCTCACTTTCCGTCCGGTAGGAGTGAAAGACCGGATGCGTAAGGTAAGCCGACTCGCGTTTCAGGCCTTCCGGTATTTGAGCGGACGCCGCCGGCCCACCGAATTCGGTGCCGAAAATGGCTGTGATATCCAGCAGGTCTTGTTCGGTTGTAGTTTCGTCAATACTGATCTGCAGCCCGGACTGGTCATAGTAAAAATTAAACCCGGCGGCCTCTGCTTTTTGCCGGATCGTCGCCAGTTGGGAGGCCGGGAGATCCAGCCGGATCGTATCAAAGAAATGACTGGAGGCGAGGGTGTAACCGGCTTTGATCAATGTTTTTGCCAGACTTGCAGCCATGTGATGCGCACGTGCAGCTATTTTCTGTATTCCTTCCGGACCATGGTAAACAGCATACATAGCAGCCATGTTGGCCAATAAGGCCTGCGCAGTACAGATGTTGGAGGTTGCCTTTTCACGGCGGATGTGCTGTTCCCTGGTTTGCAGTGCCATGCGCAGGGCCCGGTTTCCGTGCCGGTCAACTGACACCCCGATGATCCGGCCCGGGATCTGTCGTTTGAAATTTTCCGTCGTGGCAAAATAGGCAGCATGTGGGCCTCCGAATCCCATTGGCACACCGAAACGCTGTGTATTTCCAACTGCACAGTCAGCGCCCCACTCCCCTGGTGGTTTTAGCTGTGCCAGGGACAGGATATCGGCGGCCACACAGACGAATAGTTGATGCGCTTTTGCCTTTTCCACGAAAGGCCGGTAGTCTTCAACCGCCCCCTGCATGTTGGGATACTGCAACAGCACACCGAAGGTTTTCTCGGTAAACTGATATGTTTTCCAGTCACCGACCACAAGTTTGATATCATGTGGCAAAGCGCGGGTCTTCAGCACATCAATGGTCTGGGGCAAAACAGTATCCGATACGAAAAACTCGTTTGCTTCCTCGCCTGGTTTGGCCCGTTTGTTCTTTTCAGCATAGAACATATGCATCGCTTCTGCCGCAGCGGTTGCTTCATCCAGCAAACTGGCATTGGCAATCGGCAAACCGGTCAGGTCACTGACCATCGTCTGAAAATTCAACAGGCTTTCCAGTCTGCCTTGTGCAATTTCAGCCTGGTAGGGCGTATATTGCGTATACCAACCTGGATTTTCAAACAGGTTACGCAGAATTACCGACGGGGTGATGGTACCATAATAGCCCATTCCGATAAAGTTTCGGGCCGACCGGTTCATCTGAGCCGTTTTCTTTAACTCCTGCAAATAATCATATTCCGACATCGGTTCCGGCAGGTCCAGCGGTTTGGACAGCCGGATTGCGTCCGGGACAGTTTGATCGATAAGTTCCTCCAGAGAGTTCACATTCAGGAAACGGAGCATCTCCTGCAGGTCTTGTTGGTTAGGCCCGATATGCCGGTCGACAAACCGGTCGGGGTGTGGAAATTGACTCATCGTAGATATGATCTGTTGGTCACGAAATGTGGTGGTGATGGATCTGATAATTATGTAGCCTGGCAGATCGGGGCGTTGAGGTTCTTCAGGGTCCGTTCAACAGCGCGAAGGTAAAGATTGTTCGGTGTGTACCGTATGTGGAAAGGTAAAAATTCGGGATAGCATGTCAATTTAAAGGCCCGGGCTTAGTCCATTCTGTACAGTCGATTTTGCTCTTTAAAATCTTGAACCGACCTTTAGACCCGGAATGCGGTATTATCCTTCTAAACTGCTCTTATTTGGCGAGTATATACTGTTGCTGGGCGCCCGGGCCCTGGCAACACCAGTTCCAGCCTTTCGGGGGCAATGGGCTACAGCCGCCCCTACACAACAACCAGACTTTATACAAGCGCTCACGGCCTTTGCACAAAGCACTCAGTTAAAGGAGCTCCCGGGAATGGATCCACAGCGGTTTTTAGCGGATATCCAGGGTGGGCTCTATTTTGAATCGGACATCCCCCCCGGGTATGGCCTGGGAAGTTCCGGAGCATTATGTGCCGCTGTATACGACAGATACGTTCAGCCAAAAACCACAGACCTGAGCAGGTTAAAACAGGTTTTTGCCGAGATGGAAAGTTTTTTTCACGGTCAAAGCTCTGGTATAGACCCACTCACCAGCTACCTGAACCGGTCCCTGTGGATCATCAATCGCACAGAGGTCAGTTTTTTTACCAGTCCGGAATGGCAAAACGATGCGCCGGTTATTTTTCTGCTGGATACCGGGATACCCCGTCAGACAGCACCTTTGGTACAATGGTTTCTGGATCAAAGTGAGCACCCCGAATTTTCAGCACAATTGAAGCAGGACTTGATGCCGGCACACAATACTATGTTGGAAGCCTGGGAAACTGCCGATACAGCGGCATTCTGGGATGCCCTAAGAGGAGTTTCAGCATTTCAGTCGAGGAATATGCAGCCAATGATCCCTCCGGCATTTCAACACCTTTGGGAAACCTGTCTGGCCGGACAGGATTGCCTGTTGAAAATATGTGGTGCCGGTGGTGGAGGTTTTATACTGGGTTTTGCCCGGGACCGGAAATATGTATCGGAGCTTGGTTCTACATATGCATTAACCTTTCCTTTCGAACAACATGGAATGGTGGAGAAATAAACAAATCCGTCCAGCGCTCTACCTGTTGGGGGTACTTGTCTTGTTGGCATTGACCAGTGACCTGCTGGTCAACAGCCGGCCGCTTTATTGCAAGATAGAGGGTAAGGATTATTATCCGGGACTGGCTTTGCTCTGGAAGGACCCCACCCTGCCCTTACAGGATCCAGTGCTGGACTCTATCAACCGGCATTTTTTATGGCGACAGTTTGACTATGACAAGGCCGTATTTGCCCCTGTTCCATTTGCAGCAGGCGAGCTGCCGATGAGTCCGGATACCACCGTTCGAAGCGCCCGACCCGGTAGTTTCCATCCAAAGCCTGCCGGCCGATTCAGGCATTGGCTCGGTACGGACACCAACGGATATGATGTGGCAGCAGGGTTGATTCATGGTGCCCGCATAGCCGTTCTGACAGGTGCCATTGCCATGGGGTTGGCTTTTTTTATCGGACTCCTGCTGGGAAGTATTGCCGGGTATTGGGGGGATGACCGGCTCCGTATCCGAAGAGGGGCCGGTTGGTTCTTTTTAGCCGGACTTCCATTAGCCTGGTTTTATGCCGGCGCCGTACCTCTATACCGGGCACCTGCAACCGGATATTGGTCACTGGCCATTCTGAGTTTTACAGTTGTTTTGTCCGCCTGCATAGCGATAGGATCTCTGGTTAGCAGATTCATACCATACTTTGCAAAAAAGGTTCCCGTTCCGGCAGACCTGGTCATTATGCGTTTGGCCGAGGTGTTTACGTCTATCCCGGGCTTGCTGGCTATAATTGCCTTTGCGGCCATGTTGCAGGAACAGACGCAAACCCTGTGGGCTATGGTAGCCCTTATTGGTGCCTTCAGCTGGCCGGGAGTGGCATTATTCATCCGTGCAGAGCTGTTGCGGGTACGCTCGATGGATTACATTACTGCCGCCCGGGGCATGGGACTTTCCGAATGGCGGATATTATTCCGGCATGCTTTACCCAATGCGCTCCGTCCAGCATATACCATTCTGGCCTTTGGTGTGGGTAGTGCGATTTTGCTGGAGGCTTCCTTGTCCTTTTTAGGATATGGAGACTATAACTTGCAGGGCGCCAGTTGGGGAAGCCTGTTACAAAACGCCCGCAGCAGTCCGCAGTTGTGGTGGATCAGTCTTCCTCCGGGGCTGGCAATTTGCCTGACCTTACTGGCTTTGCACTCCATTGGTGAAATACTAAGTGAACGCCGGTGAACCGGGAGGCCTGGTAATTTGTTGGATAATAATCCCAACTTGCAGGGGGAACCTGAATACAGCTGGAAAATAATAATTATGCGGTTTGATTACCTTCGAATAGCAGGCTTGGCTGTTCTTTTTTTTGTGCCCTTTTTGGGTGGCGTGCATTTGTTTGACTGGGATGAGATCAACTTTGCGGAATGCGCCCGGGAAATGGTCATAACCGGAGACTATCTCCGGCCACAGATCAATTTCCAGCCCTTTTGGGAAAAGCCGCCCTTGTTCTTCTGGTTTCAGGCTGCATCCATGAACCTGTTTGGTATCAATGAGTTCTCTGCCCGGTTTCCAAATGCTGTTTGCGGGATACTCACACTGGTCATCGTTTACCATATCGGACGCCGGCTGCACGACCGCCTGTTCGGCTGGGTCTGGGCACTGGCCTGGCTCGGCAGTTTGCTCCCCCATCTTTATTTCCGGAGCGGTATTATCGACCCCTGGTTCAACTTGTTGATTTTTGCCGGCTTGTATGGCTTTATCGAGTTCCGATGGTTGTTCTTTACCCGGTTTGAGGGACGGAATTTCTGGCACCGGTACCGGTATCTGATCCTCGGGGGCGGATTACTGGGACTGGCTATTCTGACCAAAGGGCCTTCAGCCTACCTGATTGTCCTGTTGGTTTTACTGGCCTATTGGGGGCGGTACCGTTTTCGGAACAAAGGTTTTTTCAAACACCTTATACTATTCTCACTGGCAGCGTTGTCTGTTTCACTTCTTTGGTTTGGCATCGAAGTGTGGTTCAACGGACCCGCATTTATTACGGAGTTTGTCCAGTATCAGATCCGATTGCTTTCTACCCCAGACAGCGGTCATGGAGGATTCTTTGGCTATCATGTGCTGGTATTATTGCTGGGGTGTTTCCCTATTTCAGCATTTGCATTACCCAATCTTTGGGGTGACCGGCAGCCTGAAGATGAGCTACTGGAATCCGACACCCTGGCCAGTTGTAAACGTTCGGATATGGCGACCTGGATGCAATTGTTGTTCTGGACCGTCCTGTTACTATTTTCAGTGGTACAAACCAAGATCGTACATTATTCCTCGCTGGCGTATTTTCCGCTTACCTACCTGGGCAGTCTGACTATCTGGAGAGCATTGCGCTGGCAGGTCAGACCCCGGATTGTTCACATCCTGCTGCCTTTGCTAGGTTTGCTGATCGGCCTGGCAGAAATGGCTCTGCCGCTTTTGGGTCAGCATCCGGAATGGCTGCGTGGTTTTTTTGCCGATAATCCGTACGCCCTGGCGAAGTTGAGCACAGAAGTGGAATGGTATTGGTGGCAAGGCCTGCCAGGGGCCGTATTGGTACTGGCCAGCCTGGCAGCCTGGCGATACTGGAACCGGCACCAGCCCTGGCTGGCAGCGCAAACCGTCTTTACCGGCGGTGCTGTATTTGTTGCATTTACCCTGTTGTTTTGCATCCGCAACATAGAAGCCTACACCCAATATTCCACCATAGAATTTTATGAGAGCAAAGCCGGAGAAGACTGTTTTGTAAAGCCCGTCGGGTTTAAAAGCTACGCCCACCTTTTTTACACGCGTAAAATGCCCGGCCAATGTGCCCCGGAACGAGAGGATTATAATACCCTGGCACACGGAGATCCGGGCAAAAAGGTCTATTTCGTTGCCAAGATCACCAACCTGCAGGATCTACAGGAATTGCCCGACGCACGTGAGATCTACCGAAAACACGGACACGTCTATTTTGAGCGGATACCTGAAAAATAAAAGATTCCCTGTCCTAAAAGTCACCTACCCACCTGTCACATCCTATGCAGTTCAATATTCCCGAAACCGGCCAAAAGCGTGTCGTAATAGTAGGCGGCGGCTTTGGCGGATTGACCCTGGCCCGGAAATTATCCAAATCGGAATTTCAGGTCGTACTGATCGACAAAAACAACTACCATCAGTTCCAGCCGCTTTTTTACCAGGTGGCTATGGCAGGTCTCGAGCCCTCCAGTATTGTATTCCCACTGCGGAAAGTGTTTCAGAAAATTAAAAACGTTTTCGTCCGCGTAACCAGGGTATTGCGAGTAGACCCGGAAAGGCAGGAAGTACATACCGAGATCGGTGCATTGCATTACGACTATCTGGTATTGGCCATTGGTGCGGATACCAACTGGTACAACAATCAGCGTATCCGGGCGAACGCCATTCCCATGAAATCCGTTAATGAGGCGCTGTATCTGCGGAACACTATTTTTGAGGATTATGAAAAGGCGGTCACTGCGGACAATTACGAAGAACGACAGCGCTTTTTGGATATCGTCATTGTTGGCGGAGGACCGACCGGCGTCGAAATAGCAGGTTCGCTAGCTGAGATGAAACGGAACATTATTCCCAAGGATTACATCGACCTGGACCGCGACGAAATTGACATCCACCTGATCCACGGCGCTCCGGAACTGTTGAACACGATGTCGCCGGCAGCATCAGCAGCTGCCAGGAAATTCCTTGAAGATCTCGGGATAAACCTGTGGCTGGATAAAGTGGTAACCGATTACGATGGCGAAACGGTTTTTATCAATGATGGGTCAACTATCCGGGCTGACAAAGTGATCTGGGCAGCTGGCGTTACCTGCAACACGATCGAAGGACTGCCGAAAGAGGCCTACACCCATGGCAACAGGCTGGTCGTGAATGCCTTCAATCAAACGGAGGCATTTGGCAACATCTTTGTCGTAGGGGATCAGGCGTACCAGACCGAAGAAGCCTATCCGCATGGGCATTCACAGGTTGCACAGGTAGCGATCCAGCAGGCCCGGCAACTTGCCGGCAACCTGCACCGGTTGAACCGCAAGCAGCCAATGAAAGCTTTTCACTACCGTGACCTTGGGGCCATGGCGACTATCGGGCGAAACCGGGCGGTTGTAGACCTGCCCTTTTGGCGCTTTCAGGGTGCATTCGCCTGGATGGTATGGCTGTTTGTGCACCTGTTTTCCATACTCGGTATGAAGAACAAATTATTCATCTTTCTAAACTGGGTATGGAACTATTTTACCTATGATCAGAGTCTCCGTTTGGTGATTAAACCCTGGAAACGAACCACCTGAACAGCCGTGTTAATTATTTGCAAACTGAATTTCCGTATAAACCAAGCGGTATCAATTCAATGTAATTTTGTCGCGCAAGAACAAGTTTCAGTACTCATCCAATCTTTTTTACAAAATACTCGGACAAGCAATGGAAAGAAGTAAACAAATCCAAATCGGCCTGCTGGCATTGCTGGCCCTGCTCCTGATCGCCAACCTGTTTGGCGGTGGCTTTAAAAATTGGTTCGGGCAATCTGAAGGCGATCAGATCCGCCATTCTGCTGCCGCCCTGACCGGAACTGATGCCAATGCCGGACAACGCGCCAATGCTGCCAACACCGGAAACATCCCCGGCACGAATGTTAATGTACCGTCTGTTCCGGAAGGTTCACTCACCAGTATCAAGTACGATGAATTAGCTTTCGACTTTGGTGTGGTGGATGAAGGGACTGTTGTAAAACATGTTTATAACTTCACCAACACCGGTAGCGAGCCCTTGGTGATCTCCAATGCAAAAGGTTCCTGTGGCTGCACTGTTCCGACCTGGCCCAAACAGCCTGTACCTCCGGGCGGCACAGGCGAACTGGTAGTTGAGTTCAATACCAAAGGTAAACCGGGTCGTCAAAGCAAACAGGTTACCGTAACTGCCAATACCAACCCGACCGATACACACATCGAGATCCACGGTGAAGTTCGGGGCAAGGACCAACCGGTAACGAAAGGTAAATAAACTGGATAACGGGTTAAACTGATCAGCTGACCCAGGATCAAAAGGTTACTGAACCTCTGATTTGGTTTTCGGGTAAGTATATCCTGTTTGGTGATCAGACACCACATCTATCAGAAAAAGCAGCACTGCGTTTGCAGTGCTGCTTTTTTAATTGATACATTCTTGTAGTCCCGGCGGGAATCGAACCCACATCAAAGGTTTAGGAAACCTCTATTCTATCCATTGAACTACGGGACCGAAAGGGGCACAAAAATAAGCGCTTCCGGGAATTTATTCGAATTTACGACCGCGCTGTCCCAACTCAATGATCTGGAGGTTCTGGATATTGCCTGCATCCAGTTCAAATCGCATCAGTGTTTTTACCTTATGCCAACCTTCATTCCCACACGCACCGGGGTTGAGATGCAGAAACTTATGCTTTTTATCTGCGATCACCTTCAGGATATGGGAGTGCCCGCAAATAAACAGTCCACCGGTTGGAGGATCCGCTTCCAGTATTTTCCGTACCCGAGGATTATACCGCCCCGGATACCCACCAATATGTGTCATAAATACCGGCACCTCTTCACACACAAAACGCAGGTCCAGCGGCATAACAGCCTTGATCCGGGCATTATCAATATTGCCGTAGACTCCCCGCAAGGGTTTGAAGGCCTCCAATTGATCTACTACTGCCATGCTACCGAAATCACCAGCATGCCATACCTCATCACACTCGGCGAAATGCTCAAATATGCGTGCATCCAATACGGAATGTGTGTCCGACAACAAGCCTATTCGTTTCATGATTCGTATATCAAAACAAACTATTCTACCAATAAATTACACCCGCGCCACTCTGCCGCATCCAAGCGCCCCAGCACCTCAAAACTTCCGTCAGAGTATGTCTTACCCAAGTCTTCCGTAGCGATAAAGCTACAGGTATCCAAATTGGCCAGATCTATGAACTGCAACACACCAGTACGACCCGAAGGGGCCGGGCAAAAAGGATCATTCACCTCCCGTGGTATAGCACGCAGGGTATGGGCAGGCCGGAATCGCGCCGGGGCCCCGGCCGCCTGTGCTGGCAGGCTGTAGGCCTGGGAAAACAACTCCGTCATGCCATACTCCGAATGTATACCGGATACCTGAAATGCCTTGGACAAAATCTCGTGTAATTCCTGCCGGGTCATTTCCCGGCGCCGGCCTTTCATGCCGCCGGTTTCCATAATGGCAATTCCACTCAGATCCATTGGAAACTGCTCAGCCAGGTTAAGAAGCGCAAAACTCACACCCAGCAACAACGTCTTCTTCCCCTGGTTTTGGCATTCGCTCAATATCACACGGAGGGATTCAAGATCATGCAGAAAGAACCCACTTCTCGGATCAGTTGATTTCCGGATAAAATAATCGGCCATGGCAACCAAAGAAGATCCCGAGCGTTCTAGGTACGACGGCAAAAGGGCCAGCACACACCAGTCAGAAAGATCGCCGTAAAAGCGGGAGAAGGTATACTCTGTATGCTCCAGATAAAAGGCCATGTCCCGGACCAAGTGCCTGGACGGGACCTGACCGGTTGTACTACTGCTGGTAAACACTGCTTCGGGTTTCCAGGAGCCGGATTGCACCGCATACTGTTTGAACAGTGAAACCGGCAGAAATGGTATCTGCTCCATAGACAAAACCCCTTCCGGGTGGCGGGACAACAGGTGCACGAACCGCCCGTATAGCGGATTGTGAGCCGCCTGATACCTAAAGACCTTCAATGCAACAGACTCGAAGTCGGCTGGAGCCAAATCCGCTATTTCTGACAATAAATCTTGTCGCTCAGGTGTTTGCATTGCTGGAAAAAGCCGCTAATTTAGACACAAAATACGACCGCATGAAAAATTCAACCTGGGGGCTCGGAATTCTGCTGGTATCAGTGGCCAGCGTACTGCTGTTTTGCGTAAAACCACCGGATTATCCAATAGAACCGGTTATTACATTCGAATCTTTGTCCAAAGATATTATGTTCCAGTCCACCTTTGGTCAGGACAGTGTGGTGATCACCTTTTCCTTTACAGACGGCGACGGGGATCTTGGATTCAAAGATGACCAGGAAAATATCTTTATTATAGACGGCCGGGATTCCTTCCAGAAGCCTTCATACCGAATTCCCTACATCGAGCAACAAGGCGCCGGCAACGGGATTTCTGGCGAGATCTCTATTGTAGTGCCTACGACCTGCTGTATTTATCCGCCTCCGCTCCCTCCTTGTGATACGATCAATGCGCCACAACAGTTAGATACTGTTTTTTACCTGATCCAGATCCAGGATCAGGCGGGTCACCTGAGTAATCAGATACAAACGGCCCCGATTACTCTTATTTGCCGAAGGCAGTAGTTAATCATCAACGGATTGAGATTCCGGCAACTTTTGGAAAAAGCTAAAATATGTTTTGCCGTAATGCCGTACCTCAACCAGGTATGGATGCTCAATAAAGTCGTGGTTCGGATTGTGTTCCAGTACCAGCAAGCCATCCGGGGTTAAAAGATTTTTTTCGAAGATCCGATCCGGAATGATGTCAATGGTCGGCAGGGCATACGGAGGCCCGGCAAAAATGTAGTCGTATTGCTCGGTGGTAAAATCAATAAACCGGAAAACGTCCATCTGAAATATCTTCAGGCAGGACTCGATGTCCAGTTGTTGCGCCAGCTTCCGGACAAACTGCACAGCAGGCGGAAACTTGTCTACATATGTAGCATCCAGGCATCCCCGCGAAATAAATTCATAGCAGTGGCTACCGGTTCCTCCGAACAGGTCAAGCATTTTCACCGATTCGAAATCCAGGCGATTATTCAGGATATTAAAAAGTGCCTCTTTGGCAAAATCGGTAGTAGGCCTTGTTGGCCATTTATCTGCAGGTGGTGTAAACCGGCGTCCTCTAAATTTTCCTCCAATAATTCGCACAGGTCAAACATGGTTTTTGAGACAAAACAGATCCAGGTGACAATGTAAAGGTAGCGTTTGAGCCTCCGGCGATACATGAAACTGCACCGGCGGAGTGGCAAAACGGATCTCCCGGATGAACCGGTAAAGAATGCGGTCCAGTTCAGAATCCCGCAAAATATTGCCGGCTACCGTCAGTGGCACTTCTTTAGGACTCAGCCGAAACTGGTCGTACACCAGCAACACAAAATAAAGCAGGTCGGCAGGAGATGAGAAAGGGTACGTGTTGTATAAAAGCAGATTCTGCCGTTCGAGCACAATAACCTGGGCAACCTGGTGCCGCAGGTTTACAAATACGGTATGTTCGGATATCCCAGACAAACTGCGGACATACCGCAACAATGGGACAGCGAGGTGCCGCACCCGTCCTTTGGGGAAAAGATCGGTTAGAAACCGGATCTGTGCTTTTTCGGTGGCAAAAACCAGGTTGGCATCAAACTCCGGCATTTCTTCATAGCCGAAAACGTACTCACCCGGCTGCAGGATCAGTTTGAAATAATCTTCCAGGGCATTGTGCTGAAACAAGCGACGGGGCACCAGGGTTACGCCTCTGTGAAACATAGCCAGATGCTCCTGTCCAAAAGGCAATTGCAACAAGCCGGATGCAGCCAAGACCGCATTGGGCTCCTTCGAAATTTCAGCAAATGGTTTGTTAGAACTGGAATATTGCCAGGATTGCAGTGACAGGACTTCCCCGGCACGATCGGCAACCATCACCGAAACACTCTCTGTGCCCACCACGAGGTGGAGGGCAGATGCCGGGGCGGTATCGGCGTTAAGGCGATTGTCATTGAGTTCCAGAATATGCTTTTCCATCTTTTACAGGAAGGCATTCAACCTAATTACCCGTAAAGATGCAAAATCAATTCTTAGCGACTGTACTGGAATTACCAATTTTGCAGGCACCATTATACCGGGCACCCTCATCGACGACCATCGTTTTTGCCGAAATATTGCCCTCTATTATGGCAGTTTCCAACAGGTGCAGGGCTTCCTTAATAAATACATCACCCTTGATCCGGCCCCGGATGGCAGCGTCACGTGCATGAATATTACCTTCCACACTGCTACCTTCACCAAGCACAAGTCGTTTATCAACCTGTACTTCACCTTTTATTGAACCGTCGAGACGCACGTTATCACTGCAGGCGAATTTGCCTTCGATCACTGTTCCTTTGGCAATTACCGTTGTTTGGTTTCCGTCCTTATCCGTTCCATTGGAAAGGCCGTTTGCCGCAACAACATTCTTTTTGTCTTTTGTAGAAGAGGAGAACATAAAGTGTCTGGAGGATTTAAAACAATAAAGTTAGCTATTCGATCAAACATGTTGAGTATTGGCTATACACTCATAAAGAATCGTGCCAATTCAGACAGATTGAAGCGTGGGACAATTCCCACTTCAGCGTGTAAAAATCGTACTTTTGCACCAGAAAACAGCCAGCTGCCAGGCAAATTTTCTGGCAACCAGAAAAATATGCATGTTACTATTTTAGCAATTGAGTCTTCCTGCGATGACACCTCGGCTGCAATTATCCGGGACGGAAATGTTTTGTCGAACTGTGTCGCCAGCCAGGAAATGCACGAACAGTATGGCGGAGTTGTACCGGAAGTTGCATCGCGCGCGCACCAGGCGAACATCATCCCGGTAGTGGACCTGGCCATCCGGAAAGCAGGAATTCACAAAAATGAATTGAGCGCTGTGGCCTTTACCCGCGGACCAGGCCTCCTGGGTTCGCTGTTGGTAGGCACCTCTTTTGCAAAGGCCTTTGCACTGAGTTTTAACCTTCCCCTGATCGAGGTTAACCACATGCAGGCGCATGTACTGGCTCATTTTGCGGAACTGCCGCACCCGCGGTTTCCTTTTTTATGCCTCACCGTCAGTGGCGGGCACACCCAGATTATCCGTGTAACTGATCACCTGGAAATGGAGGTTCTTGGTGAAACCCTGGATGATGCGGCAGGAGAGGCTTTCGACAAAGCCGGCAAAATGCTTGGACTTGGTTATCCGGCAGGTCCGCTGATCGATAAGCATGCCCGATCCGGCCAGGCCAGGTTCCCGTTTCCGGAGCCAGCCGTTCCAGGGCTGAATTTTAGTTTCAGCGGCCTGAAAACAGCCATCATGTATTTCCTGCGCGACCAAACGAAGGAACAAAAAAACTTTATAGAGGAGAACCTGGCGGATCTGTGCGCTTCCATCCAATACGCCATTGTCACAATTTTGATCAAAAAACTGCGCAAAGCCGCCCGGCAAACCGGCATCCGCGAAATTGCAATTGCCGGAGGAGTAAGTGCCAATTCCGGCTTGCGGCAGGCAGTAGAATCCATGGGGGAAAAAGAAGGTTGGACAACCTACGTCCCGCGATTTGAATACTGCACTGATAATGCGGCGATGATCGGGATTACAGCCTATTATAAATACCTGAGGCAGGAGTTTTGTGGCCAGGAGGTCGCACCCTACGCACGGGGATTTGCCAACTGAGCAACTGCAGCTATTGTCTTCTCCGCACTGTTTTTACAGGTTTTATCAAATCCTTAACAACACCATAAAAATTTGCCAAGTACCTTTAAGCCCCCTTCTCTGACAGACTGCGTATTGGTCTGATCCGGAACTCGGTTTTTTTGTTTTTAAGTAAAATATATGAAAAATCTGCTACCCGTAATTGTACTCACCGGCATCTCCTGGTGCCTGCTAACCGCCTTCCATCCCGTATCCCGGCCTGAAACACCTGCACTCAAATGGTACACCTGGGAAGAGGCGGCCGCTCTGCAGAAAACCAATCCCAAGAAAATATTTGTGGATGTCTATACCGATTGGTGTGGCTGGTGCAAGCGTATGGATCGCTCTACGTTCGCAGACGAAAAGGTAGCCAGTTACCTCGCCGAACACTTTTACCCGGTAAAATTAAATGCCGAACAAAAGGCCGATATCCAGTTTAACGGGGAAACATTCAAATATGTATCCGGTGGAAATGGCCGGGGCATACATACCCTTGCCTACGCTCTCCTGGATGGAAAAATGGGCTATCCTTCCATGGTTTACCTGAATGAAAAGTATGAACGCATCATGATATCCCCGGGGTATAAAGAGGTGCCGGACATGCTCAAGGAACTGCGCTTTGCAGCAGAAGATAAATACCAGTCCACCGACTGGGAATCGTTCAGGGACTCAAACTGATATCCTGCGATCAAAGCGCTCAGGTTACCAGACTACTACATGCCTGTGGAAGGCTCGTTCTTTTGTGCTTTGCTCCGGACTTTAACTTGTGGTTGATGAAGTACAATAGAATGTGGCGGCACACTTTCGGTCAGCCAGGTGTTACCACCAATGATCGAATCGTGTCCGACCACGGTATATCCACCCAGAATCGTACTGTTGGCGTAAATAATGCAACGATCCTCTATGGTGGGATGTCGTTTGACATCCGCAAGTGACTTCTCTACCTGCAATGCGCCGAGCGTCACGCCTTGGTATAACTTTACCTGATTGCCAATTATCGTTGTGGCACCGATCACCACCCCGGTACCGTGATCGATAAAAAAAGAACGGCCGATGGTAGCTGCCGGGTGAATATCAATACCCGTTTTGCCATGCACGTATTCAGAAAACACACGGGGGAGCAATGGAATGCTCAGCCGGTGTAACTCATGTGCGATCCGGTAAGTGGCAATAGCATAAAAACCCGGATAAGTAGCGATCACCTCATCCAGGCAGGTAGCCGCCGGGTCAAACTGGAGAATGGCCGTGGCATCCTCTGTCAATGCTTCATGAACATGAGGGAGCCTCTCAAAAAAATGCTGTACAACCTCTGCAGCCACACTTCCGTTTGACAGTAAAGGGCGTAACAATTGCATGAGATCATCGCGTAAGATCGCATATTGAACATGAGCCGGCCGATGGTGCTGGCAATGAACCGGAAAAAGAAAGTTAACCAGACCGTCTATCAATGCATGCGCTTCGTCTCTCGGCGGAACAGTTTCGGACAGCCGTGCACGGTCAGCATCCAGTCGGTGGAATAGTTGATCCAGACCTTTTTTCATAACCTGCTGTTCATAAATCCGGAAAGCGCCTGTATTCATCAAAAAGGAGCGCACCGGGGGGAAGATTCAGAAAATAACGCACTATGCAGGAGGTGCCGGACACACGGTTGATCCGAAACAGGAAGGCTAACTGGCACCACATGATCCGACAAGAATAACGTCCAGCACATGCGCTACAGGAATAATTAAAAAACAACAAAAACCAAACCGCATTTGTTCTTTGTCGGAAAATCGAAAGAACTTCGCCCCCGAGTTTTTTCACAAAAAATCCAGACGTTGAAACAAGAGGCATATATCGTTGATGGAATCCGCACTCCAATTGGCCAGTTTGGTGGCACGCTTGCACCTGTCCGTGCCGATGACCTGGCAGCACATGTTATCCGGTCTTTAACTACCCGGCATCCCGATCTTGACCCGGCTGAAATATCAGATGTATTTCTGGGTTGTGCCAACCAGGCCGGTGAAGACAACCGGAATGTGGCGCGAATGGCCCTGCTCCTGGCCGGCCTGCCTTTTTCGGTACCCGGAGAAACGATCAACCGGCTGTGTGCCAGCGGGATGGCTGCTGCCGTACATGCATACCGGGCAATCCGGAATGATGACGGCGACCTTTTTATCACCGGCGGTGTAGAGCACATGACCCGTGGGCCATATGTTATCAGCAAGGCAGAGAAAGCCTATGGTACTGATTCCAAAATGTACGACTCCAGTTTTGGCTGGCGATTCGTGAATCCTCAGATGGAGGCTCTGTATGGTACAGAAGCGATGGGTGAAACAGCAGAAAACCTGGCTGAGTTGTACGAGATCAACCGGGAAGATCAGGATAGTTTCGCCTGCTGGAGTCAGCAAAAAGCAGGTGCCGCCCAAGCAGCCGGATACCTGGCAGAGGAGATCGCACCGGTTTCCATTGTACGCCGGAAAATGGACCCTCTTCTTTTTGAACACGATGAATTCATTAAGCCAAAGACCTCGGTGGATATCCTGGCCGGACTCCGACCGGCTTTCCGCAGAAACGGCACTGTAACTGCAGGAAATGCGTCCGGACTTAATGATGGTGCTGCTGCGTTGCTTGTTGCCTCAGGTACAGCACTGAAGCGGCATGCGCTTACTCCTCTGGTACGTATTGTCAGTACAGCGGTTGTAGGTGTCGAGCCCCGGATCATGGGCATAGGCCCTGTAAAGGCCAGTCAAAAAGCCCTGGAAAAAGCCGGATTAACGCTCGATCAAATGGACGTAATTGAGTTGAATGAGGCATTTGCGGCACAGTCGCTGGCCTGCACCCGACAGTTGGGCCTGGCCGATAATGATCCAAGGGTTAATCCAAATGGTGGCGCTATTGCACTTGGGCACCCTCTGGGTATGTCTGGCGCCCGTATTCTTCTAACAGCAGCACGGGAACTGCAACGGCGGAACGGGCAATATGCCCTTTGCACCATGTGCATTGGTGTTGGCCAGGGGTACGCCGTGATCCTGGAGCGCAGCTAAACCTTGTACACTACCCAAGGGCATCCGGCTCAACTTGAGGGAGAAAGGCTCAATTATAGGAAGTACTGTCGCTGGAGAGGGTGTCTGGCTCGGCCAGTTCAGAGGAATGCTCCGCAGGAGTGGAAATCTCTGCTTTGACAAAGTGCATGGTAAATTGCATACCGCGGAGTTCGAGACCAAGTACCAGACTGGTATCACTCAGGGTTTGAACTTCGTATTCTACCGGCGGCGTAGTTTGCTGCCGGATAATATTCTTTTCCAGTTTATACGGCATCAACTGTTCCGGACCAACAGGCAAATTGGTGATCATATTACCGTCCGTATCAAACTGAAAATAGGTCCCGGACAAAGTCTCTGTTTCCTTCCCGTTTCGAAACCCATTTGCCAGCTCCCATCTCCCGGAAAGTGCAGGCCCGTTTGTATTAGTATCCTCCTCGCAGGACACTACATACAGGGCACTCAGGGACATCACCATGAGGATCGAATAACTGCGGATGCGCATCAACATAATTTTTTTGATCGGAGAGGATTTATTTTATTTCCACAAATCCGAATCCCAGATACGGATACTCGCCGAAACCGGCGTAATAACAAAACTCCATCAGGGGGAGCGGCATACTAACCTCAAATTCGTAGGTAAAACCGCGTAACTGAGTAATCCCCTCCGGATTCGGTTTTAGATGGATCAGCCGCGATTTTGCCTGTCCTATCAGACGATAGTTCATAGGAAACGCCGGATCCAGTAACTTCAGTGCAGCGAGCGACTTGAATTGTTTGGCTGCTTTAAATCGGCGGACTGCGTGGTGGAAAAAGCTGATATCATAGCTCTCATGATCCGGAAGGAGATACAGGTTGGCCGCTTTCCCCTCCTCAACAGTGGTAACGGATATCGGGGATATAGCCTTAAACTGCATGGTTTCCTTGAAGGATGGTTTGGACATAATTTGCCAGTGCTTTACTTCAAACTGGCCGGGAGCCCCTTCAAATGTTCCGAGGGTCAGCGGTACTTGCCGGAACAAATGCACGATTTGCTGCTCAAATGACGGATCGATGTAAAAGGAAACGCTCAGTTTTACCTGGTTACCTAAAAGTTTAAACTCTTGCTTCACCTGGTCCATTTCATATGGGTAAATGGCAAGCGGGCTAAATGTGAAGAGTTTGAAATTACGGGTACTCAGATCAAAACCCTGTTGTTGTACCCAGGCAGACAGCTCTGCGCCGGCATTTGACAAGACTGAAAATACCCAGTTGGATATCTCCGATTGGTAGTTAATTGGAATAATAACGCCTTTCTGGCAGGAAAGACTAAATTGGATGCGCATAATCAAAAATTAAGATTAAAGAAAAGATTAGGAACCCTCCTAACCAGACATGTTGGATTCCACTATCACTTTGGTTCTCTTTTCACCGCGAAAAGTACGGAAAAGTTAGTACTGGCAAGAAAAAAATAATAACCGGTTGCATTATGAGGCGAGCGGCGGATATAAAAATGAAAAATGACCAGGAAAATGGGTCAAACAACCGGCCGGAAAATAAAAAGGCTCTCCCGGCCTTAGTAAGGTCTGGCATCGCTCTGCTATGTGTGCCACTCGACCTGCTATCAGCTCGCTTGGCACGAACATCCCTCTGTACAGCAGATGCTGACGCGCAATATCAGCACGCAATACCATTACTTCCATCAGCGCGGGAAAGCCCGGCAAGAATTAAGCGTGTTTAGCTCAAAGCGTTCAGGAGATTATACACGCTGAAACCTAAAAGAAGGATTAAATCGCATACCTCACCTCAGGCGGAGGCGGAGGGTTTTACTTTTGCGGTTATTTCATACACTCACGGAGTGTTCATATCGATGATAATGTACTCAGGCGTTTCTTCTGAGGTCGGATTTTTGGTAATTGTGGGCTCTTCACTACGGCCACTGAAGCCGATTGTTGCAAAAAACAGGCTGATAATCAAGGTAAGAACTGGCATAACGAAGAAAGTTTGGATTGTAAGATGATTTCTGAGATCAAAAATCAGGCTACACTTTCCTCTAAAAAAGGACAGAAATGTCCTTTTCAACCCATGCAGATTGAAGCTTACAACACCTATTCCCTACAGGCCTTACTGCAGGATAGGTTAATTTCTCCAG